>CBDTUI010000056.1:0-18018 GCA_965363765.1 uncultured Acidimicrobiia bacterium
CACTGTTAGTCGACCACTGTTAGTCGACCACTGTTAGTCGACCACGATGTTGCCGAAACGATGCAACGTCCGGCTGACAGCTTGCTCTCGAACAAAATGACGTAGTTCAAGGAAGCTGTTGGCAGTGACGGGGTCATCGGCCAGGTGGATTCCGGCTAAGGCGGCTGTCGCTCTGAGTTGATCAGAGATTTCACCGATAGTCCGGACCCGATCGACGCCAGCGGTTTTCGCCCAGAGGGCCAGGTCTTCGCGCGACTGGACATCAAAGCGAAGGAGCGAGCACCCGGATACGGCGGCGGCTGCGGTCACACGACCGATTTCAGCCTCGCTCGCTCCAGTACCAACAATGAAGCCGATTGCCTCAAGTGGCCGATATCGGAAGATGTTGGCTTCGCAATACAGGCCGGTTGGATCGTGCTCGATACTGAACTCTGATTCCCAGAGGGCCTGGTCGGCGATGGAGCTTGACCGCAATACGTTTGCGTCAATCGGTGCGTCCGGGTGCCAGGTCCCGAGTTGCGCCACGTAGTTCGGTCCGCCAGCTTTGGCGCCTGGTCCAACGCTTGACTTCTTCCATCCGCCGAACGGTTGCCGTTGGACGATGGCACCGGTGATCTGTCGGTTCACGTAGGCGTTGCCGATTTCAACCCGGTCGATCCATTCGTCGATCTCGTTGGGGTCAAGGGTGTGTATTCCGCCGGTAAGGCCGAAATCATTGCCGTTCTGCAATGCGATGGCTTCGTCGAGATCGCTCGCTGCCATGATTCCGAGAACCGGTCCGAAACATTCGGTCTGGTGATACCAGCTTCCTGGCTTCACGCCGATCCGGACGCCAGGCGACCAGAGGTTTTCACCTAGCTGGTGCGGTTCGACCAGCCATTCCTCGCCGGGATCGAGTACCTCGAGTCCGCGCTGTAGCTTGGGTGGCGGCGGCCCGATCAACGGTCCGACTGTGCTCGAAATGTCCGTTGCTGGTCCGACGTCAAGGCTTTCGACTGCGTCGACCAGCTGGCGTCGAAAGCGTGGCGAGTCATATACCGGTCCGACGCAGATCGCCAGTGATGCAGCCGAACACTTTTGGCCACCGTGCCCAAAAGCAGACGCAACGAGATGGGTCACGGCGAGGTCAATATCGGCGTGTGGGGTGATGATGAGCGAATTCTTTCCGCTCGTTTCGGCGAACAGGCGGAGGCGGGGATTCCACTCTTTGAACATGGCCGCCGTTTCCGACGAGCCCGTGAGAATTACTCCGTCAACTCCGGTGATCAGGCGCTTGCCGACGTTGTCATCGGGGGTGCGAACGAATTGAAGGACGTCCCGGTCGATTCCCGCCTCCCAGAGGCTTTCGGCGACAATTTCGGCACAGCGGGGGGTTTCGGGTGCTGGCTTCAAGATGACGCAGTTGCCAGCTGCCAGAGCGGCCAGGACTCCTCCAGAAGGGATGGCTGTAGGGAAGTTCCAGGGAGGAACAACGGCCACGGTGCCGAGGGGTTCGAACGTGGCCTCCTCGTGTGACAATCCGACGGCCCGGTCACCGTAATACCAGGCGAAGTCGATGGCTTCGGATACCTCAGGGTCGGCCTGTTCGAACGTTTTGTGCGCTTCATGGACCATGGCCCCGATGAGGTCACCGCGTCGGCGAGCCAGGACGTTAGCGGCCTCGTGTAGGAGTCGTTGGCGTTCGGCGAGAGGCGTTGCTTGCCACCCAGGTTGGGCACGTTTCGCTCGTTCGAGAACCGATTCGATAGTGGCTACGTCAGTCGTGAGCGCAACTGTCGGTTCGACCTGGGTTTCTGCTGCCAGCAAGGCCATTGCCCAATCTCGGTTGGCGGGGAGGGCGGAGTCGGTGTCTGGCTCGTTCGTGAACGAGCCAACGGTTGCAGAAGCCGACTCTGGGGTGGGACGCAATTGATGTCGCTGTGGTTCTGCCCCCACCTCCCAGCGACTCGCTAGTGAGGTTGCAAATTCCTGTTCCCTGCGTTCAAACTCGGCAGTCCCCGGGGTCAATGTGAAGATGGAACGCATGAAGTTCTGGGGTGCGGCGTTTTCTTCGAGTCGCCTGAACAGGTAACTGATGGCTACGTCGAAGTGCTCGCGGGCCACGATCGGCGTATACAGCACCAGAGGCTGATCCGGGGTGGCGTCGCGCACTACCCGAGCTTGGGACGGAGCCATGCCCTGCAGCATCTCGAACTGAATCCGGTCGGCAACGCCGCGTTGGTCGGCGATCAGATGTGCCCAGGCGACATCGAAGAGGTTGTGGCTGGCGATACCAATCGTCACTGCTTGGGTGTGCTCGGTCGTCAGTACCCAGTCGAGACATCGTTTGTAGTTGGCGTCAACCTCGTTCTTGGTTCGGTACGGGGCCGGTTCCCATCCGTGGATGGCCGCCTCGACCCGCTCCATCGCCAGATTGGCGCCTTTGACCAGCCGAATCTTGATGTCGGCGCCGCCCCGTGTTTTGCGCTCCGTTGCCCAACTGACCAACTCTTGAAGCGCTTGGAACGAGTCCGGCAGGTACGCCTGAAGCACGATTCCCGCTTCGACGGTTGGCCGCTCGTTGAGCGCTTCCTGGAAGGCGGCCATCGTGAGATGGAGGTCGAGGTATTCCTCCATGTCGAAGTTGACGAATGTTGGAGGTGAAGTCGTGGTTGCCAGGTCAAGCAGGTCGCTGAGTGCGGACCGGATCCGGGCCAGGCTGCCGTCCCAGTCCCAATGGTTTAGCTGCGAGACAATCGCCGACAGCTTCACTGATACGTAGTCCACTGACGGATCGGCAATTAGCGCCAAGATCGCATCGAACCGGCTCTTGGCTTCGCGGCTCCCGAGTACGGCTTCCCCGAGGAGGTTGACGTTCTGGGCAAACCCCTGATCGCGGCGGACCTTGAGGTGGTCGACGAGTTTGGACTCTTCGCTGTCGACGATGAGGTGCCCAACTAGCTGGCGCATCCGGCGGCGGGCGAGGGGCATCACGATGCCGGGGAGCAATGGTCCCAGCCGGGCACCGACTTTCAAAAGACTTCTGTCGAGCGGGGAAAGAAAGCGGGGGAGTGATCTGTTCGTGACCAGTGACGCAAGCTGGGTCGCCGACACCCGATCGTCATCGGGCCGAGTAACCCGGTCGATGAACCGCATGGTGAACGAAACGCCAGACGGGTCCTCGATCAGCTCCTGAAGTGGACCGGTCGAAGCGCGATCTTCGGCAGTTTCGGTTTCCTTGGCGACCGACAGCCAATGGGCGACGAGTTCGGTCGTCTCGTCGAGGAGAAGTTGCGGATCATGCATAAGGGATGATCTCAGTGGTCACTGATCGGCAGACTAGGCGGCCCAGCGGAGACCCGATCCCGCTTAGCCGGAGGATTTTCGCTGCCCACTCTTTGATCGACTGTGCATCAATGGGAGCTATAGAGCCGTGGATGCACAGTCGATGAGGTGGTGGGGCGGGCCGAACGGTGGTATTACTTTGGACAGGGTCCTGATTCGGTTGATTCGACAGTTCTTGCTCGCTTTTTCCGTCGAATCGATTGCTCGCCCGTTAGGGTGGGCGAAATGCCCAGGAAAGGGTTGCCAGAATGCCAGGGTCCGTAGAGCTTGATGCCACAGACAAGGCGATCATCGACCATCTCCAGGACGACGGACGTATTCCCTACTCGAGATTGGGACCGCTGGTCGGGCTGTCGCCGGCGGCTGCGCGTCAACGGGTTCTGAGTCTGACTGAACAGGGCGTCATGCAAGTGGTGGCGGTTACCGATCCCACCACTCTCGGGTTCAGTTCGCAAGCTTGGATGGGGATCAACGTGTCAGGTGACTTAGACACGGCTGCCGAATCGATTGCCGAGATCGACGAGGTGGACTATGTCGTAATCACGGCTGGCCGTTTCGACGTCATGATTGAACTCGTCTGCGAAACGACTGAGCATCTCATGCAGGTAATGAATCGCATTCGCAACATCGAAAGCGTGGCGTCTTCAGAAGTGTTCACCTACCTACGGCTGGTGAAACAGACGTACGACTGGGGAACCAGGTAGTTCAGCGAGCAGCCGATACTTCGGCGACGGCCTCCGCCACGACATCCATTGCCTCGTCGACCTGCTCGTGGCTGATGCCGAGCGGCGGGAGGAACCGAACGCAGTTGGAATACAGTCCGGCTCGGATGGTGATGAGACCTCTGACCACGGTCGCTGCGCAAATGGCACCCGTCGATTCCATGTCCGGGACCTTTGAAATTGGGTCTTTGACGATCTCGGCGACAAGCATTGGCCCCAACCCACGAACGTCGCCAATCAAATCGGGGTGGGCGGCCTGCATCTCTTCGAGTCGCCGACGCATGTGGTCCCCGATGGCGGTGGCATGCTCAAGGAACCCGGGATCGGCGATCATCTTGATGGACTCGATGGCTGCGACACAGGCGAGTGGATTCCCGCTGTAGGTGCCGCCGAGCCCGCCTGGATGCGGGGCATCCATCAGCTCAGCGCGGCCGGTCACTGCCGAAATAGGCATGCCCGAACCAAGCGATTTGGCAGTTGTGACGAGGTCGGGGACCACGCCCGAGTGTTCGATCGCGAACAGCTTTCCCGTCCTGCCCATGCCCGACTGGATCTCGTCGGCGATAAGAACCATGCCGTGCTGGTCGCAGAGTTCTCGGATGGCTTCCATAAACGCAGTAGGCACCGGCAAGAAGCCGCCCTCGCCCTGGACAGGTTCGATGACGACGGCTGCGACCGCGTTGGGGTCAACTCGGGAGATGAACTGATCGTGCAAACGGGCGACTGACCAGTCAATATACCCTTTGTCGCTCATCTCTTCGGGCCGCCGATAGACGTTGGGGAAGTCGAAGCGGTATACCTCGGGGGCGAATGGGGCATAGCCTTTTTTGAAGAGCGCATATTTCGACGTCATTGAAGCCGTCAGGTTGGTCCGGCCGTGATAGGCACCCTCGAACACGACGATTGCTTGCCGGCCAGTCGCCGATCGGGCAACATTCACAGCCGTCTCGACCGCCTCGGCCCCGCTGCTCATGAGGACTGTCTTTTTCGCGAACGATCCCGGAGTGATCTCGTTGAGGAGTTCGGCAACCTCTACGAGGGGCTCGTAGGTAGCGACGATTGCACACATATGGAGAAGGTTTTCAGCCTGAGCTCGGACTGCTTCAACGACAGTGGGTGGGCAGTGCCCGGCGGCCAGCACGCCGATTCCGCCAGCGAAGTCGAGGAGTTGATTCCCGTCTACGTCGGTGACGACCGCGCCATTTCCCGAGGCAATGGCGATCTGGGTAAGTTTGGAGGCCCCGTTCGCCATAGCGCGTTCGCGACGAGCCACCAGTGCAGTGCTGCGAGGCCCCGGTATGGCTGTCACGAGGTTGATGGAGCGATGGGGCGTGGACATTGGTGGAGCCTCCGTGACGTTACTTTGAACCTGGTGATCGACTAGTGACAAACGTTTCGTGTTTGAACCTATCAGATGGCGGCATTATGACTTGCCCGATCCGACTGCACAAGCGGAACGGTTGCCAGTTCAGATTCTTACGAACGAATTTGAAAACTCTACGGTCGGCGGGGCGGCGAGACCCGGCTCGGATTGGGGCGGGGGACCGCCCAGATGAATCGCGGCCAGGCTGAGGCTCGGGGTATCGACATGCTTGAGCGTCGAGAGTCTTGCATGGAGATGTGCAAGCTCGGTGGGATAGGCGGGCCTGGCGTTCCTCGAAGAAGTCCTTGAGTCGGCCATTGCTCTTTTTCTACGCAGCCACCTACCGGGCGGATCGATCCCCGCGCCAGGCCATCGTGTCCGCGAATTTCTGTCCCCCCGAGCTCGGACTTTTGATAGAGTCCGATGGGGAGGCAGCTTGGCCAATATGGTCGCGGGGCATTGGGAAGAGGGTATGTTCGCTAGGGGGCGTCGGAGGTCGGTCAGGCAGGGGCAGATACACCCCTGGCTGGGTTCGATCGTGTTCCAGGATGCTTCCTCTGGTTACCGGCGCCCGTTCCCCTTCTACCCTCCGGGAATCCGTCCTGTTGATGTGGGGTGCCGACGGTCTTAAGTTTCGTGCGCCTCGTCCCGCGATCTCCTATATCCCCCAGTGCGGTTGCGGTGATCGAGGCGCACGAATTCTTTGCAGAGGCCATTTGGCAGGTTCGAACCGGCAGGAGATTCGCTTGAGTCGTGTAACCTCCCAGCGACCTTCGAACGATTACGGGACGGGACTTTTTCGGTGGCTAACCCAGAACACTCGATGACGACGCCCGGCCCACGTCTTCCGTCTTCGGTCCGAGCGCTTCTCGTAGTAACGCTGTTGTATACGTTCCTCGTCGGAGTCAAGATGCTCGAATCCGGCATCAAGGGCATTGGATCGGATTACACCGATCCGCTGTTCGCCAGCGTCTCGAATCCGTTGGCGGGTTTGTTCGTAGGCATTCTCGCCACTGTCCTCGTCCAGTCGTCTTCGGTCACAACGGCCACGATCGTCGGACTCGTGGCAAGTGGCGTCGTCGGGGTCGAGGCGGCTGTTCCGATGATCATGGGTGCCAACATCGGGACCACGGTCACGAATACCCTCGTATCGCTGACCAATGCCCGGAGGAGCGACCAATTCCGGTTGGCTTTCGCGGCGGCGACAATGCATGACTTTTTCAATGTTCTCGTGGTGATCGTCTTGCTCCCGCTTGAGATACTTACCGGCTTTCTTCACAGCGGGGCCTCGTGGATCGCCGGCCTGTTCGTCGAAGGCAGCCTGGGTGGCTCCTTCGACAGCCCGATCAAGGAGGCGGTTGGTTGGCTGGCCAAAATTGGTGAAACGGGGGTCGAAGCGGTCATATCAAGTCCGGTCGCGGCGGCGGTTGTACTCATTGTGGTGGCCATCGGCGTCATCTTCGTAACGCTGACGTTCATCACTAAGAATATGCGGACCCTGGTTGCGGATCGAATCGAAGCATCCCTCAATGCGGTCCTCGCCAAGTCGGGGACCATCGGCATCGTCGTAGGAATGCTGGTCACGGTCGCCGTCCAGTCGTCGAGTATTACGACGTCGATTCTTATTCCGCTCGTAGCGTCTGGCATTCTGCTCGTGCGTAACGCTTATCCGATCACACTCGGTGCAAACATTGGCACCACGATCACCGCTCTGCTGGCTGCCATGGCGGCCGGATCCGTCGACGGCTTGACCATTGCGTTCACGCATACATTGTTCAATATTCTGGGGATCTTGCTCGTTTACCCTTGGCCGCGGCTCCGGTATATACCGGTCTCCATGGCTGAAGGGCTCGCAAACATCGCGGTCGAGCACAAGTCATTGGCTTTGGCGTATACCTTTGGGGTATTCGTCCTCGTGCCGTTTCTCGGTATTCTTGTTCTGACATAGGAGACAACCATGGTGATGGCATTTTTTCGCGGACGCGGCGAATCGACCCTTGATGAGGTCAAAGGAACTCTCGTGAGCATGCTCGGCGATGGACGCACTGTGTTCGATGCGGCCACAGACGCCGTGTTCGGTGGCGGTAAGAGCAAGGAAACCAAACAGACGGTTCGGTCAACGGACCAAGAGATAAATACCGCCCAGCAGCGGGTCCGTCGCTCGCTCATGATGCGTTCGGCGGTGACGACCGTTGACCTGCCTGCGGTGCTTGCCTACATGAGCATCGTCAAGGATGCCGAGCGAATCGGCGACTATGCCAAGAACATGTATGACCTGGCCAAGTACGGCGCCAACTTCGAGCTTGCCGAAGATCATGATGAACTCCTCGCCTACCGTGACGCGGTCGGGCAGCTGATTGATGACGCAGCCGCCACGTTCAAATCCCAGGACGAAGCTCAGGCGCAGCGACTGATCGACAAGGCAGTCGGATTCCTCACCGACTACGACCAGAAGATCAAAGCGGCGTTCCGCTCGGAAGGAACAGCCGATCAGGCGGTCGCCCGGGCGCTCTACTACCGCTACCTCAAGCGGATCACTGCCCACATCATGAACATGCTCACGGCCATCGTCATGCCGATCGAACGCCTCGACTACTACGACGAAGCCCCCGAGGACCGCTAGACCGCGTTTTCTGGACTCGGCCTGTAGAACGCCCGCCGTTCCGTTCGTCGTTCCTATATCGTTGAGATGGAGGTGCGATGGAACAACGAATAGTTGGTATGACCGAGTGGACGGCCGAGCGCTTGGAGCATCTGGCCGCTGAGAAGGCCCTGACCAGGCAGCGAGATGATCTGAGCCGTCAACGCCGCGACCTCCCGTGGGTCGAGATAACCGAGCCCTACCTGTTTGATGCGGTCGAAGGTCCGATCCCATTTGCGGATCTCTTTGCCGGCAAACGGCAACTTCTCGTCTATCACTTCATGATGGGGCCAGGTTGGGTGGAGGGTTGTCCTTCCTGTTCGTTCTGGGCGGACAATTTCAACGGCATTGACGTTCATCTGGCTCATCGTGACACCGCCTTGGTGGCCGTATCGCGTGCCCCGATCGACGAGATTGCCGAATATCAGAAACGGATGGGGTGGGACTTCAAGTGGGTCTCCTCGTTCGGATCATCGTTCAACTACGACGTGGGCGTCAGCTTTGATCCTGGCGACGAAGACGCCAGTTACAACTTCGGAACGCAACCTACCTATGGCGAAGAGTCCCCTGGAATGAGTGCTTTCTTCAAGGACGAGACCGGCCGCGTATTCCTGACGTATCAGACCTTCTCGCGTGGCCTCGATATGATCAACGGCGCCTATCACATGCTGGATCTCACTGCTCTCGGCAGAAACGAGTCGGACCTGGAGTGGAGTATGGCCTGGCTGCACCGGCACGATTCGTATCCGGACCGTCCGCTGGGCGAGTGATCCTCAACGGCCAAAGCCACGTGAAGATCGCCCTGGCCGACCGTCAACAGACACGAAGCAGCGTTGGGGCGGGTCGACTAACTGCCGGTGTCAAGAACGGTCGGTCCGCCGATGCCTTCGTCACCATCGTTCGGTTCGAGGGTGATCCATATGCGCGGAAAGTCACGACGAGAAACGCCGGCGAATGACTCGATCTGTCCTGACGCGATGAAAGTGCCTGCAGAGACGTGTCGGCCGTCGGCCGCAGTGAGCCATATTTCGTAGAACTCATTGGCGCCTGCCGGTTCGAGACCGTCGATCCTGAACACCATGCGGGTACCGGAAGTGGTGTTCCATCCGGCCACGCTGGCAGTCGCTTCGATGCCGGGACTTGCAGGAAGAGCGATGTCCCAATCGGGTTGAGCGCGTTGGGTGTATGCAGCGGCACCGGCGACCACGACGACCAAAGCCGCAACCGCCCCCAGAATTCTCGTGGGTTTCCTCATCGGCACCGTGGAGTGAGACCTTCTCTGGAGTGATGAAACGATGGCATCTTCGAGGTCGTCGCCAGGGGTTTCCCACATGGCGGAGGTTCCCAGCAGCCGATGAAGGTCATCGAGGTCCTCGACCCGGCTCCGACACCAGGTGCAGCCGTCGAGATGGGCGTTCATGTCTGCCCCGGTGTCACCGGCCAGGTACCGACCCTGAAACTCTTCGCAGTTCATGCCGTCTCCTCGCGCAGATGGCTGAGAGATTCGGCGAGGCGGCGGTGGGCGCGATGGGAGCGGGACTTCACGGTTCCCACTGGGATTCCCAACTCGGCGGCGGCTTCGGTCATAGTCAGCTGCCTGTAATGCGTGGTCTCAATAATCTCGCGTTCGTCTCTCGGGAGCTTATCGAGAGCACCGCGGACTTCCCAGGCTTCCCACATGCCCTCAAATGTTGGCGGCATAACTGCGATGTCACGATCTAGTTCCGACGACTGATGGCGGCGTTCGCGTCGGTAGAGATCTACTGCGACTCTTCGAGCAATCGTATAGAGCCATGGGGCGATTCCGCGGTTTATGTCGAAGCGGTCAGCAGCTTGCCACGCTTTGGTAAACGTCATTTGAACTGCTTCCTCGGCGAGCGATCGGTCCCCGAGCGCTCCGTACGCGACGGTGAAGACCGAGCGGCCATACGAGCCGTACAAGGCCCGTATGGCGTCGGGGTCGCCTCGCTGAAAGCGGCGGATAAGGTTCGTGTCATTCAATACCTTCAACAGTACGCACTCCGAGCCTCACCGGTTCGTATCGCAGATTTCGAACCCCCGCCCAAGAGCCGTCAGCCTTGAATAGCCTCGCCGTCTGGTCCAATGACGTACCAAACGTCGCCTCTCCCTTGACCGGTGGTGTCGCCTGGGGTCGCGTCGTTGGCGAAGTAGTAAAGCGGCCATCCGTTATACGTGACCTGGACGCTCGCATCGGTGCGTTCTGTTGTGTCCACAAGCGAACCGTCAATCCCTTCGCCGGTGTAGGACGGTACGAGGAAGGATGGCCAGGCGGCTTCACAGTCGTCGTAACAGGTGCTGTCGCCCTGCTCGTCGGGAAGGAACACGTAGAGGACGTTGCCGGCTGCGTCCGCCAGTATCGGTCCGAACGACGAGTCGACGACGGTCAATTGGTTGACCGGCTCGCCAATCGCAACGATTGGGACTCCATCGGGGGTTGCCACGTACCAAACGTCTCCTCGTCCCTGACCGTTGGTGTCTCCTGGAGCGGCGTCGTCAGCGAAGTAGTAGAGCGGCCACCCGTTGTAGGTGACCTGGGTCGTGTCGTCGGTCCGGGTCGTTTCATCGATCAAGGCTGAGTCGACACCCTCGGCGGTTGCAGCTGGCGTGTAGAACACTGGCCAGGCCGCCTCGCAATCACCGTAACAAACGCTGTCGCCCCGATCGTCCGGAACGAACATGTAGAGCGTGTAGCCATCTGCGTCGGCCAGAATCGGCCCGAACTCCGAGTCGATCACCATGAGCACATTTTCTGGCTCTGCAGCGGTCGTGGTAGTGGTCGTGGCGTCGGTAACGGTGGTAGAAGTCGTAACAATCGGTGCGTTCGTCGCCGTGGTGGGTGCCACGAGGGTGGTCGTGTCGGTCGATCCGGACGAGCCACAGGCGGCGATTGTCATGGTGAGTACGACTATCGCATTGAGTCGTTTCAAGGTTGATCCCTCTCGTCGGTCTTCGGTCGTATAGAACTCCCGCGACCTGTACGAATGAGTCATCCATATCGGTTCGACGCGAAGCGAGCGGACCAGCTTTCGCTGGCCCGCTCGTCGATCGCTCAGTTGGTTGCTACTTCTGCGTGTATGGCCGTGACAGCCGAACCCCTTGGCGTAACGCCACCCCGGTGCCGGCCAAGATCGCCAAGCTCATGGCGAGTATTGGCCCGGAAGGGACTGACATCAGCCTTGCGGTAACCCGATTGGCGACGATCCATGTGACCATGAACACCACCAGGCCAATCCCCACACCCGTTGCCCACGCGGCTACGTAGTTGGCCCGGAGTGTGGCGATATCGGTGTTGGTGGTCATTTAAACGCCAGGAAGACCGGTGGAAGCATGAATAGGGCTCCGAGAACGCCCAGGATGAGTCCTATCCAGAACATTCGTTTGATGTCCACGTCCTTGTTTTTCCACATGCTGTGCAGGACTGCCCATGAGCCAAAGAACGCGATGACGCCGAATGTCGACTTACCGGCCAGCGGGCCAACCCCGACTCCGAAGTCCATGTTGCCAAGTAGGTCGTGGATCGGTTCGGACATCTCGCTCAAAATGGTGAACAGACCCATCACAAAGATCCCGATGCCTGCGGCAAGCATTGCTGCTGCACCAGGACCATCCGGCTTGTCTGCGAGGTTGAGTTCTGCCAACTCCGGGGCGACTTGTTCGTCAGTTTTTGTTGTAGTCATTAGTGCCTCCTCAGACGATCGGTGCGATTTTGTTAAGGAATGCACCGAATGCTCCACCAACGGCCGCGGCGGCGAATGCGCCCACCATCATGACGATGACGGCTGCTCGTAGCCATGGACGGGCAACTAGACGGGGCCCGTAGTAGATCACGAGGAATGCCGCCGCAGTGGCCAGCAACGGGGCTGCCCAGCTGATGTGCTCTTTCCATTCCATGCCGAAGTTGTGCCAGGTTTCGGTGTTCCCTGAAGCATTGGACTTCAAGAAGTCACGTGGCGAACAGGTGGCATTCGGCAGGACGGCGCCTGCGCAACCGGCGTAGGCATCTTCGCCAACTGGAGCCAGTTTTACCCGGTACCAGGGGTACACGATCCAACTACCCGATATCACCGTCAGCCAAGCTACAACGGCCAACGCTGACATTCCGTAGTAAAGGCGTGTCATACGTTCCTTGATGCCAGCCGCAGTTACCAGGCCAGGGCGCAGACTCCATAGTCCTGCCAAGCCACCCGCGAACGCCAACAGAAACAGCGTGCCCAAGATCAACCCATGGATCACCGTCCACGTTTCTCTAGAACTCAAACTCATTCCATCCTCCTTGTTTGGATTCGAACTCAGGATGGTGCCGGGACGAGGCGCGACCCCAGGGGCGAGTGGCAGCATCTCTCCGCCAGAAGGCTTATGCAGGTACACGCATGTACGGTCACCGACGGCTCGATGTCGGGTTTTGGGCTACCTGCGGATCGCGAACTCGTCTGAGAAGTCGGAGGTCACGCCGACGAAGCGCATGTGTAGTTCGTCGGATGTCGCCACGACTTCGACATACCCGTTACCTGCCTCAGGGTTGTCTGGCCCGAGAAAGGCAGCGAAATAACCTGCTTCCGAGTCGTTCTCGTCGACTTTGTACATGCCGGTCCGTCCGGTCACCCCTGCGACGACGAAGACCGTGCCGTTCCCTGCCTTCAGGTCCTCGCTCTCGTCGGCGACGCAGGCCGGGTCGAACGAGTTGACGGTGATGCAGGAGAGTTGGTGGGTTCGCTGGTAATTGTGGTCGTGCCCGTAGAGCACGAGATCGACGCCCTCGTCAACCAAGAGTTGGGCGAGGTGCTCACCCGACTCGCATCGCTTTTCCCCGACGGTAATGCACGGCTTGTGTCCACCAACAATCACCCAGGGAATGCCTTCCTGGCGTGCGTCTCGGATGGCGCCGATCAGCCACTGCTCCTGGTCGGACTCGGGCTCGTAGTTGTATTTCTCCCCGTCAACCCTGGTGTCGGCCGCAATCATGATGACCCTGACGGTTTCGTCGGCATCGAAGAAGTACTGAACGCCGTACTTGCCGGACGAGCTCATTCGGTCGGGCATACACTCAGCGAAGTTACCGATCAGCCCGTCGGGGCCGCCGTCGTCTTCATGGTTACCGACCAGAATTTGCATGGGAACGGACGCGCCAAGCTGCTCGATGGCCCAAGCACACCAGGCTGCCTCGGGTTTGATGTGGTTGTAACTCAGATCTCCGAGCGCCAGCATGAATTGTGCGTTGGAGTTGCCAATGGCTTGGAGTACGTCGGCGGTGCGGTCGGTGGCTCCGAGATCCCCGCCCGCAGCGAAGACGACGGAAATCGGAGGGACGGTTGTTGGAATTGGTGCCTGGCTAGTCGATACGAAGGTATCGGTTGATGTCGTAGCCAGACTCTGCGCCAAAGTGGTCGTTGGGCTGACGGTGGTCTCGGCCGATGCGCTGGTCGTGGCAGCCGGGGAGGCAGCGAAGAGTCTAGGAACGAGGAATACTGCCACGGCAGCCAAGATCAGCAGCAGGAACAGACGGAGGGCAATGGATCGCATATGTTCTGCCCACTCTAGGTGAGTTGCGTCATCTGGATGGACGGTCTACTTGAGGATCTCAAAGGCGTCGGCGTGGTCGGTGGTGATGCCGACGAACCGCACGTAGAGAGCGGTCGGGCTGGCCGATACCTCAACATATCCGGCGCCAGAGTCTGAGCTGTTGGCCCCCATGTAGTCAGCGAAGTAGCCAGCTTCAGAATCCGAACCCGACACGGCGTATAGCGAGTTGTCTCGTAAGGCGCCCGACACGACCATGACGGTACCCGCCCCGGCGGCATGGACATTGTCCGAGTCGGATACACAGTTGGCGTTGAACGAGTTGACGGTGATACATGAGAGTTGGTGGCTGCGCTGGTAGTTGTGGTCGTGGCCGGCGAGGACGAGGTCAACCTTTTCGGCGATGAGTAGGTCGGTGAGGTGTCGATCGGGTTCGCAACTCTTCTTCCCAACGGAGATGCAGGGTTTGTGGGTACCAACCACCACCCACATGTCAGCTGCTTGAGCGGCTCGTATTGCACCGGTCAACCAGTCAGCATCGGCCGATCCCGGCGTGTAGGTGTATGGGTGCCCGTCGATGGTGAGGCCGGCCGACACGACGATCACCCGGACCGAGTCGACGTCAAAATAATACTGAGCCGGGTATTGACCGGTCGAGCCCATGGTGTCCGGTAGACACTGGGCGAACTTGTCCCAGGAGCCGTCCGAGCCGTAGTCGTGTTCGTGGTTTCCCACGGCCAACTGCACGGGGATAGCCGGGCCAAGTTGTTCCTCCACCCAGGTACACCACGCTGACTCGGGCGTGATTTGGTTGTAGCTCATGTCGCCGAGTGCCAGCAGGAACTCTGCTTTTGAGTTCCGGATCTGCTCAAGGACGGCAGCCGTGCTCGCTTGCGCGCCAAGATCGCCGCCCGCCGCAAACACAACTGTCGCTCCGGTCGGTGGTGGTGGCAATGGATTGCCGGGTGGGAGGTTGAGGGCTCGGGTGAGGAAGGTGGCCATTTGGGCGCGAGTTACGCGATTCTGGGGGCAGAACCGATCATTGGTTGGTGGGTTGCATCCGAGGGTGATCCGGGCGGCGGCGATGGCTTGGATGTTGCCTTCGTGGAGTGAGGTGTCGTCGTCGGTGAAGTAGTTGGTGGTCGACGGTGGCAGGTTGCGGGCGCGGGTGAGGAAGGTGGCCATTTGGGCGCGAGTTACGGGATCCTCGGGGCAGAACCGATCATTGGTTGGTGGGTTGCATCCGAGGGTGATGCCGGCGGCGGCGATGGCTTGGATGTTGCCTTCGTGGAGTGAGGTGTCGTCGTCGGTGAAGTAGTTGGCGGTGGCGGTGGGGAGTTTGAAGGCTCGGGCGAGGAATGTGGCCATTTCGGCGCGGGTGACGGGTCGGGTGGGGCAGTAGCGGGTGTTGGTAGGTGGGTTGCATCCGAAGGTGATCCCGGCGGCGGCGATGGCTTCGATGTCGCTTTCATGGACCGACCCGTCGTCATCTGTGAATGTGCCCCCTGCTCCGACCGGCACGGCGAGAAGGACGCTGCTCGATACGGCTATGGCCGCGATCGTTCGGCCCAACCTTTGTCGGGATGAAGCTGGACACGAGCTCCCCTGAAGTCTCCTACGCATGCGCTGTTTGGAGCATACGCGAGTTCGATTTGACGTGCCAGTGTCCTGTCTGGCGTCGGCGGCTACAGGTCGACGACCTGGCCCCTCGACGCGGACAGCTTGGTGGTGCCGAGGCCCTCCAAGAAGGGGGCGACGATGTCGGGGTTGTCCATCACGACAGAGTGTTCGGCTTCGACCTCGACGATGTCGTCGGTGAAGAGACGAGCAGACGTCAACTGTTCGTCTGGATCGATGATGCCGTCGGCTTTCGTTACCAGCCAGGTGATGGGCGCCATCCCTGCCTTATCCCACTGGCGAGCGTCGAAGGATTTGAGAGCCCGCGCCGTTGCCTCAAGGGTGCTTCGGGCCGGGCGGGCGGCGTATTCCCAGACGACCCGACCCGCTTCATTGGGAACTTGGATGGCCTGGCGATGTTGACGTCGGATGATGATCGGTGAGTTGGGTGCCATGACGTATGGCGCGGCTGCCAGCGTGACGGCAACCTTCGGTTTAACCCAGAAAGCCGACGAAGCAATGATCCCGATGTGCGATATCTGATTGCCGAGCTTGCGTCCCACGAGCAAAGCGATGGCGCCTCCCATAGAGTGACCCACAATTACCGGGTCCTCAAGTTCGGCATGTTTGATCACCCGGATGATTGACTCGGCGGCCAGGTCGAGACTGAATGGACCTTGGAGACGCGACCTGCCGTGACCGGGCAAGTCCACGAGGATCATGGTTCGATCAGTTTTCCAGACGATCGTCCACCACGCCGAGTCACCCGTTCTGCCCCAGCCATGGATGAGAACCAGAGGCGGGAGACGCGGGTCGCCAGTAATGGTTCGATATGAGACAGTACCGAATGTCGTCGGAATGGCATGCAAGGTTCCCGGCAGCACTGGCGACGCAGGCTGGTATCGGTCTAGTTCGTCGACCGCCTTTTGGTATCGGGCCCACCCGTAGGCAAATAGTGCCGAAGGGATCGCCGAGTAAGCCAACGCCTTTTTGATGCTCATATGAGGTAATTATCGACGATATGTCGACATATCTGAATCACTTGCGTCACGGCTCATTACGGAGAGGCCCAGACGGTTAGGTCTGCTCCACAAAGCGAGTTGAGTTCGGTCGCGAGTTTGGCTGTCGACCAGACCCCGCCGGTGAGCGTGACCTGTAGTTCTGCACCGTAGGCGACCAACGTTGCTCGATTGATCTCGCCAAGTTCGGTGGCTCCGTCAGAGATAGCGACGACCACGGCTCGCACAGTGGCGATGTCGGTTTGGTCAATTCGCTCGTATGCGGCGACCACCGGATCGCAGAAGGCGCTGTGGTCGACACCAGGCTGGACCGCCGGCGATGGCGTCGAGCAGGCTGCCAACATCAGAGAGACGATCATGAGGGCCGGTTTCATGTGGTCAGGCTACCTACGAAGGGCGTTCGGTCAGGGATATGTTGCGACCTGGTGGAGACCGACCTGATGTATATGCGAATTGGTGCATGGGTCTTTCGGCCCTAACGGCTAGGCCGTTGAGGCATAGCAACTGACCCCTTAGAAGTGAAATACTTCCATTGTGAAATAAATCACAAAGTCGATCACAGGATCGAAGAGCGGTAATGAAAGGATCGCACCATGAACAGCCGCATGAAGAAGTTAGGTTATGTATTGGCCGTAATCGGTTTGGGTTTCCTGATCGGAGCGGGTATCTCTCTGAACATAACGATGAATGGCAACAGTTCGTTACAGGCCTTCAGCGAGGCGCAGAACGTCACGCTGAGCTACAACGATGACGGCCTGCTCGTCGACCGGGGTACCACCGAGGGCGCAGACGCCATCATGACCCTGTTGACCGATGACTGGGGCTATCCGGTTGTTATGTCACAGCTCGACCCGGCGGATCCGGTAGTAAACACCCCAAGTGAGTACATGTACCAGATGGCCACCATTGGCTACCACACGTTGCATGGATCCACCGAGGTCATCCTCACTGCAGACGCTGAGTACAACGGTGAAGTGTTCGCAGCCGGTACGTACGACGTCCCCACCGAGGGTCGCTACTGGACCGATTTTGATCGCCAGCACCCACTCGAAGGACCAGCTCGGTCTGAGGTGTGGAGTGGAACAGCCCATGCGTTGATCGCTGAGCTGGGCGTTGGAACGGTGACGGCATCGACATTGCAGCTTGCAATGGGAGTGACCGCCTTGGTCGCCGGTATCGGATTCGTAACGATGCTGAGTGGTTTCGGTCTGGTCTGGATTGCGAAAGCGGAACCCCGCAAGGAAGAAACGGTAGAGCCACGAGTTCTGGCTGGTTCAGGCGTCTAACCGACGTCTAGCGATCCCGCTAGCTGAGAATCCCGGGCCTAGCCCGGGATTCTCTTGTGTCTGCCCATCGACCATCATGGAGACATGCTCAAGCTCACCTACCCCGATCTCCCGATCAGTGAACGGCGAGAAGAACTGCTCGCCGTAATTCGGGACCACCAGGTGGTGGTGGTGGCCGGAGAGACCGGTTCTGGCAAGTCGACGCAGCTGCCCAAGCTCTGCCTCGAGTTGGGGCGTGGGACAAACGGTCTGATCGGCCACACTCAGCCGAGACGAATAGCCGCTCGGTCCATTGCCGAGAGAATCTCCGAAGAACTCGGGACGGTGTTGGGCGACGTCGTCGGCTATACGGTCCGGTTCACCGACGAGGTGGGCGACAACACCCGGGTCAAAGTCATGACCGACGGAATCCTCCTTAACGAAACACATAGAGATCGGCTGCTATCGAGGTATGACACGATCATCATCGACGAGGCGCACGAGCGCAGTCTGAATGTTGATTTCCTGC
>CBDTUI010000057.1:0-17826 GCA_965363765.1 uncultured Acidimicrobiia bacterium
TGATGTCGTATCCGAGAATGGCCTTGACGCTGGATGCGCTCATGGTTCAGCTTTCCTTTGTTGGCTGAGAGGCGAGTGTGATGCGGGCGTTCCTCGCGACGGCCTCGTCGATGAGTGAGCCATCTCCCGCCAAGGTGACCCCCCCACCCGCCATTTGGGCGGCCTCGAAACGATCGACGAGGTCGCGGGCGGCAGCCAGTTCCTCTGACGTCGGCGAGAAGGCGGCGTTGATGATCGGGATTTGATCGGGGTGAATGGCTGTCCGTCCCCCGTAGCCCATGCGTCGCAACGCCTCGGAGGTTACGCGCAGAGCATCCAGGTCGCGGAACGTGGTATCGACCGGACCGATCGGGGGATTCAGTCTGGCCGCTGCCGAAGCCACAACGACTACGGTGCGGATCGGGTCCAATTCGTGGCCGTCGCGGGACGGGCGCATGCCTAGCTCGGCGGCCAGGTCGGCCTCGCCGATAGACATGTGAGAAACCCGGGCCGAAGAAGCGATCTTCGGAGCCGAGAGGATCCCGGCCGCCGTCTCCAGTAGAGGGGCTATCCGTACTGTCCCGTGTTCGATCCCGGCAGCAGCTTCGAGGGCATCGAGCTGTTGGGCAACGAACACCACCTCATCTGGCGAGGACACCTTCGGGAGATAGACACCTCGCAGGGCTGGCTGCACCACGGCAGCTAGATCGTGTGTGAGAAGCTCGGATTGCGGATTGAGCCGAACCCAAAGCATGGTCCGAGCCTCGCGCTGCTCGGAGAGCCATGCCCCGACTGTCTCTCTCGCGTACGTCTTAGCGGTGGCCGCCACCGCGTCCTCGAGATCGACGATTACCGCGTCCGCTCCCCGTTGTGTCGCCTTGGAGAGCATGGTCGGGTTGTCGCCGGGCACATAGAGGAAGCTTCTGGCGGGGGCGATTGGCTGGAGGCGAGTGGACGATGGCACTTTCAGTTCCTTGGCTCTTTCTTCTTGGCACCGAGCCTAGCCCTGATATAGTCTGAGCGAAACGCTATTCCAGTGAGCGGAACAACAATGCTTCAGAACTCCCAGGCCATGCAAGGGTTGCGCGTGCTCGACGCTTCGACGCTTTTCGCGGGACCCCTGGCTGCCACGATCCTGGGTGACTTCGGCGCTGAGGTAATCAAGATCGAACACCCGCGCGGTGATCCGGTCCGTGGACACGGCCACAGCAAAGACGGGGTACCCCTGTGGTGGAAGATGTTGAGCCGGAACAAGCGGACGATCACGCTCAATCTGTCCAAGCTCGAGGGGCAGTCAATCATGGAACGTCTTGTGGAGTCCGCCGACGTCCTAATCGAGAACTTCCGGCCCGGCACTCTGGAACGATGGAACCTCGGCCCCGAGCGACTTCATGAGATAAACCCCGGACTTATCCTGGCCCGGGTGACCGGCTTCGGTCAGTTTGGCCCTTACTCGGGCCGTCCCGGATTTGGCACCTTGGCGGAATCGATGAGCGGCTTTGCTCAGATCACCGGAGAGCCGGATGGCCCGCCCACTCTGCCGCCGTTCGGATTGGCAGATGGAATCACTGCTCAAGCGACGGCCAATGCCGTGTTGATGGCGCTCTACCACCGCGACGTCCACCACGCTCCCGGCCAGGTGCTCGACTTGGCCATCATCGAACCGATCTTGACCATCCTCGGACCGCAACCCCTCGTGTATGACCAGCTTGGAATCTCCCAAACCCGGACCGGGAATCGGTCCGCGAACAACGCGCCGCGCAATACGTATCGAACGGCGGATGACAGGTGGGTTGCCGTTTCGACGAGTGCCCAGTCGATCGCCGAACGTGTCATGGCTTTGGTTGGACATCCCGAAGTAATCGATGAACCGTGGTTCGGATCCGGGGCGGAGCGGGCTCAACATGCCGATGAACTGGACGAGTACGTGGGCGGCTGGATCGCTCAACGAGATTTCGACGAGGTGGTCCGAGTTTTCGAGGAAGCGCACGCTGCGATCGCCCCGGTCTACGACATCAAACAGATCATGGAAGATCCCCAATATCAGGCTCTCGACTCGATCATTTCTGTCGATGACCCGGAGCTCGGGAGTATCAAGATGCAAAACGTCATGTTTCGCATGTCCGACACGCCTGGGCGGATTCGCTGGGCAGGACGTCCGCTCGGACACGACAACCATGCCGTCTATTGCGACGAGCTGGGTCTGACCGACGAGGAACTGAGCGTACTGCAAGAGAAAGGGGTGCTGTGACCGCACCGTTGGGACTGACGTGGGAAGCGGTGGCGGGTGCCCGCGTGATCGACCTCGCCCACCCTTTGGAGCGCGGGATGCCCGTATCGCCCAATCACCCGGCCTTTCAGCTGGCAATGATGCGGCGCCATGGCGACATGGTTCGTGCAGACGGCGGGTCGGCAGCCAACGAGATGTTTCTGTTGGGAGGCCACGTCGGCACTCACCTGGACGCACTTGGCCATGTCTCGCAAGACGGCCTTCTGTATGGCGGTTTGGAGGCTGCCGGCGCACAATCGAATCATGGGCTGACCGCGCTGGGCATTGATACGGTTGAACCGATCCTTTGTCGAGGGGTTTTGTTAGATGTAGCGGCCGTTCACAACGTGAACGTTCTGGAAGCCGGTTACGAGGTGACCGCAGATGATCTGGAGGCGGCCCGGGATGCGGCCGGAGTCGAGGTCGGGAACGGCGATGCAGTTTTGATCAGAACCGGTTGGGCTGTGCATTGGAGCGACCCCGATCTGTTCCGGGGACAAGTGGGTGGCGCCCCCGGGCCTGGTGAGTCCGCCGGTCACTGGTTGGCCGACCGGGGAGTTCGCGTGAGCGGTGCCGAGACCATCGCGTACGAGGTGGTACGGCCCGGCGCCGGCCACGCCACCTTGCCGGTCCATCGCATCTTGATGGTGGAGGCCGGTATTCACATTATTGAAGTCATGAACCTCACAGGGCTGGCAGCGAACGGAGCCAGCGAGTTCCTGTTCGTTGCTTCCCCTCTCAAAATCGTGGGCGGGACCGGATCCCCGATTCGGCCACTCGCCATAGTCGATGACTGACGGGCTAGTCGCCACCCTCGGCGAATTCGCCGCCCGGACCCGTTCGACGGGACTGGACGGGTATCTGGTCCAGGACGCTAAAGAGCGAGTGCTCGACGTCATCGGCAACAGCCTCGCCGCCCGAGATGAGGAGCCGGGGGCAATCGTCCTGGCGGTTGCTCGTGAGTCCGGAGGCGCTTCAAAGGCAGCAGTCATCGGTCACGCGGATCGTTTCCCACCCGCGTCGGCCGCTCTCGTGAACGGCACACTCGCCCATGCACTCGACTTCGACGACACTCACCTCCCGTCTGTTCTACACCCTTCGTCGTCGATCGTGCCGGCGGCGGTCGCCATCGCGGAAGCAGAGGGTGCGTCCGGGCGCGACCTACTGACGGCCGTCGCGGTAGGGGATGAGATCTGCGTGCGGTTGGGCATGGCTTCCTACGACCCGGAGATCCGCAATTCGATCTTCTTCGAGAACGGCCTGCACGCCACTTCGATTGTCGGAACGCTGGGTGCGGCGGCGGCCGTCGCTACTCTGCTGGACCTCAACGCCGGGCAGATAGCCCACTCGATCGGGATCGCCGCCAGCATGGGTGCTGGATTGTTGGAAGCGAACCGGACCGGTGGTTCGGTGAAGCGCATTCATTGCGGGTGGGCAGCCCACGCTGGGGTCACCGCCGCGCTGCTGGCGCGCCATGGGCTGACCGGGCCTCCCACAGTTCTCGAAGGCCGTTTCGGGTTCTTCCAGGCCTACTCAGAGGGACGGTTCAACGAAGAAGCAATTCTCGATGGGCTTGGCGAGGTCTGGGAGTTGCCCCGCATCTTCTACAAGCCGTATCCGACCAATCACTTCACCCACGCCGGTATCGACGCCGCGCTCGCCCTTCGGGCGCGAGGGGTTGAACCGAGCGAGATCGTAGCAATCGAATTGGGAGTCCCGGCACCGGTTTTGCGCACCATTGCCGAACCGTCTGAGCAGAAGGCGAAGCCGCTGACTCCCTATCACGCCAAGTTCAGTGGGCCTTTCACGGTGGCTGCCGCATTGGTTGGTGGTGGCGGCCTGGGTGTCTACTCCAACGATTTCACCGAAGAGACGCTTAACGATCCCGAGCGTCTCCGCCTTGCCGGGCTTGTGCGTTGCGTTGCCGACGACGAGGCCACCAACATATTCCCGCACCAGTTCCCGGGGGTGTTGACCGTTCGCCTGCGAGACGGATCCGAACTCTCGGAGCGGATCAGCCACAACCGCGGTGGTCCCGATCGACCCCTGTCCCCGGAGGAGTTGGCCACCAAGTTTCGTCTCAACGCCGGCCAGGCAATCCCGGCCGATCAGGTTGGCGAACTCGAGGGAGAAATATGGGCCCTTGACTTGGCACCGTCGGTGTCGGCCATGATGGAACTCACCCACTGATGAGGAGGTGTCCGTGACCGACGAATGGGCGGTAGTGGCCGGTGCCAGCGGAGTGTTGGGTACGGCCATCTCGGATGCTTTGCGTGCCCGGGGGTTGACCGTCTTGGGCTTGGCACGGCACGGCAACGAGAGTGTCGGGTTGATGGAAGTGGATCTCCGAGACGACCGCTCTGTGGCAGCGGTGACAGATCGCCTCGACGGTTCGGTTCGGGCTCTAGTTCACGTTGCAGGACCTCCGCTGGCCGGCGGAGTGGCCAACGTGGACACCAGTTCGGTTCTGGAGGCCGTTGATGTGAAGGTCAACGGCTTGTTGCGCCTTGTTAGAGCGGTCGACAGTCGCTTGGTTGCCGGGAGCCGAATCGTGGCGGTTACGGGTCATCTGGGATACGACCCCGTGCCGGCTTCGGTTTCGGCGGGTGTCGCCAACGCTGCCCTAGCTGCACTGGTACGTCAGCTTGCTTCGGCGTATGGAGCGCGCGGTGTGACATGCCATGCTGTGGCGCCGGGGCCAGTCGACAGTCCCCGGGTTGATCGGCTCATCGAACACCTCGCAGATGCCGGAAGTGTCACCGTCGAAGAAGCTCGGGCCGGACTCCTCGCAGAGGCTTCAGTGGGCCGTTTCGCCACTCCGGCCGATGTCGCATGGGCAGTGGCTCTTCTGCTCGACGACGCGGCGACGGTGATGAACGGGTCGACGATCTTTCTCGATGGTGGTCGCCGCACTTCCATTCCGTAGCGGAGGGTTAATGCGCCGGCCGGTTCAGCGCAGTTCCAGCACCCCCGACTCGGTTAGGTCGTTCCAGACATGCTGCTCGACGATGAGGCCGTCTCGAACAACGAACCGGTCGCAGAAGCGGATTCCCGCGAAAGCGACTCCGTTGTTGTTGACCCCATGGAGGGTGCCGGTTGTGATCACAACCGAGTCGATGTCCGAGCCGGACACGTCCCAGGTCTCGTGCGTCTTGCCGATGGAGCGGTAGCGGCTCTTCGTAGCCGCTACGAGTTCCTCAACACTATTGAAGCGGCCTTGTGGGAATATCAGGAATGCGCGGGTGTCTAGGTAGCCCTCTGCTTCCTCTAATTCCCGGTCCCCGGCAGCGGTTAGGTAGTCACGAACCAATTCGAGAGGTGACTTCGACATTTAGACCGCCCATCCATTGACACCGGTTCAATGGTGATACTAGTTTTCGTTCATCGAGTCCGAAACAGTGTTTCGTTGAGCGAAACATGAACGGGAAAGCTCGGAAAGGTTCGGCATGAGAAAATTTACGATCTATTTGTCCTTGGTCCTGTCGCTGGCATTGATCGCTACGGCGTGCGTCAGCGATTCCGCTGAGACGACCACCACAACCGCGGCTGTGGCTTCGCCTGACACGACGCAGCCCGACACTCCCGATACGACTCAAGGAACGGTGACGCCGGCTGGACCGGTATTGATCGGTTCCATCCATCCGTTGACAGGGGGCCTGGCTGGCGCTGGCAATCGGATGGAAAACGGTGCCAAGATGGCAGTCGAGGAAATCAACGCTGCCGGCGGGATCGCTTCGCTGGGCGGTGCTCCGCTCGAGTTGGTGTCCGCCGATTCGACCGGTGCAGCCGAGGTTGGCCAGTCCGAGGCCGAGCGGCTGATCGGCGATGGGGTTTCTGCGATCATCGGCACGTACCAGTCTGCAGTGACGACGAACGTGGCAGCTATAGCCGAGCGTGAAGGTGTTCCGCTCGTGATCGATGTGGCTGTGGCCGATTCCATCCTCGACCAGGGATACACCAACGTGTTCCGCATCCAGCCGAACGCGACGAGCATGGGCTCAAGCGGGGCGCAGTTCATCAGCGAACTGGCCGGCGATGAAATCAAGACCGTCGCCTACCTCCACGACGACACCGGATTCGGTGTGTCGGTTGCCGATGCCTTCGAAGCGGCAGCAGCCGCTTACGGCATCGAGGTAGTCGCACGCATCCCATACCCGCCGTTCGAGGTCACAGACCTCACCACCGAAATGAGCCAGGCCGCCGCCGCGTCGCCCGACGCAATCGTGCTCACCGGCTATTACAACGACGGCTTGCTGGCCGCCCGAGCGGCCACGGACCTCGAGGTCGATGTGAAGGCCATAATCGGCATCGCCCAAGGGGCATATCACACACCGCAGTTCGCTGCGGACTTCGGAGCTGGTGCGGAGTTGTTCTTCAACTCGAACTACCACTTCAACTCCTCCGATCCCAAGGTGCAGGGTGTTCTTGAGAAGTTCGAAGCCGCTTACGGCGAAGCGATGGACACTGAAGCCATGCTTTCGTATCAGGCGATCTATGTGATCGCAGATGCGCTCGAGCGGGCAGGGTCGTCGGATCCGGCCGACGTTCGGGCGGCGCTCGCCGAGACCAACATCGCCGATCATTTCATGGCATACCCTGGCCCCATCACTTTTGATGAGACGGGAGAGAACGTGAATGCGCAACCGGTCCTGATGCAGGTCCTTGACGGCGCAGTGAAGCAGGTGTACCCGCTCGAACTACGAGAGGCCGACCCAGTGTTCCCGGGCACCGCCTGGGGTAGTAACTAACTTCACTCCGAAGGAGAAAACCAACTTCACTCCGAGGGAGAAATCGATATGCGAGGACGGCTCAGGCAAGCAGCTTGGGCCGTCCTCGCTGTTTTGGTCTCAGTCACACTCGTCCAGTCAACCTGGTGGGATACCAACCAGACGGTGTTCGCCCAAGCCGTGGTGTCGGGTCTCCTGATCGGCGGGGTCTACGCCCTGGTAGCCCTAGGACTCAGCCTCGTCTTTGGAGTGCTGGACATCATCAACTTTGCTCACGGCGCCCTGATGACCATCGCTATCTACGCCAGCTATCTCCTCTTCGACAACTATGGCATTGACCCCTACCTATCCCTGCTGATCACCATCCCCCTGCTCTTCGTGATCGGCGTCGGCATCCAGCGATACGCGATCAACCCGGTGATGGACGCCCCGATCCACAATCAGCTTCTACTGACGCTGGGGATCGCCATCGTCATCGAGAACCTGGCGCTCGTGCTGTTCACCGGGACCCCACGGTCAATCGAACTCGCTTACGCCCGCAACGAGTTCGACTTGGGCTTGTTTACGTTGGACTTCCCGATCAAAGTGTTCGGGGCAGTGGTCACGTTACCGAAACTGATCGCCTTCATCGTGGCCCTCCTGTTGGCAGGCGCGATCTACGTCCTGATTCATCGAACGCAGTTGGGTGCGGCCATCAGAGCAGCCGCCCAGGAGCCCGAAGGCGCCGAGCTGGTGGGAATCGACGTACGCCGCATCTACACGATCACCTTCGGTATCGGTGCTGCCTGCGTGGGAGCAGCCGGCGCCCTGGTCATGCCGTTCCTGTTTGTGTCCCCCACGGCCGGCGCCACGTTTAACATCATTGCATTCATCGTCGTCGTGTTGGGTGGCATGGGTTCAATACCAGGTGCTGTAGTCGGTGGTCTGGTTATCGGCCTCACACAGGAGATGACTCAGATCTTCGTGCCGGGTTCGTCCAAACTTCTCGGAGTGTTCGTGATTTTTCTGGCTGTTCTGCTCTTTCGCCCGCAAGGCCTCTTTGGGAAGGTTGAGCGATGATCAGGCTTCGCAAGCTGGCTCAAGCTTCGGCTCGGGACATGATGGTTCTGGCAGTTGTTGTGTCGGTCTTAGCGCTTGTTCCATTCGGCGTTTCGCGCTTCACGTTGTCGGTTGCGATCACGGCCTTGATCTTTGCGCTGGCGGGCATCGGATGGAACGTCCTTTCCGGCTTCGCCGGCCAGTTCTCCTTTGGGCACGCCGCTTACTTCGGCCTTGGCGCCTACACCGTCGCCGTCACTCTTACGAAATACTCGATCTCGCCTTGGTTGGGATTGATCCTCGGCGGACTGGTGGCTGCTGTATTCGGACTCTTGACCGGCTGGTTGTCTTTCCGATTCGGGCTCAAGGGCGCTTACTTCGCTCTCGCGACATTCGCATTGGCCGAAATGCTCAGACTCACGTTCAACAACTTCGACTTCGTCGGCGCCGGCATCGGGATCACGATTCCACTCGCCGGTGGCGACGACTGGTCCCGCATCCAGTTTGAGGACACCCCCTCACTGCAGTACTTCGTGATCCTCGGTCTGGTCGCCCTTTCGACCATCGTTGTCATTGCGATTACCAAGTCGCGTATCGGCAGCATGATGCTGGCAGTTCGCGAAGATGAGGATGCGGCATCGGCGCTGGGTATCAATCCGCTGCGAGCCAAGTTGATCGCGATCGCCATCAGTGGATTCATTACTGCTCTGGCCGGCGGTTTCTACACCCAATTCTTATTGTTTATCGACCCGGACCTGGCGTTTGGTCCCTTCGTATCCGTCCTCATTCTGCTTCGCCCGATCATCGGGGGAGTGGGAACTATCTGGGGGCCAGTTCTCGGCGCAGGCATCTTGTCGGTACTCGGCGAGGTGACCCGAAGCCTCGTCCGAGAACCTCCCTCTTTCCTCCAAGTTATCGAGGGCGTCAATGGACTCGACCAGGTCTTGTTCGGGCTGATTCTCATAGTGGTGATCATCCGGGCGCCGGACGGCGTAATCGGTTGGTTCCACCGACGACGGCAGGCGGATACCGCATGAACCCCATACTTAGCGTCAAAGGTGTCACGAAGCGGTTCGGCGGCCTTACTGCCGTAAACGGTGTGACCCTGGACCTGGGCGAGGGGGAGATCCTGGGAATAATTGGACCGAACGGCGCTGGCAAGACGACCTTGTTCAACCTCATCTCCGGTGCCATCCCTCCCGACGAAGGGGAGGTCATCTACGGTGGCGATCGCATCGATCAGCTACCGCCCCACAAGATCGCCTCGGCCGGCCTCGTGCGGACCTTCCAGGTAGTGAAGCCATTCTCTGGTTTGTCCGTCTTGGAGAACGTGATGGTCGGGGCGTTCCTTCGCCGACCGGAGCACGACGAGGCTGAAAGCCACGCTAGGAAGATGCTTGAGTTCACCGGATTGGATGCCTTATCCGACCGGCCCGCCAAAGGCCTTACTCTGGGAGCTCGCAAGCGCCTGGAACTTGCCCGCGCCCTGGCGACCGACCCTACGGTGCTGCTCCTCGATGAGGTGCTGGCCGGCCTCACGCCAACCGAGGGAGCCGAGATGGTCAAGGTGGTGAAGGCTATACGCGACGGCGGTGTATCTCTGCTGGTGATCGAGCATGTCATGGCAGCGATCATGGCGCTTTCGGACCGCATCGCCGTCATTCACCACGGTGAGCTGCTGGCCATCGGCCCGCCCGCCCGGATCGCCAAAGACCCTATCGTCGTGGCCGCATATCTAGGTGAGGAGTTCCTCATTGCTCCGGATTGAGAATTTGCATGCCGGTTACGGCGATCTGGAGATCCTGCACGGGATAGACCTCGAGGTTCGAGAGGGCGAAGTGGTGGCCCTAATCGGTGCCAACGGCGCGGGGAAGACCACAACACTGAAAGCGATCTCGGGAGTCGTCCGGGCAACATCCGGCTCCATTACTTTCAATGACCAGGCGATTCACACATGGCAACCTCGTCGGATCGTCTCGGAGGGACTGATTCAGGTACCAGAAGGCCGCAAGCTATTTCCCGAGCTGTCAGTGCGGGAAAACCTTCTGCTGGGTTCCTACCGCCGCGGAAGATCAGAATCGAAGGAGACCTTTGAAGAGGTCTTCGAGCTCTTCTCGCGCCTGCGTGAACGCGCCGACCAGACCGCCGGTACGTTGAGCGGCGGAGAACAGCAGATGTTGGCGATTGGGCGAGCTCTCATGGCGAAGCCCCGGCTGCTGATGCTCGACGAACCGTCCCTAGGGTTGGCGCCGATGCTGGTTGCGGATATCTTCGAAATCGTGAGCGACCTCCGACGGCGGGGGCTAACCGTCATGCTGGTTGAACAGAATGCCGTGCACGCGTTGCAGTTGTCCGATCGTGGATACGTATTGGAAAACGGAAACGTCGTTTTGGAGGGGACCGGAGAGGAGTTGCTAGGCGATGATCGAGTCCGCTCGGCCTACCTCGGACTCTGACGAGGATGTGTCCATAAGCAGCATGAGTACCTACTCACCCGGCGACCTCCAGGCGTTGGCCGGCCAAGTTACCGACCTTTCCTGGTCGGGCGTTCCCGCCGAGGTTCAGGATCGGACCCTGTTGGTCCTTTTCGACACTCTGGGTGTGATGCTGGCCGGCGCCGGTACCTCCGAGGTGCAAGCGTTCGCTGCTCAGTTCGAAGACACCGGAACATCCGTCCTGGTCGGATTCGGACGCACCTCGAGCTCGGGTGCTGCTTGCTGGGTGAACGGTGCGTCCGTCTGCTCGCTCGAACTCGACGAGGGCAGCAAGTATGCGCGGGGGCACCCGGCCGCCCATGTGATTCCCGCCGCCCTGGCGATCGCCGCCGGGCACAACGGGTCCGATTGGCTGACGGCTGTCCTGGGCGGATACGAAACGGCCGCCCGATTTGGTCGAGCCACCCGGCTTGCCCCCGGTGTGCATCCGCACGGCACCTGGGGAGCCACCGGAGCCGCGGCGGTGGCCGCCCGCCTGGGCGGCCTCGATAGCGAACGAGTCGCTGCCGCCATCGATGCTGCCACCGGCCTAACCCTGGCACCCCATTTCGAGTCGGCGCTCACCGGTAACCCGGTGCGGAATCTGTGGGTGGGTGCCGCCAACAATGCCGGCGTGGCCGCTGCTCGATTGGCCGCAGCCGGCGTGGCGGTGGCTGCCGGGACGGCCGCGTTCACATTCGGAGAGATTCTCGGTGAGTTTGATTCAAGCCCGCTGGCCGTTCCCTTCGACGATCGGTTCGAGATTCTCGGCGGGTACTTCAAGCGACATGCCGCCTGCGCTTACACGCACCCGTCGGCTGATGCGATCCTTGCTCTGTCTGCGGAGGGACCAATTGATCCAGAAGCGGTTGAGGAGATCGTTGTGGAGACTTATCGCATCGCAGCCACACTCGACCGGACCGAATTCCCGACCCGCCTGTCTGCGATGTTCTCCATTCCATATGTGGTGGCGGTGACTCTGCTCGACGGAGCGTTCGGGCCTGACGCCAGCTCAGAAGCTCGCCGGGAAGATCCGGCAGTCCAGGACCTGGCGCGCAAGGTCCGCGTCGAGGGGACCGACGAGTACGAAGCGCGTCTACCAGATAGGCGCGGGGCGCGAGTGACGGTTCGCTTGCGGGGAGGCTCGGACCGGTCGGCGGCAGTGGAACAACCGATTGGTGATTCAGCTCACCAACCGCTGGGCTGGGACGCCATACGCAGCAAACTGCGTGATCTGATCGGTGCCGATCGAACAATCCGACTGGAGAAGTCCGTGTCAGCCCTTCCTCGGGAGCCGGTGGACGCGCTTATCGAAGAACTGACGAGGAGTTGAAATGAGACTGCGTGCCATCACCCCCATCGTTGTGCCCGATGACGAGCTCGCCCGCCGGCAGGCCAGATACGACGAGCTGTGCCCACCAGGGGTCAGCCTTCATCTCGACAATCTGCCGGCCGGCCCCGACCGCCTCGAATCCGAAGCTCAGATTCGCGAATCCGAGAGACTCGTCTATGAAGAGGCACTCGGGACCGATGCCGGCCGCTACGACGGCATCTTCCTCGATTGTGTTCTCGACCCGGCGCTTGAGAGCCTCCAGAAGTCCAGTTCTCTTCCGGTGTTCGGCATCACTCGCCTCGTGTCGGGTTATCTAGCTTCGATGGGTCTGCGAATGGCAGCCGTCGCCCGCAACCGGCCGATCGCCGACGAACTTGCCGCCCGGATTAGGGCTGCCGGATGGTCCGACCACCTCGACGGGGTGATGGTGCTCGACCTCTCGCTAGACGACATCGTCGATCCCTCCCGTTGGAACGCAGCGGTGGCCGGAGCTCTGGCCGATGGAGGTATCACAGCCGACGCCATAATCAACGGTTGCTCGGCGGTTGAAGTGAGGCCTTCTGACGGTCCTCCGGTTCTCGACCCAACTGCGCTCGCTCTCCGTTTGATCGGCGCCGGAGTCGACCTATTCGATAGGAGATCTCAGTGAACGAGTTTTCAACCGACCTACTCGTGGCTGGAGCGGGGGCGGCCGGCCTGGCAGCCGCACTGGCGGCGTCCGATCTGGGTGTCGAAGTGGTAGTCGTGGAAGCCAAGGAAACCTTTCGGCAGGGGAGCAACACCGCGATGAGCACGTCGATGGTTCCCGCTGGAGGCAGCCGCTGGCAGGCGGCCGCCGGGATTGACGATTCACCGGAACTCTTCTACGGCGACGTGATGGCAAAAACCAAAGGTACCGCCGACCCGGTCGTGACTGGGGCACTCACCAACGTTGCTCCTGAGCTGGTCGCATGGATGACAGAAAAGGGTCGCGTTCCCCTCGAATTGGTCACCGACTTCCAGTATCCCGGTCATTCACGCGACCGATGCCACGCCGTTGCCGACCGGGCCGGCCGCACTCTCCATCGGTACCTGCTCGAAGAAGCGGGCCGCCGCCCTGAGATCACCACCATCGTTCCGATGCGCCTGGTGGACGTGAACCACAACGGATCTCGCATCGAGTCGGCGGTGGTGGAAACTCCCGATGGGAACCGGGAAGAGGTGGGAACCAGGGCGGTCGTGTTGGCGACGAACGGTTTCGGCGCCCGCCCCGATCTCGTGTCCCAACACATCCCCGAGATCACTTCAGGCTTGTACTTTGGCGGCGACGGCAGTACCGGCGACGCCCTGGCTATCGGCGAGTCGATCGGAGCCGACGTGGAGTTCCTGGATGCCTATCAGGGGCATGGCTCGGTCGCCTCGCCGCATGGGATCCTGGTCACATGGGCAACGGTCATGCACGGAGCGGTCCTTCTCAACACCGATGGGCGCCGCTTTGGCAGCGAGACAACCGGCTACTCGGAGTATGCGATTCCGGTGCTAGCACAGCCGGACGGTCTGGCCTGGGTGGTGCTGGACGAGCGAATAGATCGAGCCTGCCGGCCGTTCAGCGATTACCAGGACCTATTGGTGGCGAAGGCGGTGCGCTGGGTGGAAGATGAGCAGTCCTTGGCGGACCTGATCGGTGCTCCCACATCGATTGTGGAGGCCACCCTGTCGGCAACCCGTTCGGCGGCCGAGGGAACATCATCGGACGAGTTCGGACGCACGTTCTGGGAGGAGCCGCTCCGGCCCCCGTACGGCGCCGTGAAAGTAACCGGGGCACTCTTCCACACCCAGGGTGGGCTGCGGGTCGACGCCAACGGCACGGTGCTTCGCAACGGGGCCCCAGTCAGCGGTCTCTACGCAGCCGGCGGAGCGGCAGTCGGCATCTCCGGCCATGGTGCGGCCGGCTACTTGGCCGGAAATGGACTCCTGTCGGCACTTGGCCTTGGCTACCTGGCCGGCCGCCACGTCGCCAGCGGAATCACCACAACCAACAGCGGGTTCCAACCCGCATGAATGAGGAGAAGAGAGAATGTTCGATCTCGTAGTAAAAAACGTGAGGTTGGTCAGACCCAACCGGACCGAAATCGAGACGCTCGATATCGCCGTCCAGGACGGGAGCATCGCCGAGGTTGCCCGCGACATTGATCCTGCCCAGGCGGTGAGGGTGTTCGACGGGGATGGACTCCTGGCCTTTCCGGGCGTCGTTGACGCTCACATGCACTTCGGCATCTATAACCCATTGAAAGACGACATCGTCTCCGAGAGCCGCGCAGCAGCCAGTGGCGGCGTCACCTCCGCGATCAGCTACATGCGAACTGGCCAGTACTACCTCAACAAGGGCGGACCATACGCCGACTTCTTCCCCGACGTTCTCGACATGAGCGAAGGTCGTTCATACGTCGACTACGGCTACCACTTGGCGCCGATGATGAAGCAACACATCGACGAAATCCCTGAGCTAATCGAACGGTTCGGTGTGCCTTCCTACAAGATCTTCATGTTCTACGGCAGCCACGGCCTGCACGGCCGCTCGGACGACCAGAGTTCGTTCCTGATGACGCCGCCCGGTGAGCAGTACGACTACGCCCATTTCGAGTTCATCATGCGAGGGGCACGGGCTGCGATGGACCGATTTCCCGACAAGGCCGCCAACATCTCGGTGTCTCTGCACTGCGAAACGGCCGAGATCATGCGGGCATACACCAAGATGGTTGAGGACTCCGGCGAACTGTCCGGATTGGCCGCCTACAACGCAGCCCGCCCTCCGCATTCAGAGGGCCTGGCCATCACCATTGCGTCCTACCTTGCCCACGAGACCGACTGCACCAACATCAACCTGCTGCATCTGAGTTCGGCCAAGGCAATCGACGCAGCGCTCCGCATGGCGCAGGCCTTCCCGCACATCGACTTCCGACGCGAGGTCACCGTGAGCCACCTGCTGGCCGACATCGACACTGCGAACGGCAACTACGCCAAGGTCAATCCACCCATTCGACCCCGCGAGGATGTAGACGCTCTCTGGGAGGCGGTCCTCGAAGGCAATGTCGACTGGGTGGTGAGCGACCATGCCTGCTGCCGGGAAGAGGTGAAACTCGACGCCGACAACCCGGACAACATCTGGCTGGCCAAGTCCGGCTTCGGCGGCACCGAGTTCCTGTTGTCTGGAGTTCTGAGCGAAGGGACAAAGAGGGGACTTCCTTTGCATCGGGTCGCCGAGTTGGTCTCGTGGAATCCCGCCCAACGTTACGGGCTACATAGGAAGGGAACCGTTGATGTCGGCTACGACGCAGATCTGACCCTTGTCGACCCGGACGAGTCATTTGTGGTGCGAGCTGCCGAGTCAGAATCGACGCAAGAGTATTCGCCGCTCGAAGGCCATGAGTTGACGGGCAAGGTCAAGCATGTGTTTCTCCGTGGTCAACAAATTGTTGACGGAGGGAACGTTGTCGGTGAACCCACCGGCAGGTATCTCTCACGACCGACCGGCTGAGGTCACCCCTGATAACCGATCTGCCGGGAAAGCCGCCTGGTGGCTGCCATGATCAGCTCCGCCGCGCGGTCTGACTCCTTGCTGAAACGTTCCACGGGTCCGCAGAGGCTCATTGAAGCTACGGGATAGCCGTGGTGGTCGAGAATCGGTGCGGCTACTGACCCGGCGCCGGCCTGTCGCTCGCCCAGCGAGGCGGCATACCCCCGGGTGCGGATCTCGGCGAGCTCACTGCGAAGAGTAGGCAGGTCCGTGATTGTCAGGTCGGTGAGGGCTTGCAGGTCGGCCTGTTCAAGGTATTCGTCGATCTCGTGCTGCGGCAGGAAGGAGAGTAGGGATTTGGATGAGCTTCCTGCATAAAGCGGGAACGATCGACCGAGTGCCACCGTCATCTTCACCTCGCGTGCCGGGGTCACCTGGTCGATGTAGATGCGTTGCCGTTCAGAACGAATGGAGAGTGTGGCAGTCTCTTGCGTCTGCTCTGAAAGCTCTTTGAGGATTGGGCGGGCGAGCTCACGGACGTTCACGTGGCGAAGAAAAGCCAATCCGACATCGAGTGCAGTTGGTCCCAGCAAGTAGCGGCGAGATACCGGTTCGAATTCAATGAAACCAGTCGCCCGTAGAGAGTTGAGTATCCGGTGAATGACGGCCTTCGAAATACCCAAGGCCTGAGCAACCTCAGTCACGCCGAGAGTCTGGCGGTCTGCGCGAGCAAACGCCCTAAGTACCTCGGCGGTGCGCTCTACGGCGGTGATCGTTGTTCCTGTGGGTTGGTCTGTCATTCGGACTCCGACTAGTTGGTCACACCCTAGCTATCACTGTTCCATTCAGCGGAACAGTGATTCGGCTGGCGGATCGGCCGGATCGACGAACCGAACGCGGTCTGAACCGGCGCAACTACTTACGGCCGTAACCCAAATCCCAAATGATCCGCGACCCGAACCCCCGTCCCCTGTAAAAACCAGACAAACTGCCCGATCCTTCTCCTCCTTCGTATGCCGCCGTGTGGTCGGTTTTTCGACTCGAACATGCGGGCGTCTTGGCCGCGGATGGCGACCTCGGTGAAGTCGGATCGGTTTGTCCACCACAGGCTCGATTCGTGGGAAGATCCTTTGAATGCCCGATGGCGGACCTTTGCGCAGCATTGGACCCCGTGTCCTGGAAAGTCGTGCTGGGGTCTGGCGAGTCGATGGTGCATTCACCCTCTCGGACCGCAGCCGTTATATGCGCGGTGTTAGGGTGACTCCTTGGAACGGATATGCGAATCGTGTGGACGTGAAGCCGGAGCTGGATCGTTTTGCCAGCACTGTGGAACGAAGCTCGCCGCAGTGGCTCAACCGGTGCCTGGTTCGACGCCTCCTGTCGTTCCTGGTCAGCCTCCGCCTCCGGTTGTGACCCAACCCGTGATCCAGGGTCAGTCTGTTCAGCCGAAGAAATCCGGGTGTCTCACTGTCGGTCTGATAGTCGGGGCTCTCATAGTGCTCGTAATAGGAGTTGGAGGCTTTCTCGCCTGGCGGTTCATCACCACGGAGGTTCTGCCCGAAGTTGAGGAAGCAACCGCCGGCCTAACCCCCTTTTCCGAAACACCCCCTGGACCTTGCATCGACCTGGAAGGCGAAGACGGCGTGCTCACGTCTTGGTCCGAAGTTTCATGTGATGGCCCTCGCCAGGCAGAAGTTACTTACTCAGCGGCATTCAACGATGGGCCGTTCCCCGGGGATCAGTTCCTGGCCGATAACGCCGCCAGCACTTGCCGTGACGCCTTTGAGGGATATGTAGGTGTACCTCCGGACCGGTCGTCGTATGATTTCAGCTGGATCGTGCCGACGGCTGAGACGTGGGCAGCGGGGACCCGTCATGGGATTTGCCTTGCAATCTCGGGCGATGGTGGTGCCCTCACTGGTGAAATCAAGGGGTCCAACCAGTGAACACGAGCGAGAAGCCAAACCGGAGAGGCGAGTTCCTGATGCGCAAAGCGACAATTGCAGTACTGGTGACCTTTGCAATGGCCACGGTCTCTTGTACACCGGGACAGGTAGAGGGTGTTCTCACTCAGATGGCGACGCCGTTCGAATCGGGGTATAGCCTTCAATCGGCCGAAGCGGGCCTCTTTCAAGCTGCACTTGTGTTGACTTCCCTGGTTGCGGGTATGGGTCTCGGTCCGGGCCTCTAGAACATCGGGATGTCGATACCACGATCCCAAACCCGCCCATACCCGGCTAGGACGGATAATTGCCGCTGGCGTGGCACACACCGGCAGCTGGTGATCTTGATGGTCCACTCCTTTGCGTAAGCGCCGGTTTTCGAGCTATCGCGTTCCGTCTCCGCCTCAAATGGTTCAAGAGTGCGAATCACCCGTCGGGCGGATCAGCGAAACGAACACATGAAGACACCAACTGAGGGCACTTACTGGGTTGATCCAGGACGAATACTTGCCGGGCCGTACCCCGGAGCGCTTGATCCCGAAGAAACGACGAAGAAGGTGGCGGTGC
>CBDTUI010000058.1:0-17785 GCA_965363765.1 uncultured Acidimicrobiia bacterium
TCAAGTGCGGCCAGGTGCTGACCTTGTCGCTCGGTTCGGACTTGACCTGCTGAATGGCTTTCGCCTTGACGACTGTAAGTAACCGTTGAGTGCGCACACCCTCGGGGACTGCTTCGGGTTGGGCGATCGGACGAGCTGCAACCGCAGTAGCGCCACCTCCAGATGGAGGGGCGGCCGGTGTACTGGCGGCTGGGGCGGACTCTTGAGCCGGGGCCGGCATTTCGACGACTTCGGCAACCGCTCCATCGGCAGGGGCTGGCGCGGCTGGCTCCGGATCGGCAGGAGCAGCAGCAGTAGGCGCAGCTTCCGGTACTTCTTCGCCGAGCATTTCGGCAAGCACCTGAGCGGCGGATGCTCCGCTGGCTTTGGCCTTGGCTTCAACTGAGCGTTGTAGCAAGGAGGCGGGCATGCCAGCTTTGGCAGCGGCAGCTTCGTAATCGATCTCTCCACCGACATCGGCGCTGGCAGCGGCAACCGTGACCGGTTCTACAGGAACTGGTTCAACAGCGGCTGGTTCGGCCGGAGCTGGTTCAGCGGGGGCTGGTTCAGCGGGGGCTGGCGCAGGATCTGGCGCAGGGACGGCTTCGGCCGGTACTTGAGTTGCTGGGGCCGGATCCGCCGGTGCAGGATCTGAAGAGGCTGCTGGCGTGGCACCGACGGTTTCGACCTTCGGCTGGGCACCCGCGGCCATAGCGGTCGGCGGAGCTTCGCCCGTCATTTCGGCCAAGACCTGTTCGACCGGAATACCAAGCGCTTTCGCCTTGGCTTCTGCCGATCGGCGGAGAAGATGTTCTGGGATGTCAGACATACATCACTCCCTTACAGCGGACCTGAGATTCCGCCGTCTTTACGGACTCGCCAGAAGTGGACGGCCATGAAGATGACGATGATGAATGGGAAGAACAGCACGTGGAGGACGTACCAACGCAGAATCGTGTCGGCGGTCACCTCAACCGAACCCAGCAGAGCGAACTTGACCTGGTCACCAAAGATCGGGGTAAACCCGGCCATGTTGGTGCCGACCGTCACAGCCCACAGTGCCAGCTGGTCCCAGGGGAGCAAGTAGCCGGTGAATGAAAGGAAAAGGGTGAGGAAGAGGAGAATGACGCCGATCACCCAGTTGAACTCACGTGGTGGCTTGTAGGCGCCGTGATAGAAGACCCGGCTCATGTGCAAGAACACCGAGAGCACCATGAGGTGGGCGCCCCATCGATGCATGTTCCTGACAAGCGAACCGAACGCAACCGACGTCGACAGGGCGGCCACATCCGAGTAGGCGGCTTCGGCAGTCGGGGCGTAATAGAACATCAAGAAGATGCCGGTAATGGTCAGCAGAATAAACAGGAAGAAGCTGATCCCACCGAGGCAGAGCGTATAGGAGAGGCGCACGCCGTGACGCTTCACCTTGACCGGGTGCAAGTGGTAGAGCACGTTGTTCATGATGACGTACGAACGGTTACGAGGGGTATCCGTGTAGCCCTTCTTAAATGGCGAACCTGGCCGAAGAATCGATTCGGCGAGTTGGCTGCCATACAGCTTGCCCCACACGGTCGAGGCTTGTTCTTTGACTTTGTCAACTATTCCGTTTGCCATCAGTTCCTACATCCGTAGTCCGTAGACGTAACCGTTCTTATGATCGCGCTGTCCCGTGTCAATGTCCCATGGTGCCAAGCCAGCCGTCTCTACCTCGTCCGACAGCGACCCTGCAAACTTTCCGAGGGTGATGACCCCGGTCGGACACCGATCGACGCACAATGCACAGCGCGTGCACTCGTTCTCGTCGACCAGAAAGAACCCTTTTGCTCCTTCGCTCTCGCTCGGGTGAGCAACATTACTGCCCTCCGCAATGGCGTCGAGCGAAAGGTAGTGAATGCACTTCCACGGACAGATGTCGACGCAGCCTTCGCACAGGATGCATTCGGACTGATCTATGTGCAGAAACTGCTTGGGCTTGACCTGCGCCAACAAATAGGCCCCATCGACGACGGCCAACTGATAGTCGTCGCGGATTGGAGGTACTTCGACCCAGACGTCACGTGCGGTTGCCAATTACTTGGTCGCTTTCGAGAGTGGTCGACCGTACGGTGAGTCAACCTCGACCGGAGCAGAAGGCTGGCCCTTGCCAAACCCTTGGATCTTGGCCGCCAGCACGATCCCTGCTGCCAGGGTTCCCGTCAGGTAGCCACCCGAGATGGCATCCTTGAGTACAGCAAACGAAATCTCGACTTCGTTGTTCAAAATGAGAAATTTCGGGACCGTCAAGAACACCTTCTGTGATGTCCAGCCCAGTGGGCCCTGGGTGAGGTTGAGCCACTCCGAAGGGATGATGCCGTAGAACAGAACCAGCTGGTACCAGGTGAGGAAGGTGGCAACGCCAGCCCGGGTCCAGGTCATCTCTTTGCCAGTGACCCACACGAGGAATGCGCCGCCGATGATGAATTGGGATCCAGCCACGGCGGTGAGCTGGCCGAAGGTAACCGGGATCCAGCGCGGCATATTGAGGAAGCTGTCTCGAAGGAATCCGTCCGAAACGATGTTCTCGTTTCCGAACGCTACGGCAATGACCAACCCGACAACCGTTGTAAACAGCCCGAACACCATGGCAGCAGTGCCGATCCGGTTCCGTCTATTTTGGTCGTAGACCCAGTTCATAGGCTCTTATTCTGTTCCTCTTCGGGACCCGATTGCTCGAAGCGGCGAGCGGGCACAATCAGCATACGTGCAATGGCATTTCTAGCAGATCGAGCAGACGTTTCTGAATTCACCCTACGCCATCCGAACCCAGGACCCGACGCCTAGTTCCCACTTTGACGCACCACACATCCGCCAGCCAGAATGCGAAGCACGGAAATCGAACGCGGGCGGTCAGTCGAGTAAGCTGCGACCCGCCCACACAGTCGTAGATGCTGAAGGAGCGCTGGCTTGGTCACAACCGCAGAATATAAGCGCTCCCGAACCGGTGTCGTCCGGGGAGCTGACTCCGCCGACCGGGTAGCACTGTTCCTGGCAGGCGTCTTTCTGCTGTTGGCAATCGGGCTGCAAGTTCTCGCCAGTCTTAAGCTCGCATATCCGTCGTTCCTAGCCAGCGCTGGCGTCTTCTCGTACGGTCGCCTCCAGCCAATGGCGAATATGGCAGCGTTGTTCGGTTGGCTGACCTTCTCGAACCTGGCGATCATCTACTTCCTGCTCCCCCGTCTCACCGGAACCCGACTCTGGAACGAACCACTGGCGGTTCTCGCCACGATCGGGTCGGCAGCGGTGACACTGTTGGCGATCGTGGCAGTCGGATTCGGCTACACCGACGGGCGGCCCCTGGCAGATTTTCACGTCATCGCCGACGCCCTTCTGCTGGTTTCCTACCTCGTGCCGCTGGCCGTCGCCATTCAAACGATAAGCCACCGAACGGAAACGTCGACGTACGTCAGCCTGTATTACGTCGTCGCCGGAATCCTCTGGCTGATCGGCGCCACCTTGGTCGGGAACTTCCCGAGCCAGGCAGTCGTAGGGGGCATCGCCCAAAACGTCTTTTATACGTCGACGATCTATTCCCAGTGGGCGGTCGGCGTAGGAGTCGGGGCGGCGTACTACATAGTCCCGAAGGTCACTGGCAACCCGCTGTACAGCCGCTCGTTGGCCATGGTTGGTTTCTGGTCCCTTATGATTACCAGCCTGTGGGCGGGCCCCGCCAACCAGATCTACGGTCCGATGGGAGACTGGGCCGAAAGCATCGGGGCGGTTTTTGCCTTCGGGATGATCATCCCGGCGTTGGCCGTTTTGGCCAACCTGGCTGGCACGATGCAGGGGAAATGGGATATGTTCCGCACCCACGCCGATGTCCGGTTCGCAATAGTGGGTAGCGTGGCAGCGACGCTAGTGGCCCTCGTGGCAGGCATTCAGGGGTTCCGGAGTGTGTCGGCAGTCATCGGACTTACGCCATTTTCGTCAGGCACGCAGGTGGCGACGGTGTGGGGCGTCGGGTCGTTGTTTGCCTTCTCGTTCGGATATCACGCCGTCCCTCGCACGTTCGGCCGCAAAGTGTTTTCAGTGCCGCTCGGACGAACTCAGCTACGCCTCACTCTGATCGGCGTTGTATTGGCAGCGGGCGCGCTCTGGGCAGCGGGCCTAGCGGCGGGCTACACCTGGGTCTCGGCGGCCTATTCCGGCACCTCGGCAATTGCCGGTGACGGTTTTTCGGCCACCGCCGACGCGGTGGGCGGGCTGTACTCGCTCGGGCTGCTTGGCATGCTCGTTATCGAGGCGGCTGCGCTCGTGTACCTCTATAACTTGTGGCGTACCTACACATCGGGTGAGTCTGCCCCCCGCGAAACGCTCGTGTTTACCGAAGAGCCGGCGCCCGAAGTCCTGGTGGCGTCATGAGCGACGCAGCTTCGCTCGCCTCCTCTCTCGGGGTCCCAGAGGAACTCGTGCTCAGGTCAGCCAAAGCCCGGGCGACTGCAAGCGGTTCGACCGTCGACGCAGTGCTCGGCGCCTGGGGAGGCGGGGAGTCCGTAGCCACCGCGACACCGGCAGCCGCCGAGCCCGCAGTTGCCGAACCGGCGCAAGATTCAGAATCGGTGACCCCGGTCGCCGAAGCTCCAGCCACCCCCGCTCCGGCGCCTGTTACCCAGCCGGTTGCGGCCGTCCCGATCGTTTCACGCCGGGCCAACCGCGACGCCGCACCTTTTCTGGTCGGCCGGGTCGACCACCCGATGCTGCCGATCGCCGGAATGGTCGTCCTATTTGTGATCAGTGCGCTACTGGCGGTTGGCGTTGCAGGACTCGATGCCCGCAACGCTGCCGCCGACCAGATCCCCGGCACGACCCCGATCCTGTCAGACGCCGGCCTGGCTGGCCGGGACGTCTATCTACAGCAAGGATGCATGTATTGCCATACCCAGCAAGTTCGGACAGTCGTAACAGACATCGGCCTCGGCCCTGTCACCGAACCGGGCACCAGCCCGGCGGTTGGCCCGCCCACCCTGGGTTTTGTCCGCATCGGCCCTGACCTGACCCATATCGGCAGCCGTTACGAAGATCCGGCAGTCCTGCGCACAGCCCTCGTCGACCCGAAGAGCCTTAACCCCGATTCGCTGATGCCAAGCTACGCATATCTCTCCGAAGCAGATCTCGCTGCGCTCGTGCAATTCTTGGAGGACTCGAAATGAGTGACCTATCGGCTGCGGCCGCCAACGTCGGCGGTCCAGAAGATCTCGTGATGCGTTCTGCAACGGCCCGTGCCCAAGCCACCGGAGCGACTGTCGAAGACATCTTGGCTGCGTGGGCGGGCGGTGCCGCCGCTCCGGCCGCCGCACCGGCACCTTCTGAGCCAGCGCCCGTTGAGGACGCTCCATCGGAAGCATCGCCTGCGCCTGCCTCAGCCTCACCTGAGCCGACACCTGTCGACCCTGCGCCAGCAGTCGCTCCGGCCGCCGCTGCCACCGCCACGGTGCGAACTATCTCCGCTGCCCCGATCCCGGACACCGTCACCATCGAGGAGTCCTACGAATGGGATCAAGTAACCACAGTCCGAACGGCCGGGCTCAAAGAACGCACCAAATCGGTCATCCCAACCTGGATGGTGGCGCTCTTCACGTTCCTGCCGCTCTTCGCCGTCGGTTATATGACGGTCAACTCCGCCGGACCCGACTGCGGTGAAGCCGGCCAACTGGCCGTCGATTTCAACAACGAAATGGTCAACTGCGACCTGTCTGCCTATTCGGGAGTCGGGGGCGGGGGCGGCAGCCAAACCGATTTTGTGGCCATCGGCTCGTCGGTGTACGCAACGTGCGCGGCCTGTCATGGCGCTGCCGGACAAGGCGGTTCCGGTCCGGCGTTGAGCGGTGGAGCAGTCCTGGCCACATTCTCGTCATGCACCGACCACGTCACCTGGGTGTCTCTCGGATCGGCCGGGTGGACGGCCCAGTTTGGTAATACGTACGGTGACGCCAACAAGCCAGTCGTTGGCGGTATGCAGGCTTGGGGCGAGTCGCTCAGCGCAGAAGAGATCGCCTCGGTAGTTCTCTACGAACGGGTGGCCTTCGGTGGCGAACCGCTTGAGACGGCCATCAATGACTGCGGCCTGGCTGGCGCCCCTCTTGATGGGACCTCGACAACAGATTCGACGGTGCCAGCCGCAGGGACCACCACCGACACCACCGTACCTGCCGGCGAAAGTTCGACCACCACCACGCCGTAACGCTCCTGTAGGCAGCTAGTTCAGCTAAACAAAATGCCGGACCCCGAGGGGTCCGGCATTTTCTTAGGAATCAACTTCCACACCACTGGGGCGGGCTGGGAGGCTTCCGATACACCTTGGGTTTTTGAACGTGCCCAAGGGTTTCCGTAGTGCTTCAGTTGTCTCCTTATGGGACCGCCGAAGCGCTCCCATACCCCCCTAGTATCGGTCACCCACCATCGCAGCTTGAGAACTTTCTGGAGTTTTTTTGAAAATGCCTACTTTTGTGTCTTTCCTATCCGATTTTGGCCATGAGGACGAGTTCGTCGGAGTCGTCCACGGCGTCATCGCCAAGCTGAGTCCTGAAACCCGCGTCATCGATATCAACCACTCCATACACCCTGGCTCGGTTCGGTCTGGGGCACTCTCATTGATGAGGGCCATCCAGTACCTACCTGAGGGAGTTGCGCTGGCTGTTGTCGATCCCGGAGTTGGCACTGAGCGCCTCCCGATCGCAGTCCAGACCGATTGGGGCTACTTCGTCGGCCCCGACAATGGGCTCCTGTCGCCGGCGGTGGCCATCGTGGGAGGTGCCACGGCGGCCCACACGCTTTCCAACCCCGATTTCATCATTCCGTCGGCCGGGGCGACCTTCGACGGACGAGATCGATTTGGCCCGGCCGCCGCCGTGCTCGCGTCAGGCGAGGCGCGAATCGAAGAGCTCGGCGATCCGGTATCTCCGGCTTCGTTGACTCCGATGATTCTGCCGTTGCCCGATGTCGGACCCGATGCGGTGTCGGGTCACACCTGGTGGATTGATCGATTCGGGAACGTTCAAACGAACGTTGGGCCGGACGAACTGGCCGAGATCGGAATTTCGGTCGGAGACACGATGAAGGTGAAGGTCGGAATCAACGAACAGGAAATTCCACTTGTCGACACGTTCGGACGGGTCGCCGAGGGAGATCTTATGGCGGTGATCGACTCGCAGGGTCTCGTGGCGCTGGCGGTCCGGCAGGGGCGCGCCTCGGACGAACTGGCAGTGGGATTGGAACGACCAATCACGTTTTCAAAGGCCGAAGGATAGGCGCTTGGCGCTCAGGGAGAATTCAACTGAATGATCTGAATCGTTCCAGCGATGGCTAGAACGGCCAATAGGACGATGATGACGAACGTAGTGGCGGGCCGCATATCCCGGCATGTTAACAAGCGATTCGGCTAGCCCCGCCGACAGTTACCATTCGTCTCGTGACTGATCACAAACAGCTTGCGGCGTCGGTTGCGGACCAGGGTGGTGTTGTGATGCTTATCGGAGCCCCCGACACCGGGAAATCGACTCTGGCTCGCGAGATCCTGCGCGAAACCGCCAAACGGGGAAAGGTCACAGCGTTGGTCGATGCCGACGTCGGCCAGTCAACCGTTGGCCCGCCCGGTTGTGTAGGTCTCAAATGGGTGCGAACGCTGGCAGATCTCGAATCGATCTCCGAAGCCGACGCCCTCCGATTTGTGGGCAGCACCAACCCGTCGCGGCTGGTTCTCCAGATGGTGCTCGCCACCGCCGCGCTTGTCGAACAAGCGATGGCTACCGCCGATCTTGTGCTCATCGACACCACCGGCACCGTCTCGGGCGTGGTTGGGCAGACGCTGAAATATCACAAAGTCGAAACGTGCCACCCCGGCCTGATTGTCGGACTCCAGCGCGGGGCCGAGCTAGAACCGATCATCGGGATGCTGCAAAGGTTTTTCTCGGTGGACGTCATCACTGCCGACGTACACCCGGATCTCATTCCCGTCTCGCCAGACGTTCGCTCGGAAGTTCGGGGGGCCCAGCTGCGAAAGGCCCTCGCCGACCCGCTTGAAGCCTGGCGAATCAGACCGACAGTTTTCGCTCCGACCCTGCCGACCGGCCTCGACCTCGACCGGCTCGCCGGGATGGTCGTTGGCGTTCAAGATGGGGTCGGTGCCTGCCTGGGACTCGGCGTGCTCGATTACACCGACGGCGTGCTGAGGGTCCTCACCAACCACGGCGAAGGTATGCAGGGTCTCCGCCTCGGGTCGATGCGGATCGATCTGGAGTCGTACGAGACCAAACCCGTAAATCTGCGGGAACTCATGTTTGGACTGGCGCTCTAGAGCGGGAAAATCTCCCCGGTCGGCTCAACATTTCGGGCCTCGATGCCGATAGACAAGGTATGCGCCTGGCCTTCATCATTGCCTTGACGTTTGCGATGACAGCAAACGTCATCACCGCCCTGGCGGCTACCCCAACCCCCATGAATTCCACAGCGAATTCCACGGCTCCCGTGTTGGCGGCTGAACTATCGATGGCTCAGACCACAGCTGACCTCGATACTGAGTTTGTGGCACTGCTTAACGACGAACGAGTAGCCGCCGGCCTCATCGCGCTCGTCCCCTACGCCGACCTGGTCGACGATGCGGCCTTGCACACGTCGGCGATGCTGGCGAGCGGCGATATCTACCACTCATCGGACCTCACCAAATTCACCTCAGGATGGCAATCCATCGGGGAGAACGTCGGGTACGGACCGAATGTGCCCAAGTTGCATAAAGCCTTTATGGCTTCACCCACCCATCGCGCCAACATCATGGGCGACTATGACCGGGTTGGAATCGCCTCCCAAGTCGATTCCAACGGTCGGATCTACGTCACGGTGCTCTTCATGAAAACTCTGGGTGGGTACTCAGCCGAACCAGCTGTCGAACCACCTGCCGAATTCGATCTCATGATCGACGCGGGTGTCGCAGCGACGCTCGGGGTCGGCCTGGAACCCTAAGCGCTGGAACGCGAATCGCTGGAACGCAGAGCGGGCCTGGACGCGCAAAAGCCCAAGGAACCCCGACAAGTCTTCCGCACTTCCCCGAACGGTTGATTATTTGTCGCAGCACCTTGGGCTTTGCTTACTGGGAATCTACGAAACATAATTCTATGCGTCAACCGGGTTGATAACTATCACTAAATATTTGTGACTGTCTCACACTATCGTTACCGATATCACTTTATGCACGATTTCGACGAAAAAGGTGAATTATCCACAGTATCCACAGGTTTCCACAGGTGCTTGTGCACAACCTGTGTGAAGAAGTTTCTCAAACCTATTTTTCGCGACCAGCCTGAGATGGCCATCCGGCCCGTATCAATGGGCGAAAACTGGTCTCAACCGTGTCGTAGATCTCGGCCAACACAAGGCTTAACTCCATCCTGTTGACAACCTCATTGGCCAAACGACCGTGGAGAACGAGGCCGCCGTCCTTGCCGACCATGAAGTGAACCCTCCAGGCCCGCTGATTCCTCACCAAACATTGCCGAAACACCGGCGAGGCTTCATTGTCGGGGGCGGGAAGTATGTAGGCTTCGAACTCGATCGATCGATCTCCGACCGAGAACCAGACCGACGTAAAATCACGAACGACTTGCCGCATCCTGATGACCGTTAAGCCGTCGACGTCTTCGGTATAGACAACGTCGTTGTCGGGGTCGGCCAGCCACTCGGCAATCGAGTCGGCAAGGACTCGGGCGGCGTCAGGCTTTGATGCCGGCATATAGCTCGAGGAGGCGGTTAGCGGTGATGGCCCACGAGAACTGCTCCGAGAACTTCAGGGCTCCGGTTGACAAGCGAGCGTGATAGGCGGCATCGGAGAGCATCCGCGTCATTGCATCTGCGTAGTCCGCCGACTCCCATCCATCCACGAGCAACCCGGACTGCCGATGCGACACGACGTGCTGCAGACCGCCGACTCTGGCTGCCACAACCGGAGTCCCACACGCCTGCGCCTCGGCGGCCACGAGACCAAAAGACTCAGAACGTGACGGCACGATAAGCACATCTGCTGCCTGGTAGAACACCGCAAGGTCATGATGCGCAACCGGTGGATGGAAATGGACCGCCGATTGCAGGCCACGTCGAGCGACACTCTCGCGTAGGGCGGCAACCTCGTCGGCGCCATCTGGCCCGCTCGGACCGCCGACAATCACGAACTTGGCGTCGGGCAGCCCGGCCTGAACTTTCTCGAAGGCATCAAGAGCCACATCGACACCTTTGAGCGCCTGAATGCGACCGACGAACAGCACAACCGGCGCATCGGCCGGGAGGTCGAGGGATGCTCGGGCGGTCGCCCGGTCGCCTGGCTTGAACAGATCGTGATCCACGCCGGGAGGTGATGTGCATAAACGGGTCGGATCGGCTCCGTAGTGCGTCAAAAGATCGTCGTATTCGGCCTGGGTTGATGAAATCACACAGTCGGAGCCAGCGATGACGTCATGTTCGGCCGCGATCCTGACGAGGGCACTGGGCGGCTCGTCCGGTCGGCGGGTCGCATCCTTCACTCTCGCAAGCGTATGAAATGAGTTGGCAAGCGGAATACCAAGGATACGTTTGACCATCAGCCCCGCCCATCCCGACAACCAATAGTGAGAGTGGACAAGGTCGTATTCGGCGCCGGTTTCCTGCGCCCAGTCGCACACCAACTCGGCGAACTCGAAAACATATTCGGTCAGCTGGGCGATCGGTAGCTCGTACATTGGACCGGCAGGAATGTGGATGACCCGGTAACGATCGTTGACCGTTACCACCTGTGGTTGATCGGGGTCGGTGGCCCTCGTAAAAACGTCTACTGCCACGCCCCGATCGGACATGGTTCTCGCCAGCTGATCGATGTACACGTTCATGCCGCCGGCGTCTCCGCCTCCTGGTTGAATCAACGGTGACGTGTGGAGGCTGAGATAGGCGACGCGTTTGATCATGTCATCGCCGTGACAACGTAGAGCTGACGGGGATCGGCCCCCATCCGGAACTTGTATGCCTCATCACCCTTGAGAAAATCAAAAACACGCGCTCCCCTGTTGATGGCGAGTTCAATGAGCCCTGCCAGCAACACTACGCCAGGCGAGACTTCGGAGCGAGATGCGTCAAAAGCGCTGTTGTACAGGAAGTAGCCTTCCTCGTTTTGGAAGGCGAACCCTCCGGCCACCATCCGATCGCTGTCGTCGACCAGCGCATCGATCCCCCATCCGTCGAGCTCCGACAGGGCTGAAAAATATGCTTCCATCCGCTCAGTCATGAACGAACCCTTCTCGCCGGCCGACTGGCGGTGCAATGCGACAAATTCGTCGAAAAGACGGCCGCCTGAAGACTCGTGAACAAATCTGACCTCGCCCAGTTCGGCCTCATACCGACGACGCTTGCGCCGGGTCTCGTGTCGTTCCTTCTTGCCGATAGAGGCCAGGTAATCCTCGAAGGAGTCCGGAAGTCCCAAGACGGCCGCCACGGTGTGTTCGGAGACCGTGGTTGGCAGACCGGCCGACTCGAGTCCTTTCGCAATCACCTCAGAGGCGGCGCTTGGGAGCGAATCGCACACGATCCGCAATCCAGCCGGACAGCCTGCAACGGCACTCGCAATCAGGTCAGCCGTTCCATCGCCGAGCGGACTCCGATAATCGACCAGGTCGGGATCGCCGACCATACGAATAGTGCCTCCGTGAGTAACAAAAGGAATGACGCCCCGATCGTCGCCGACTATCCACAACTCCTCCCCGGCCGTGGCCGTGTGCTCCCAAACCGTATTCAGGTAGGGACCGTGTGGGAACGGACCGAGACCTTGTGCAATCGGAGGCAACGAGAATTGGGGATTGTCGAAAACGTTCATACAAGTTCCACTGTCGGCTCAACCTGGCCCTGCACGGATCCGCCCCCGAACACGGCGAGGCGTCTGCGCATCAGACTCCGTGACGAACCATTCAAGAGTCCAAGTTGTTCCATCGTTCCTAGGAGACCGGCTTCGATCCCTCGCACAGAACCATCCCACGACTTGACGGCTATGCCGAACCGGGACCGCACCGACACCCCGACCAGGCCTTCGGCACCAACCTTGGCGGCGGCCTCGCTTACGGTCGCCGACCATTGGTCGATGCGCGGGTTCTCGCCAACCAGAGCGGGATATCGGTGCATGGCAGTCCAGATCTCCTCGTAGTCGGACCGGGCGCCAACCTGGGCAAAACCCCGCGCCATCGAACGAACCGAAACCTCATATACGGGTGCGCCGCATCCGTCGATCGCTGGCTCCGACAGGACATGACCGAGAGCTTCGGCCATTCGTACCCGCATCTGTTCCTGAAGCGGGTGCTCGGGATCCAAATAGGTTTCGATCGGGAATCCAGATGCCACACACGCTTGCAGCATGGCGGCGTGCTTGCCAGAACAACCGTGCCAGATTCTTAGCGGCCCGTTCTCGCCAGCCACCGCGTATCTTCGGCCCTGCGCCTCGGACATGGGCCAACTCGGAGGAGTTTGTAACAGCTCCTCGGTCAATCCCACCTCGGCGAGCATCTGACGGACGTAGGCAACATGGACGGGCAGGCCACCGTGGCTGGCGCAGGCAACCGCTAGCGAAGGCCCATTGGCCAGTGCACCCATATCACGCGAAGCTCTGGCCTGGAATGGCTTAAGCGATGACCGACCATAAAAAAGCCGGTCGATATCTCCCATTGATGCCACGAGGCGCCCGTCCGGGTCGACGACCGCGACCGCTCCGTGATGTTCGGCTTCGACTACCCCGTTACGAACGACCTTGCCCAGCAGGCTCAATCGGATAGGTCGCCGACAACGGTCTCCCGATAGCGATCAGAAATGACCTGCTGAACCTGATCGAAGACCGCCTGGATAGCCCGACGAGTCACGGAGACTTCCCGCTCCGACTCGGTCAAAGCGGTAAGGATATCTTCCAACTCGGACACCTCAAGATCGTAAACGTGGGTGAGGAAATCGTCCTGCAACACGGCGTCGATCGGACGATTGCCGTCTCCAGCCAAAGCCAGATCGAACTCACCGCGGACCCGCCCGGTCTGACCACCTGCGCGTTCACCGGCTCCCAAGATCTCGGGAAGTGCCTCGATCAAGGATCGTTTCTCGTCTCCCCGACGCCGAGCCAACTCGAAGTTCAGAAGATCCATACGCCCATGCAACATGCGGCGGTAGTACGAAAGCTCGCTTTCGACGTCGGCGGCGACCTGGCGCCGCTCGCGAAGCTCGCCGAGATCAAGGCCCGGCAGGTTTTCCGTATAGGCCGGGTCAAGAATCTGATCGATTCGACGTCGTTTCTCGCTCACAATGCTCCTTATCCGCAAGTCCGTGCCAACGTAGGATAGGGGTTAACCCACTCCCCCGTCGACGCTCGTATTCCAAAATGAAGATGGGGTGGCGTCGTTCGGGCATTCCCCGAATTACCGGTGTACCCGACGAGCTCGCCAATGGCTACAGATTGCCCATTCGTTAGTCCCGGTGCAAACCCGCTCATGTGAGCGTAATAGAAGCGGACCCCATAGTCAGACACCAGCCAGATGGCAGTGCCACCCAAACCGCCCGACAACAGTTCGATGGTTCCGTTGGCGACCGCATACTGTTCCTGCCCATAGGGAGTGAAGACGTCGGTTCCCTTATGCGTCCGCCGCCCGCCATCGCGGGGAAATCCCCAGTCGTTGATAAACGAGAACGGTTGGTGTACCGGGCAGACGAAGCCAGGGGTTGCTTCGAGCGGTAGGCCACCGGTGACGTTGGCGACCCGTTCAGCTTCGATCCTGCGTAACTCGGCTTGGTACTCGTTGTATAGGCGGGCACACTCAGTGTCCAGATCGAAATAAGCAGTTTGAGCAGCCTGCAATGCCTGATTGGTCTCGAGCGCTAATTGCTCGAGTTCGTCACGCAAGTCCTCAAGCTCCTCGTTGTGGGCTTGCAGCTCCCCGTTGAGCGCGAGTAAATCCTGGATCTGGCCCTCCAACTCGACTGCCGCATCGAGGCTTCGTTCACTTAACCCGGACAACATCTGGCGGCCAGTGAGGAAGTCCGTAATCGATTTTGAGGCGAGAAGCGAGGTCCCCTGGATGGCCGAGCCGGTCATATACAAACCCACCGCCTGGTCGTTCACCAGGGAGCGGAGTCCGGAAACCACTTCGGCCTTGTCTGTTGCTTCGGCGCGAAGCCCGAAGGTTTCAAGCGACTGCTCCTCAAGCCGAATGTTGATCTCAACGTATCGACGGACCGCTTCATCGAGTCGGGCCGCACCGTCTTCAACCACCGCCAGGGCGTTCTTGGATGCCGCGCAAGCCTGATCAACGGCCTGGCGATCAATTGAAATGGCTGGCGCAGGATCCCAGGCCAGTAGCCCGAGCACTAGCGCCACCACGAGAAACACTGCGGTGGGGGTTCGCACAATCCCACAGGCTAAACCCGCCCCTCCGCACAAAGATGGTTTTCGCGACCGGTAGGCTACCTGCGGTGAGAACCCTGATCTTTGTTGCGCTCGGCGGAGCGGCCGGCTCTGCCGGTCGTTACGCGATCGGATCGTGGATGAAAGACCTCCCGGGAATCCAGTGGGGCACGTTTGTGGTCAACATCGTTGGCGCATTCCTCCTGGGGATTGTGGCTTCGGTTGCTGCCAACCAACCAGATTGGGATGTGGCCGTTCGGACCGGGCTCACCGTGGGAGTTCTGGGTGGATTCACGACCTTCAGCACCTGGACCGTGGAGTCCGTAGAACTGTTCAGCCGGGGCGATATCGCACTCGGACTCGGGAACCTGCTCGGATCACTGGCCGCCGGTGTCATCGCAGCAGCGGCCGGATTGGCTTTGGGGCGCCTCCTGTGGGCGACCTGACGGCACGTTCTTAGGCGGCGGTTACGAGGTAGAACACCGGCAATAACAGGCCTGCTGCCAATACTGCGCCGTCGAGATCGCCGAGGACGCCCGGTGGTCGATCAAGAACGTACGGCTCGCCCGTCCGACATAAACCGCCAAAGCCTTTCCCAGCCAGCAAGGCCAGGGCAACTGCCACCCCAACCAGAACAAACTCGATCATCGGCAAATCCCACAGAAACGCAGCTACGACCCCGGCCACGATCGCTCCGAGCGATCCGACGATGCTCGGATCAAGAATGGCGACCCGGAAAGCGATCACCGTGGCGATACCGGCCACAGTCACTTGCACGAGGAACACGCCGGTGACGGTTGGGCCACCCACCAGTCGAGCCGCCATCATTGAAGCGGCGGCCAGGCTTGCCATGGTGGTGATAACGGTCGTGCTGGCCACAGCAGATAAATGGCGAGCCTCTTCGACTGCCACCGACCAGACCAGCGAAACGATGAGCGAAATGACGAGAACCAGGCCAAATGCCACGAACCCGCGATCATCGCCTGGCGAGGCCGCCACAAATGTCGTTCCCGCCATGATACCGACGAGCACAGGGGGAAGTTGCATGGCCATCCCACCGGTGTTGGTTTCGCGCACGATATCGACGGCCCACAGGCTCAGAACGAGTACGACAGAAGCTGCAAACCAGGCAGCAGAAAGATAGGCGTTTGTGACGGCCAACACAGCGGTCGCACCAAGCACCGCGAACACGGAGAGGTTCGGATTGTCAAGAATGGTTGCCGCTCCGCCCGACACCGGAGGAATCACCGCGACCTCATCGCCGGAGTTCACCTCTACCGCATCGGTGGCGGGTTCGCCGTTCACCCAAACCTTGGCCGAACCGAGCGCCGCCACAAACGAAGGGCCATAGCTAGATCCCGCTTGTGACAGGAGGTCGCCGACCGTGGCTGCATCAATATCGACACTGCCGGTTCCGGCTAGTTCTCTCAGATTGGCGAACAAGCGAAGACGTGCCACCCGCACAGGCTAATGCACGGCGGGTGGCACGCCGAATGTCTCGCTATTCGTCTACTCGTCTGCCGAAGCTGGGACGGGCGGAACCGTTTCGACCACCGGGTTGTCCATGGCCGTTTCAGTCCGGTTCAGTCCTGACAGGATATTGACGCCAGTGGCATTTTCTATCTGCTCGGTGATCTTGATTACCGACGCCGGCAACTGAGCAAGCAACCCCGGGATCCCCTGACCCGACCCGTTGCCGCCGCCATCGATGACGGACACCTTGTCGATGGAGACATTGTTGACAGTGTCAACGATCTTCGCCACCAGATCAGGCAGCATGTTGAGCACGAAGATGCGTTCGGCGTCGACTCCGGCTGCCTTGTACTGCGTCACAAGCCGGTTGAACACCTCAATCTGAGCCGTACCGTCTTCGATGATTGACGCTGCGTTACCTTTGGCTTCGAGCTCGGAGGCTTCCTTCTTGGCCCGGGCCGGCGTAATGACATCCGCTTCGAGGCGGCGCTTCTGGAGTTCGATACGAGCTTGCTCAAGGTCTTGCTCGGCAATCGCACGAGCCTTTTCGCCAGCCACCGAGGCCTGCTGTTCCTTGACAACCGCTTCAGCTTCGAGGTCGGCAGTACGCATCCGCAGCTCGTTACGCTGAACGATGATCGCTTCGTCGGCCTGCAGTCCGGCCATCTCAGCCCGACGGCGAGATTCCGCTTCCTGCTCTTCAGCCTCGGCCCGCTGGGCGGCCTCGGACACGCGGGCTTCCTTGAGAACCTGGGCAGTTTGACGCCGACCGACTGATTCGAGGTAGCCGACTTCATCGGTGACGTTCTGGATCTTAAGAACGTCAAGTTCAAGTCCAAGCGTCCGCATGTCGTCGTCGGCTTCGTCTATCAACGTCGTCGCAAACTTGAGGCGATCCTCGTTGACCTCTTCGGGGGTCAGCGTCGCCAGGACGCCACGAAGGTTCGCCTCGAGCGTCTCTTTGGCGATCTTCGCAACGGCCTCGATCGGCCGACCTAAGAAGCGCTCAATAGCATTGTCGAGGATTCCCTCCTTGGAGGAGATCTTTACGTTGGCGACGCCTTGCACATTCAGCGGGATTGTCCCTTTGCAATACGCGTTACTCACCGACACGTCGATGGCGATCGTCGAGAGATCCATCCAGTCAACTTTCTCAATGATCGGCCGGCGCACTTTCCTGCCACCAACGACCACTTTGTATCCTTGTCGGGATCCACCACCGGAGCCGGAAAAGACCGCCACCCGGTTGGGCGGAACAACGACCACCAAGCTGGAGATGACGGCGGCGATAATGATGACCGCCACAACAACCAGTACTCCACTTACGATCCATGGAAGCATCGTTTAACCTCTTTCTGTATGTGAGTTATTCGTTGGCGAGCGAGTCGAGGCGGGCGATAAGCGCCGTTCCTGATTCGTCGACTTCGACGACCACTACCTGGTCGCCGACGGAAAGTTCCTGACCGCTCTTGTCGCTGAACAATTTGGCGGTCATCTGCGTTGGCTTGCCTGCAACCAGTACGGTGACCTTGCCGCGCTGATCAACCGCTACCGGAACGGTGACCCGGGCAGCCTTGCCCTGGATGTCAACCCTCCGAACTTCGGAGTTGGTTTCGTTTTGTTTGATCCAGGCCATCGCGAAGGATGAGGCGTACGCAAAACCGAGGCCTCCGACGATCGCCATCGTCAGATGCACCGGAAGGGCGAGTCCTGACCAGAGCCCAACGAGACCGCCCGTTCCGAATCCTGCCAGCGCAAAAAACACGGCACGGATCGACAACATCCCGGCGAAGGCGTCGGCGATGGCACTGCCGCCGCCAGCGACGTCGAATCCTGTCTCGAGGTCGGTGTCAACGTCTACGTCGACATCCATATCGACATCCATGTCGAGGTCAAGATCGAGGTCAAGGTCGGCAT
>CBDTUI010000059.1:0-17517 GCA_965363765.1 uncultured Acidimicrobiia bacterium
CGGTGGCTCGTCTGGCTGCCGCCCATGCGGCTCTGGCTTAGTGGTGTGTCGCAGACCTAATCACTGCGTCTCTCCGGTCTTGGACGTCCCTGGCGGTGTCCTCCGCCTTGACGCATCTGCCGATGCGCCTTCGTTGTGCGTCCTTGCCAGATGACGCCCATACCTCGGAGACACGGGGGCGCTACTTTTGTGACACAGCACTAGCCCGATCGGGTACGGTTATTTGAGGAGGGTTTGATATGTCCTACGACCATATCGTCGTGACCGATGACACGTTCACGCGCGTAGAGATGGCGATACCGGAGCGGCGTAACGCACTCTCCGAAGCCCATCTGCGCGAACTTCTGTCGGCGTTTGGCGCCATCGGACGGTCGAAGGCGCGGGGCGCAATTCTTTGTGGGCAAGGACCAGTCTTTTCTGCCGGTCACGACTTTGCTGACATGGCGAATCGGGACATCACCGCAACAAGAGAGCTTCTCACGCTGTGCGCAGACGTGATGCAGCTCATTCAATCAATCCCGCAAGTCGTGGTGGCCCAGGTTGATGGCCTCGCAACCGCGGCCGGCTGCCAGTTGGTTGCCGCATGCGATCTGGCAGTGGCGGGGGAGAGCAGCCACTTCCAGCTCCCCGGTGGGCGAGGAGGATGGTTTTGCACGACGCCCGGGGTAGCGGTCGGCCGTGCGATCGGTCGAAAGCACGCACTCGAAATGCTTCTTACTGGTGATCCGATCGACGCCACAACAGCCCTCGCCTGGGGACTTGTGAATCGAGTAGTGCCTGACGGCGACGTCGCGCAAGCGGCTGAGGAACTGTTGGTGAGGGCTACTCGCGGGAGCGCCCTATCAAAGGCGATTGGTAAGCAGGCTTTCTACCGACAGATGGACATGGATTTGCGATCGGCATACGACTTTGCAACCGAAGTTATGGCTGGTGCGTCTCAAATTGACGACGCTAAGGAAAATATGGCTGCGTTCGTCGAAAAACGAAAGCCCATATTTACTGATAGCTAGGGGGGTTTAAGGGATGAACTTCATCGCCGGATATGTGATCGGTGCGAGGATGCTCGGCAAAAGGGTTGGTATGGCCGCTTCGGCAGATACCTTCGCTCCGCCGTTGACGTCGGACGTCGACAAGTTGGCTGACCGGGTCCAGCGGCTCGCTCTCGTCACCGAAGCGATGTGGGCCTTGCTTGAAGAGAATGGCTACACCAGCGAACAGCTCATCGCCAAGATCGAGGAAATCGACGGTGCCGATGGCTCCATCGACGGTCATGTTATCAAGCCGCCGATTCGCTGTCCGAAGTGTGATTCGGCGGTAACGGTCGGGTCCAAACTCTGTCAGTTCTGTGGTTGGGTCAACCCCGAAGTTGATCCGCTCGGCTCGTTCTAGCCTTGTACTAACCCGCCGGCTGCCAGGGCGGCCCCGAAAGGTACTTCCAACCGGCGTCTGGGAGCAGAGCTACCCCAGTACCACCATTCTTCTCGAGTTCGAGGCGGGCGGCGTGGATGACCGCACCCGACGAGGTACCGGCAAAGAAGCCTTCCTCGTGCATGATTTCGCTGACCGTTGCCTCGGCGGTTTGGCGGGATACTTCGTAACGATCATCGACGAGTGTCAGGTCGGCGACCGGTGGCTGGAACGGATCATCCTGGCTGCGCATTCCTCCGATCGGATCATGGACGAACGGTTCGACGGAGTGGACCCGGATGTCGGGATAGGCGCCTTTCATACCTCGGCTATTGCCGGTGAGCGTACCCCCGGTGCCGTACGCTCCGAATAGATGACCGGGAGGCGCTACCAACGGCCAGTCGCGGACGATCTCCACAGACGTACCGAAAAAGTGCGAGTACGGATTCCACCGATTGCCGTACTGGTAGCACATGTGTCCCTCTCCGGCATCCACTAATTCGCGTGCCTTGGTGATGGCACCGTTCGGTCCGCCTTCGACTTCGATCAACTCGGCGCCGTAGGCCCGCAACAGGTCTTTTCGCTGCTCGGTAGCGGTGGTCGGGAGGCAAATCACCATCGGATGGCCAGTGATCAACGCCAATCGGGCGAGCCCGATCCCGGTGTTGCCAGACGTGGCTTCGATCAGCGGTCTTCCGGCAGGTAGTAGCCCGTTCTCTTTCGCGTTTCGAAACATGAACCAGGCCGGGCGGTCCTTGATCGACCCGGTCGGGTTATACCATTCGAGTTTGGCGAATAGGCGCGTTCCAGAAGGAGCGAGGCGGGTGAACTCAACGAGGGGAGTGTTTCCCGGTTTCATATTCTGAAACTAGTCGGGATCGGGATGTGCGCCATCCGAGGGCTTGGCCCAGGTCTGCGGCCCGGCTACTGCTGATCGCCATCCTTCATACCCGAACCATGCGAGGGCGGCCAGGGCGATTAGCGCCAGCAGGTGAATCCGCCAGCGAATCTTTGATCGAATCCCATCGAGCGTTCCGACTACTCCAACGATCCGATTGTCGAGTTCCGCTCCGAGACTCTTGGCTCCGTCGAGCCGTCCTCGCATGGCACCGATTTGGTCGGCGCTCAGTGGACCGTCGATGGCGAGAAGAACTTGTGCGGTATTGGCCGCTTCGACGATGGTGCCTCGCAAGCTGATCGCGTCGGGCGTGATAAGTCGTTCTGGTAAGTTCCCAGACAACGTGGCGAGGGTGTCGAGCCTCGCATCGAGATCAATCGTGCTGTCGAGTGCCTGTGCCAGGCCCACTTCGGCCGAGGCGGCAATCGCGTCGACTTCAAGGCTCAGTCGCCTACGACTCAGGGCATCTAATGTCACCGCGCCTGTCTCGTCTGCTGCCAGCACCGACAGCTCGATCGCCGCCAAGGTCCTGCCGACCAAGTCGTCGATGTCCTGGAGGTTCGAGCGGCCCTGTTCGGCGTCGCTAACGGCGGCCACGTATGCTTGCTTCACTGTGTTCTGCAGCTGTAAGTCGGCCACGACGACGGCGGCAGCCAAGCTCAGGGCCAAGGCGACACCCACCCATCCTCGCCAATTGTTCACTAAACGCGCCATCGTATGGACACTACTGTCGGCAGCGAAGCTCTCCAGGCAGCTAGCGTCTCTTACAGATTCGTTGGGGGACCGATGGCTAGTTCAATCATTATCGACACTGATCCGGGCCAAGATGATGCCGTCGCGCTGTTACTCGCTCTCGGGTCGCCGTTGGACGTGGTGGCGATCACCGTCGTGGCGGGGAACGTACCGCTCGACCTGACGGTGCGCAATGCTCTCGTGGTCTGCGATGTTGCCCATCGGCCAGAGGTACCGGTTTACGCCGGCGCCGGAGGCCCGATTGAAGGCAAACTCGTGACGGCCGAATACGTGCACGGCCCAACCGGTCTCGATGGATACGACCTTCCCGATCCTTCCCGTCCCGCCACAGAAGGTTATGCACCGGAACGGATCGTTGAATTGGTGATGGCCCGAGATCCTGGCGAGATCACCCTATGCACCCTGGGTCCGCTTACGAACGTGGCTCTGGCGCTTCGGCTGGAACCGGCGATTGCCGACCGGCTGGCTGGCATTGTGATGATGGGCGGCGGGTTTTTTGAAGGGGGCAACACCACTCCTGCCGCTGAGTTCAACATCTTTGTTGACCCGGTCGCCGCCGCCGAGGTCTTTGCGTCCGGGATTGATATCGTGATGATGCCGTTGGACGTCACGCACAAGGTATTGAGTAACGCCATCCGAGAGGAGGCGTTCCGAGAGCTCGGGAATGAGGCAGGGCGGGTTGTGGCTGGATGGATTGGCTTCTTCGATCGGTATGACCGCGAAAAGTATGGAACTGAGGGGGCTCCGTTGCACGACCCCTGCGTGATCGCCTATTTGCTCGAGCCCGATCTTTTCTCCGGCCGACACTGCAACGTTGAAATCGAAACTGACTCCCCATTGACGCGGGGCATGACTGTGGTCGACTGGTGGGGGGTTTCGACACGTCCACCTAACGCCACGGTCATGCGGTACGTCGATGCTGACGGCTTCTTTTCGTTGTTGACCAGGACTGTAGGGCTGCTTTAACAGTCCGGTGAGATGCGAGCCAGCGATGCCTGTTTGAGTTAGCGCAATTAGCGTTGCGTCTGGTGTCGCTGGTAGAGGTACCACCAGCCGAGACCGTGGATTGCGATACCGGCGCCAAGTGCAGCGGTGACAACCCACTGGTCGAGCAGTGCGGCGGTGATGCCCGCCAGGGCTGCCGCGATAACGAGGCCGGTACGTACGCCGTTCAAAGGTCCGAACATGGTCTTAGTCTACGTGGATGCCAGCTAACCCGAGCCAATCATGAAACCGATCCTATTTTTGGCATTGGAAATCGCAATTCCCACCACTGCTGTGATCTGTGCGGGATCACTCATCTTGAGTGGGCGTAAGGCGCTTGGCTGGCTGGGTGCACTGACGCTCATTGCCAGCTGGGCGGCCGGGCTTACCTTGCTGGCTGTAACCGCCATCGCCAGCCGGGAAATCACGGTATGGATGTGGTTGTCTGTACTGGGAATCCCGACGCTCGGTGCAGTCTGGCTGGGTTTCGTAACCAGAAAAGCCATTGGCGAACGCCTGCCGTGAGTGGCTCTCGCGCCGAGTCGGGTCTCTGGCCGCCATCGAGAAACTAAGGTCCGATGTTATGGATTGGGAGCCAGACGATCGGGTGATCGCTAACGCCAATGTTTCGGCGCTGATGGACGAGCAGCATTGCCGTTCCGTCGCCGAGTTTCATAGGTGGTCGTGTGCGCATCGGGATGATTATTGGCAGATGATGATCGAACGTCTTGGCATCGACTTCGCGAAGCCTCCACGGTCGATATCCGAGGGCGAGCCGGAAAACACCCGATGGTTGCCAGGAGCTGAACTCAATATCGTCTTGTCGTGTTTTCAAGCGCCCGACGAATCTGATGCCGTTGTCTATGAAACATCGGCCGGCGTCGAACGGATGACCGTCTCCCAACTCCGAGGACGGGTGCAAGCCTGCGCCGGAGGTTTGCGAAACCTCGGTGTGACGGAAGATACCCGGGTTGGAATGGCCATGCCGATGACCGTTGAAGCTGTCGTTGGCTACCTGGCTGTGGTGTGGGCGGGTGGCACTGTCGTTTCCATCGCCGACAGTTTTGCCGCAGCCGAGATTCGAAACCGGCTGGCGCTGGCTGATTGTGACCTGGTTATCACTCAGGATGTGCTGATGCGCGGTGACCGCTGCCTTCCGATGTACGAGAAGGTCGTCGACGCTGGTGTTGTTCGGTGTGTTGTCGTAGAAACTGGAGCGGGGGTGGACCTCCGGCAAGAGGACACGACGTGGGCGACGGTGGCCGGCGATAAGCCGATGGTCGAGCCAGTCATTCGCCCGGCGTCTAGCTATACGAACCTGCTCTTTAGCTCCGGAACCACTGGCGATCCCAAGGTGATTCCCTGGGACCAGACGCCACCGATCAAGGCGGCCGCTGACGGGTTCATACACCAGGACATCCATGCCGGTGAGATCGTCGCCTGGCCAACCAATTTGGGGTGGATGATGGGTCCGTGGCTGATCTACGCCACGTTGCTCAATCGGGCAACGATTGCACTGTCGAGCCAGATACCGACGTCGGTTGAGTTTTGTCAGTTCGTGACGAACGTCGGGGTGAATGTCCTTGGGGTCGTGCCCGCTTTGGTGCGAGCCTGGCGGTCTACGTCCGAAATCGAGGTCCTTGACTGGTCATCCGTTCGTGTGCTGACGTCGACAGGGGAGGCCTCGAACGCCGACGATATGCGATGGCTGATGCGATTGACCGGTGCACCGGTCATCGAGTACTGCGGTGGAACCGAGATTGGCGGTGGCTACCTCTCGAGCACTGTCGTCGAGTCGTTCGGAGCCTCTACATTCACGACACCGTGTGCCGGTCTCGATATCCGACTGTTCGACGAAGGTCAACTCGCCACGAACGAGGGGGAAGTGTTCATCGTTCCGCCTTCAATCGGCCTGTCTGGCGTCCTTCTCAATCGTGATCACCAGCGTGTCTACTACGACGGCGTTCCCGAGGCTGATGTCCCGTTGCGACGGCACGGTGATCAGCTGAGGCGCCTATCCAACGGCCACTATCGGGCGATGGGGCGATCTGATGACACCATGAATCTGGGCGGCATCAAGGTGAGTTCGGCCGAGATCGAACGGGCAATCAATGCCGTCCCCGGAGTCGTTGAGACCGCTGCCGTTGGCGTTCCCCCTGCTGGGGGAGGACCGGATCGCTTGGTGGTCTTCGCCGTCGCACCCGGCTCCAGCCCGGAAACGCTCCTCCCACTCATGCAGGACCTCATCAAGAAGGAGCTGAACCCTCTGTTCAAAGTCGGCGAAGTGCGGATAGTCGAGTCGCTACCGAGGACCGCTTCGGCGAAGGTTATGCGTCGGACACTTAGGGACCTCGTATGAAGACGATCGGGTTGCTCGGGGGCATGAGCTGGGAGTCGTCTATCGAATATGAGCGGACAATCAATGAGTACGTACGCTCCGAACTGGGTGGGTCCACGTCGGCGAGCCTGATTATCCGTTCCTACAACTTCGCTGAGATCCATGCCGTCCAGGAGGCAGGCGGATGGGAGGCGGCCGGAATCCGCCTGGCCGCCGATGCTGCCCGACTTGAACGGGCTGGAGCCGAACTCATTGTTCTCTGTACGAACACGATGCATCGGCTCGCTGACGTCATTGAGGACGCAATAACTGTGCCGTTCCTGCATATCGCCGATGCGACTGCTGACCGGATCGTGGCATCAGGCCAGCACAAAGTCGGACTGCTCGGCACCCGGTTCACCATGGAGGGCGACTTCTACATCGGGCGTCTCGAAGGTCACGGACTGCGCGTCGTGGTCCCCGACGCCGACGATCGGGTCATCGTCCACGATGTCATCTACAACGAACTTGTCCGGGGGATTGTTTCCGATCAATCGCGGGAACAGTTCGTCAGGATCGCCGCCGGACTGGTTGCCAGCGGCGCCGAGGCAGTAATTGCCGGGTGTACCGAGATTGAGCTGCTTTTGCGATCGTCCGATGTGTCGGTGCCCTATTACCCGACGGCTCGCATTCACGCCGAGACCGCTGCCCGGATGGCGCTCGACTAGGCGATCGTGACAGGCAGACCGGCGACTAATCTCGCCTGATGTCCGGGCGAACTGTAAAAACAACCTTCTCCGGATGGCGGATCTTGGCCCTGGCCATCATCGCCGGCGCCATGTCGGTGCCAGGCCAAACCCTCGGTGTATCGGTTTTCGTTGAGTCGTTCATCGCAGACTTGTCGCTTACGCGTGATGCGGTATCGCTGGCTTACCTCATCGGGACTTTGCTCGGGGCACTCGGCATGCCCTTCGTCGGCAGAGCGATCGATCGGGTTGGCGTGCGCAAAGCCATGACGTGGATTGGGGTTGGGTTTGGTGCCGGACTGGTTTTCATGTCCGGCGTTCAGGGTTTTGTTACGTTGGCCGTCGGCTACGGCATGATCAGGTTTCTGGGCCAAGGGTCATTGGGCTTGGTGTCCACGGTCACCGTCACCCACTGGTTCGACCGGCGACGAGGTCTGGCACTCGGCATTATGGCCACGGTGGTCTCAGCGCTGATGGCGTTGGGGCCGATCGCCCTAAACGCGGTCATCGAGGGGTTCTCGTGGAGGGTCGCCTGGATCGTGTCAGCCATCGCCGTGTGGGTTATCGTCGTGCCAATTGCCAGATTTGGCATCATCGACAAACCGTCAGTTGTCGGCCAGCTTCCTGACGGCGGCCAGCCAGGCGGCGATGAGATCTCACCCCTTCGCAAGTCGCTTACCCGTTCCGAGGCGATCCGCACGAGGCGATTGTGGGTGATCCTGGCCGCCTCAGGTGCCACGGGGATGCTCAGTACCGCCCTCAACTTCCACCAGATCAGCCTGCTTGGGGAGGCCGGATTGACCGCTGGCGAGGCGGCGCTGATGTTCGCCCCGCAAGTCGTCGGAAGTTCGCTTTCGGGCCTGGCATTCGGCGCCCTGGCCGACCGGATTCATGGTCGGTGGCTCATCATGGCAGCGATGACCCTGCTCGGATCTGCTCTGTTGATGGTGAACTTTCTGGATTCCACCGCCACCATTGTGTTGTACGCCGTATTGCTGGGCGCGGCGGGGGGAGCGTCCCGGACGGTGGCCAGCGCCCTGCCTCCCCGTTGGTTTGGGACAGAACACATCGGGGCCATTCAGGGCTTTGGGACCTTCACGAATGTGGCCTCAACCGCACTAGGGCCGTTCGGACTTTCGGTGGTGTTCGGGATAACTGGAGCGTATGGCCCAGCCTTGACGCTCGCCGCGTTGATACCTCTGGCTGTGCTCGTGGCGGCTGCGTTCACGAAGGCAGAAGAGTCCTAGTGGTGTGTCACTAGTCACCTCGATGGTGCGTCGAGGGCATGATGTAGTACCAGTCGTTCCGGTCGGTTCCTGACGCCCTCAGGGTGGCTTGGGCCCGGTGGAGAACCTCACCAAGTTTCGTCCCGCGATACAGCCAGCTTTCCGCCTGGCGGGCCGCCGGAACGTGGTCGGACAACGACAAGGCTGCTTCTTCGTAGTACGACCGAAGGTCCATGGCTACCGCCAAATGATCGCCTCCTGGCACGTCGATTTCTTCGAGGGCCGTCCCATTGCTGATCTTGACGAACACATCAATCAAATCAGGGATGTCGTCGGCGGTTCCAGTGCGCCCGACGCTGGTGCGTCCGTATCGTTCCAACGTCCGGTTGTAGGCGGCCCGAAGCCCGAGGGCTTCATCGACCGCCGGATGTAAGTCCGGGTTGAAACGGGGAGGTACGGCACACGCGAGCATCTCAGACGAGGAATCCTCGATCACCGTCGGAAAGTCGACCAGTACTGGCCCGGAGGGTTCGTCCAACAGGTCGAACGCTGCCGTGATAACCGATGTTTGGAACTCCGGATCGAGGGGCTTTCCAAGCGGACGACCGAGCGGAAACTCGACGTAGAGGGCACGGGGTGGCGCGGATCGTTCGATCTGGCCACGGACCAGAGCGAGCGCAACTGTAGCGAAGCCCTCAGCTTCGAGAATGTGACCGAGCGCACCGACCGTGCGCGTACAAAATGGTCAGACGGGGGTCAGGAGGATTGTGTCTACGCCATCGTCGCGCAGCAACTGAGCGGCTGCCGGGCCTGTGTCGAGCCTCATCGTCGCCAGGTTGTGGTCTTTCACGGCTCCCATAAACGAGATGTGCTGCGATGCGACCGACCCGATGGTCCCTGCGGCGGCCATTTCGTCAAGCCGGTCTTGCGGTAAGACAGTGTTGACGTCGATGTTGAATCCGGAGCGATCAAAGTTGGGGCTGAAATGCGCAAACGAGAGATCCGTGTTGCCGTGGGGTAGCACGGTGAAGCCCTCGTCGGACTGAGACCAGAGCGTCGCCGTGTCGGTGCGCAGGCCCGCCGTCGTGACGATCGCCACTCGCGATTCGGCGAGAGTCTTCGGAGTCGTCCACGCGAGAGTGTCGAACTCATAGACCGGAATGTCATTCGCCCGAGCACGGACTGTTGCGTCGCTCATGGATCTCCTCAGACTGCGGCTACTGCCGAACCTAGCGTACGTCGTCGAATCGGCCTGCCGCGGCGCGATTAGGGTCATCGCGCACATGTCGGACACCAAGAAGATCAAGGCTCGCGGCCGGAAACCGATTGTTTGGCTCCTCACCGCGTTCGGCTTCGCTGCTTTTGCCCAGTTGGGGTTCACCGACGGTTCGCTTGGGCCGAGTTGGCCGACCTTACGCTCCGAGTTTGAGCTGTCGGTTTCCGGACTCGGATTGATCACGGCCGCACTTACGATGGGCTACATCATCGGATCGCTGCTCGCCCCGCGCCTCACCCGCCGGCTGGGTATGGGGCGCTCGATGGTCGGGGCGGTTGGTGTTGGCGTAGCGGCGCTAGTCATCTTCGTATCTGCCCCGAACTGGGCGATCGTGATTTTCGCCTGGTTTGTTAACGGCCTCGGAGGAGGATGGCTCGACACGAGTCTCAACTCCTATTTCGCACGATTCCGCTCGCTTCGGGCGATGAACCTGCTTCACGGTCTGTTTGGCGTTGGAGCGACCCTCGGGCCGCTCGTTGTCGTTGCTGTCCTGCCGAACTGGAGATGGGCCTTTGTGGGCCTGGCAGTGGCCGGGTTGGTGCTTTTTGCGACGGCCATGGCCGTGTCGCCCATGTGGAAGGTGGTGCCTCCCGAGCGGAGGACCGGGGTCGGTCGCCCAGCTCGTTTTTCGACGCTGGCGGCTTTCTTTTTCTATACGGGCATGGAGGTGGCGGCTGGCCAGTGGTCGTTCACCCTCTTGTTCGAGCAGCGGGGCCTGACCGAAACCCGAGCAGGATGGTGGGTTGGCCTCTTCTGGGGTGGACTCACGGCTGGTCGTCTCGGCATGGGCTTTTTTGGCAAGCGGGTATCGATCAAGTCGGCGATCGATGCCTCCGTCATCATGATCCTGGTGGGAGCCGTGATTCTGTGGTTGGACCCGGCCGGGTGGGGGTTCATCGGACTGCCGGTTCTCGGCTTGGGGATGGCTTCGGTTTTTCCAGGGTTGGTTTCTCTAACTCCTGGCCAGGTGGGTGGGGAAGGCACCGAATCGGCCGTCGGGTATCAGCTGGCCGTTGCTGGCCTAGGAGCGGCATTCCTGCCATGGCTGGTCGGGCTTCTCGCTGAGCGTTTCTCCATCGAAGTGCTGGGTCCTGTTTTGTTGGCGAGCTGGGCCGTGCTCGCTTATGCCTGGGCGCGCGCCCGCACCGTCCGGGTTGACTAGCTGCCGGTCTCGGCTTTGGCAATGAGATAGCCCTCGGCCCGTTCAGCTTTCGGATATTGTGCCAAAAGAGCTTTGAACGCTGGCCCATGCCCCGACTCTGAAAGATGAGCCAGTTCGTGAATCATGACGTAGTCGACGACCCAGTCGGGGAAGGCAGTCATCCGTGACGACAAGCGGACACTTCCGTTGGCGGGGGTGCAGGATCCCCACCGGTGGTTCTGCCGGGTCGACCACGCCACCGTCGTTGGTTGGCGCAGGCCGTAGGCCTTGGCGAGGCGGTGTGCCCGATCTTCAAGGCCTGGAGCCGATTTAGCCTTGGTGGCCAGCTTGGTGCGCATTACGTCAACCCAGTGTGCTTCCTGTTCGGCAGTCAGTGAATCGGGGACCATTACTTTGAGAACACCTGACTCGACTCTGGCCTGGATGGTTTTGCGTCGGCGAGCCGATCGAATGACTTCTACTTCCATCGTGAACACGGTACCGGTTCGCTGGGACAGAAACATATTTCCCGACCATTCATGTCTAAGCAGGCTCTTGGGCGGCTGGAAGAAAATGGTCTGGTTTCCGTCAGTTTGGGCTCCGGCAATTCGTTGCCTAACTAATTTTGGTAGGACCTCGGACGGCTTTGGGCTTCAGGTCACTCTCCTACTTCTGTTCTAATCCTTGGCCCGGCCTCCCTGGCTTGCCACGCCCATGTGTAGCTAGATACGAGGAGGGAAGAATGCGACGTCACAATTCGGTCGCCCTGGCGACGATCCTGACAATGACACTGACTCTGGCAATGGTCTCCACCGCTTCAGCAGGTCAGCAATTGACGATCACCATTACCAAGGCACCCATCAGCCCGGATGGAACCGCAGCAGGTGCGATCACCGACTTCGTTCTGACATTCGGCGATCTCGATCCGGCAGTAGAGGGGATCAGCCTGTATGACGGTGCCACCGTAACTGCGATCCTTCCCGACGCCTTCGTAGACACGGGAGATGGGATGAACATCGCCATTCTGTTGCAGGGGTGGCCACAGAGTCCGCCTGCGCCGCCACCGGCGTTCCTATGGGCGACCACCGTGGATGGAAATGCCATTACCGCGACGATGACGGGCGATTTCGTGGCTGGTCCGGCCGCGCCAGGAATGAAACAAGTCCATCTTTTTTTGAATTCGTTCCGCAATCCGGGACCTGGCATGTATGACGTCGAACTCGTAATCCAGCCTGACCCAACATCACCCGATACGTACACCGGTATCGGGACTGTCCACATCCTGCCAAAGTCTCGTCCGAGCGTGAATGCGGTAAGCGTATTCAGCGGGGGAGGGCCACCGCCATTTAACAACGCCATCTATCAGAGTGTCGGCGCCGGTGGGAGCGCAGCACAGGTGGGTTTGTACCTTTGGGATCGTGGCAGCTCGGCGCTCGATGAAGTGTTCGCCCCGTTTCTTGGGGTTGATATTGTCATGACGTCCGCGTCACACGGTCGGCTCGTGCAGGGCAAACGGACGGTCGGACAAGTGTGGATCGAAGCACCCGGTGGGGCGGATGAGTACGGGATCGTCACTGGTGGCCCATCGTCTCTCGGTAACGCGGCGGTGAGCGGGTTTCCGACCGGCATTCTCTTGACCACCTTTTCCACCGATCCGGACGTGTCCGGGCGTTACACGATTTCATTCAAGATCAACAACGGGAATACGCAGCAGCTCTTCGTGGACGCCGACTGACACCGAACGTCCACGGCCTTGCGGGTCTCACCCGCGGGCCTTGGACGATTGCCGGTGCAGCGAGCTCGCCCGATGTCTCACTCTTGGGCGTTTCGGGTACTATTCCCGGCCGCATGTCTGCTTCTTCCTTTAGAAACATCGCCTTGATCGCGCACGTCGATCATGGCAAAACCACACTTGTTGATGCGATGCTCCGGACCACTGGAGTTTTCGCGGCGCACGAGCGCCCCGACGACCGGGTCATGGACTCCAATGACCAGGAAAAAGAGCGCGGAATCACCATTCTGGCCAAGGCGGCTTCGGTTGAGTGGAAAGGCGTCCGGATCAACATCGTTGATACACCCGGCCACGCCGACTTTGGGGGCGAGGTCGAACGGGCGCTTGCCCTCGTTGACGGCGTCTTGCTATTGGTCGACGCTGCCGAGGGGCCAAAACCACAGACCCGATACGTACTTCAGAAAGCCCTGGCGTTGGATTTGCCAGCCGTGGTTGTCATCAACAAAGTCGATCGCCCCGACGCCCGCCCGGATGCTGTCGTAGATGAGGTTTATCAACTCTTCTTCGATCTCGATGCCGGCGAGCATCATATCGAATTCCCAATTGTGAGCGCCATCGCCCGTGAGGGCCTGGCTGTGGCAGGAATCGGCGTGCCCGCCCCTGATGGAGACCTCGGCCCGTTGCTCGATACGATCCTCGCAACCATTCCGTCATCTACTGGCGATCCCGATGCGCCGCTCCAAGCTCTTGTATCGAGCCTTGATGCGTCTGACTACCTCGGCCGGATGGCTATTGGCCGGGTGATCCAGGGAACGCTGAAGTCTGGCAGCCAAATAGCCGTATGCCACGGACGCGACGATGAAGCTCCCATGAAGAAGCGCCTTTCGGCCCTGATGGGTTTCGAGGGGCTACACCGAATCGACGTGACCGAACGCACCGCTGGTGATCTCTTTATCGTGGCTGGCATACCGGAAGTTGAGATTGGCGATACGTTGGCCGACCCGATCAATCCGGTGCCGCTCGACCGCTTGTCTGTTGATGAACCAGTTTTGCGGATGACCTTCGGGGTCAACACGTCTCCTCTCGCGGGCAAAGAGGGCAAATTCCTCACGTCTCGCCAGATCCGGGATCGGCTCGAGAAGGAAATCCTCGGAAACGTTTCGATCAAGCTCGGAGAGACTTCGTCACCTGAGGTCATCGAGGTGGCCGGACGTGGTGAGTTGCAGCTTGCTGTTCTCATAGAGTCCATGCGGCGCGAAGGATTCGAGCTGCAGGTCAGCCGACCGGAAGTTGTCGTTCGCGAGATCGACGGGAAGAAGCAAGAGCCGGTCGAAGAGGCTGTTATCGATGTCCCTGACGATTACATCGGCACGGTGACCCAGACACTGGCACCGCGCAAAGGCCAGGTCCTAGATATGGCCCCCGGTGACACCGGTCGCACGATTATCACGGCCACTGCACCGGCCAGGGGCCTGTTGGGTTTCCGATCGTTGATGATGACAGCGACTCGCGGTACGGCCATGGTCCATCAGCGTCATGTCGGTTGGATGCCATTGGTTGGCGAGCTTCCTCATCGTCAAGGCGGTGCAATGATTTCAGATCGGTCCGGCGAAACCACCGGGTTTGCCCTCGACAATCTTCAGAAGCGTGGGACACTGTTTGTGGGTCCGGGCGCCCCCGTCTACGAGGGCATGATCATTGGAGAGTCGTCCCGGCCGCAGGATCTTCCCGCTAACCCGGCTAAACCCAAGCAGCTGACCAACATTCGTTCTGCCGCCGCTGACGATGCCATCAAGCTCACCCCGCCAAAGATTCTTACCCTTGAACTGGCGATCGAGTGGATAGGTGATGACGAGCTCGTCGAGGTTACGCCGAAGTCGATTCGGGTTCGTAAGCGTCATCGCACCGAATCAGACCGGAAACACGCGGCCAAAAAGGCAGACGTTTAGTTCTGCGACACACCACTTAGTCGCGATAGCGGACGATAAGACGAGCGCTTCGGTTGCGAGTCACGTAGTTCCACGCCCATTGGGTGAGGACTAGGAGCCGGTTCTCGAATCCGATGAGGAACCAGATGTGAATGGCGAGCCACGCCATCCAGGCTGGCCAGCCATGCAGCCGCAACCTGCCAATTTCAGCGACTCCCGACTTGCGGCCAATGGTCGCCATGCTGCCCTTGTCGCGGTAAACAAACGCTTGAACCGAAGCTCCTTTGAGGTGCGCCTCGATCGCCTTTCCGGCGTATTTGCCAGCCTGAATGGCTGCCGGCGCGACCCCCGGGACGAGAGATCCATTGGACTCGACAGAGGCCAGATCACCCAGAACAAAGACCTCCGGATGCTCAGGAAGTGTGAGATGGTCGGTGACCTTCACGCGACCCGCACGGTCAAGGCCTTCTTGGCCGACCAGCTGGGCTCCAAGGGGAGAACCTTTCACACCCGCTGCCCAGACAACGAGCTGAGCCGACAGGGTTTCTGTCGAATCTTCACTGGCGATGGTTACTGCGTCTTCCGTGATGGCGGTCGCTTGCCATCCGGTCCTCACCTCGACGCCAAGGTCAGCGAGTTGCTTGGCAGCTTTCGCAGGGAGGTCGCCTGAGAAGGTCGGGAGGACTCTGGGGCCAGCCTCAACGAGAACGATACGGGCGCAGCGCGGGTCGATAGACCGAAAGTCCTGCCGCAACGTGTGATGAGCCATCTCGGCAATCGTTCCGGCCATCTCAGCCCCGGTTGGACCTCCTCCGATCACCACGAAGGTCAGATTGGCCGCGCTGTGGGTTCGTTCGGCGTGCTCGAACGCCTCCAATATCGAAGCGCGGATACCGGTCGCATCTTTGAGCGTTTTGAGACCCGGAGCAGCGGTCTCCCAATCTTCGTGTCCGAAGTAATGGTGAGTAGCTCCGGTGGCGACAATGAGTGTGTCGTACGGAATGGCCCCATTTGGGGTCACAACGTGCCGGTCGCCGAGGTCGACATCAGTGACCGTGTCCATCATGACGTGCACGTTCTTCTGACGGCGCAGGATGTACCGGATCGGCGATGCGATATCTGCAGGGGAGAGGCCGCCGGTCGCAACTTGATAAAGCAGGGGTTGGAACAAGTGGTAGTTGGCCCGGTCAATGATCGTGATGTCGACCGGTGCGCGCTTGAGACGTTTGGTCGCATTCAGGCCGGCGAAGCCAGCTCCGACGATGACGACCCGATGCGTCAATCAAACCACCGGACACGGACCCAGGCCCGTTCATGGCACGACGGACAGATCATCCAACGGTTGTAGCGCTTGGTGGGAATCCATACCGAGAACCAGCCGATTCGGGCCAGTGTGTCGAGCAGTTCGCTTCGGTTGGTTGCGTCGCACCGTGAGCATTCGACCGTGATTCCCCGTCGGTCGGCCTCCGAGAAGAGGGCGTCTCGACCCTGGGCAGTTTTTCGGGCAGCGGGGGGAGCCCCGAACAGGGATTGCTTGCCGTGGCTCACAACTTCTCCAGGATGGTCGTGACGAGTTGGCGATAGGCAACGGCTGGCTTGGAACGGGGCGCATAGGTGAGAACGGACTTACCGAATCCAGGTGCCTCAGCAACACGCACCGACTTGGGGATTGGCGGATCAAGAATCTCGAGTTTGTGATCAGCCGCTACAGACTCGATCACCTGGTGGGACAGGTTCGTTCGAGCATCGAACATCGTCGCGATTCCCCCGAGGATCTTCAGATCGCTGTTCGTGTAGTTGCGGACGTCATCGATGGTCTCGAGGAGTTGCCCGACGCCGCGCTGTGAAAGGGTCTCGGCTTGAAAGGGGACAGCGACGTAGTCGGCGGCAGTCAGACCATTGATCGTCAAGATTCCAAGCGATGGCCCACAGTCGATGAGGATTGTGTCGTAGGCGGCCTGCACCTTCTTGAGTGCTTTGGCGAGGGCGTACTCACGACCGGTTTTGGTCATCAAGTGAATCTCGGCGCCCGCCAGGTCGATGTTTGACGGGACCAGATTGAACGTGTTTGCATCGACGATGACGTCGGCAAGGTCTGTGCGCTTGACGAACACTTCATGTATGGACTCTGAGAGCGCTTCCGGGTCGATTCCGCAGGCGTACGTCAGGCTGGCCTGCGGGTCGAGATCGATGGCCAGGACGGACTGACCCAGTTCGGCAAGGCCTTCGGCGAGTGCATGAACGGTGGTGGTTTTCGCAACCCCACCTTTTTGATTCGCCAACGCAATGATTGCCATGCGGCGATTCTAGGCGGCCGGCTTCTCGTCCGATCCGGTCCTAATGTGGACTCATGGATTGGAATCCAGCTCTTTACGAGCAGTTTCGTCGTTATCGAGAGCGACCGGCCGCCGACCTCCTGTCCGCTGTCACCGCAGTGGATCCAGCGCTTATTTATGACCTTGGCTGCGGTACCGGCCTCATCACTCGTCAGCTTGTGGAACCCTTCCCCGATGCCGAGGTGGTCGGCTTGGACACTTCGCCTACGATGCTTGATCGCGACCCTCCTGAAGATCCACGCAACCTGCGGTTTGAAGCCGGTGACATCGCCACATGGTCCGCAACGGTGGCTCCTGGTGTGATCTTCTCAAAACGCGGCACTCCACTGGGTCCTCGACCATGCTGAGCTGTTTCCTCGTCTGGTCGGGCTGCTCGCCCCGGGCGGGCACCTTTATGTCCAGATGCCCCGGAACTCCGCCGAACCTGATCACGAGACGATCCGGGCAGTCGTCCACGAAGGCCGGTGGGCGGATCGGTTGCTCCCGTTGTGGACCGAGGCCCGGACTGCAATTCCCAATGACTACGTGAAAATGCTCGGGGAGGTCTGTGCCGAGTTGGATGTGTGGGAAACCGTTTACTACCAGCGGCTCGACGGTCCGAACCCAGTGGCCCGATGGATTGAGGGAGCGGCGCTGCGGCCTTTTCTCGCTGCTCTCGGAGACGAAAAGGCTGAGTTCATGGCTGCCATCAGCCGTCGGGTTCTGGCTGCCTATCCACCCGACGGAGCCGGTATCACGCTCTATCCGTTTAGAAGACTGTTCATCGCGGCGAT
>CBDTUI010000060.1:0-17487 GCA_965363765.1 uncultured Acidimicrobiia bacterium
CACGTCATAGTCCCAACCAGAGGCGACCGTCCCAATCAGCGGACGAGGGACCTCCTCGGCATCAACTCCCAAAGGTCAAGTCGTACGGCCACCCGTTCGAGGGCATGGATCGAGCTGCAGCCAATGCTCCCGATGCATCGGCGTGTGGGCTTTTTTGGGCCTAGGCGGTTTCCGCACCAGCCGGATCCCTGGGCGCTTTCTTGGGGTGGAGCTGAGGGCAACTCGGCCGGAGGCCGAAAATGAGAACTGCGAACCCGGATGCCAAAGGCATCCAAAAGGGGGAATCCCCCCGGTCGGCTTTGCCGACAAATGCAAGGGGACCCCGATGGGGTCCCCTTGCATTTCTCAGTGGAGCTGAGGGGATTCGAACCCCTGGCCCCCTGCATGCCATGCAGGTGCTCTGCCAGGCTGAGCTACAGCCCCTAATGGGAGCGGCAATTATAGCTGGTCAGAACTTCCCTGAGTTGCGGCCGCAAATGGGATACGGGGGGCGTCGGCCCAGAGTCGTTCGAGGTCATAGAACTCGCGGGTGGCGGCCTGGAACACATGGACCACGATTTCGCCGTAATCGAGCAACACCCACTCGGCTTCATCGACACCTTCGGAGCGCAGCGGCATGCGTCCGTGCTTCTCTTTGAGCTGAGTGTGAACTTCGTCGGCGATGCCACGAACCTGACGATTCGAGGTTCCGGTGGCGATCACGAACATGTCGGTGATAAACAACAGGTTGCTGACGTCAATGATGGCGACGCCGACGCCCTTCATGTCGACGATGGCGTTGCCGGCTGCTTTGGCCAGTTCAATGCTCGTGATAGTGACGTCCTCCATCATGGTGAGTCCTCTCCGATAATGATAGTGAGGTCGACGACACCCGACGGTTGGCGAACTTCCAGCACGACTTCTCCGTATCCGAGCAACGACTGGGCGGCCACCGCGGCATCTCGGCGTTCGCGGCCCTGAGCGATCACCTGGGTGGTCGGATAGTTGAGCGTGCCGGCGTTATCGGTTTTGAGGACCCGATATCCGGCCAACACGAACGTCTTAGCTACTGGTTGGGTCACCCCAACTCCCCCGTTGCCGTTGAGGATCTCAATGACGAGCCTGGGGTCTTCCCCGATGGCGAGGTAAGGAGTTGCTTGGGCAACAAAGGCGGCGGCGTCCGACACGTCAAGCGAGTACCGCTCGGCACCGCTCGCCAGCGTGTTAACCCGAACCACGGGCAGGGCGCTTACGAGCAATCCTTCGTCCTGGCTGGCCCCCATAAGGGACGCCACCCCCGACGTCGTTCCGCCAGCGACAAAAGTGTCGGCGATCCTCTTGCTGCTGGCGACCGCCTCGAATACTGCCGTCCATACCTCGCCCTGCCGGAACACGTAATCGAGATCGTTGTCGACGCCTTTGTCGGTGAGGAGTGTCCCGACCATGTCCGGGGTGCGCGGTTGCAGGCCCTCGCCGGCGGCAACCTTTTGGTTACCCGCGGAGTCCTCAATCACGAATGGTCTGATTATCGAAACCTCAAGTGGCTGCTCGAACAGAGCGACGAAGGCCCCGACTGTGAAGGTGAACTTGTCGTCGATCCGGGCTCCCAGCAGGTTCGTGATCGTGAGGGAAAGGAGGTCGATCCCACCGATCTGGTAGGCCTCCTCGAGGGTCTGTTCACCAAACCCAGGAGCGATCGCAAGCAGCGAGTTCGGAATCGTCACCAGCCGACTGGCCTGATCAGCACTGGCCGCCACCAACAGAATGGCCTTGGGACTGCCGTCTTCGTCGACCACCACCAGCGAGGACGCCCCGACGTCCGGTTCGATTGCAACAGCATCCGGACCGACTTCTTCGGGTTGTGCCTGGAGGTACGACAACGTGACAGATGCGGCGATGAGGGCAAAGGCAACCACGGTGGCGAAGAAAATCTTGCGGCGGGCTTTGGAGCGGGAATCGTCCCGGGCTGCGCGATTCAGCTCTCTGGCCGTTAGGTCCCGTTTCGGTTCGGGTTTGATTCGATGCTGAGGAGGTTCGCTCATAGTCCGTACAGGCCGTGTTCGGTCATGTACTCGTACACCCGATCCCGCACGAGGAATCGCACCGACTGTCCGCTCCGAGCACGCTCCCGGATCTGGCTACCGCTTATTTCGAGGATTGGCATGTCGAGCCAGGTGACCTCCCCGGCGGCCGCATGAACTGCTTCTGGATCGGTGTGGAGGCGAGGCACGACAGCTATTTCGGCTCTAGCCCGAACCTGGTCGTACCTTTGCCAGGTCGACAGATTCGCCGCCGCGTCGGCACCGAGGACAAGTACGAGACGGTCCGATTCTGGGAAGGTCGCCAACGTGTCTGCCGTATAGGTCCATCCGTCGCGCAATACCTCGCGGTCGTCTGGAACAAGAAAGTCGGCACCCTCGACGGCCATCTGTGTCATCGCCCAGCGATGTTCCCCTGCCGAAACTGTGCTGGCTGGCTTCTGCCAGGGCGATCCGGCCGGCATCATGAGCACCTCATCAACACCGAGTTGCATGTAGGCAGTCTCAGCGGCGAGGAGATGGGCGAGGTGAGGAGGGTCGAAGGTTCCCCCGATAATGGCTCTGTACACCCGTGACAGGATAAACAGATTCGGGCAGTCCCGAACCGTCACCCCACAAGACGCAACGCCCGACTCGGTTGATAGGCGTGACAGCCCAACCACTGCACCGGATCGACATAGACACCTTCCACCCGCACCGAGAAGTGCAGGCCCGGCATGTTATGAGGAGAGCCACTATGCCCGACAACTGCGCCTGACCCCAGCCAGGTACCAGCACTGACCGACCGCTCGTCGAGATAGGAGTAGCTGGTACGAAGACCGCCGCCATGATCGATGGTGACCGTAAGGTTCCCGGCGACCACCCCCGCAAAACTGACCTGTCCGGCGGCTGCCGCCCGGACAGCAGAACCAAGGTCGGCTTCGATATCGATCCCCCAATGACCCGCATACGCCCCGGTCGGCGCATAGGGACGCTGCAGGCTCCCAGTGATCGGCCAGGCGAGGCCAATACAGTCAGATTCGCCGGCAATCGCCGGGCGTGACCCAACTGACAGCAGCAGGATCAAGCCAAATAGAGCTGAACGGGCCATGGCAACCTATCACCACGCCACCCAACCGCACACCAGTGAAAGGTATCGCTATCTGAGCTTCAGCTCAAGGGGTCTGTTTAGACCAGACCGTCAAGGGACCCGAGATATTCGAGCATGTCGATGAGCCGCGAGGAGTAGCCAATCTCATTGTCATACCAGGAGATGACTTTGAAGAACTGATCATTCAATTCAATGCCAGCGGTCGCGTCAAAGATCGACGAATGCTGGTTACCGATCAGGTCGGAAGACACGATCGGATCCTCGGTGTATTCGAGTACCCCAGCCAACTCGCCTTCGGACGCCTTCTTCATGGCGGCGTTGATCTCTGCGAGCGAGGTCTTCTTTTCAGTGCGGAACGTCAAGTCAACCACCGACACATTCGGGGTCGGCACTCGGAAGGCCATCGCGTCCAATTTGCCTTCGAGTTCGGGCAGCGTCAGCACCACGGCCTTAGCTGCACCGGTCGAGGCCGGGATGATGTTGGCGTACCCGTTCCTACCGGCACGGAGGTCCTTCTTCGACGGTGAGTCCTGGGTCGGCTGCGAGGCCGTTACCGAGTGCACGGTCGTCATGAGACCTTCCACGATGCCGAATTCATCGTTGAGGACCTTCGCTACCGGAGCCAGGCAGTTTGTTGTGCACGAAGCGTTGGAAATAATCAGATCGGTCTCCGGATCGATTTGGGTGTGATTCACCTTGTAAGCGAAGGTGCGGACCTTGTCAGGGGACTTCGTCGGAGCGGACAGAATGACTCGCTTGGCGCCCGCCGCTAAATGTTTGCTGGCCCCGTCGTAGTCGGTGAAGATCCCGGTCGATTCGATCACATAGTCAATCTTGAGTTCGTCCCACGGCAGGTCTTCGGGATTTCGCTCCGAAAACGCCTGGATGGTTTTTCCGTCCACAACCAGGTCGCCGTCAACGGCCTCTACCGGTGATCCGAAGCGACCGTGGACCGTGTCGTACTCGAGGAGATAGGCGAGGCCTTCGGCAGGAACGAGATCGTTTACGGCCACAAATTCGATGTTGGGGTTTGACCATCCGACCCTCAAGGCCAGTCGGCCAATCCGACCGAAACCGTTAATTGCTACGCGAATAGTCACACCAGACTCCAAGAAATGGGAACGTTCCAAGCAGAAATGGTAGCCCAGGGAGGGTCATTACCAAAGATCTACTTGCGGGGTCGAGCCAACAGGCTGAGGACTTCTTGCCGGAAGTCGTTTGGCTGGAAAGGCTTCGTGACAAATGCGTCTGCCCCACCCTCATCGGCACGCCGTCGGGACTCTTCTTCGGCGTGTGCCGTCAGCACGAGCACAGGCAACGAGCGAGTTTCGGGCACCGAGCGGAGATGGTCGAGTACTTGCCATCCGTCCATTTCGGGAAGCCCGATATCGAGCACGAGAAGGTCGGGGGCTTCGGTCTGGGCAGCGGCGAGACCGCTCGGGCCGTCTTCGCGCATCAGAACTTCAAGGTCGGCAGGGCGAAGGCACACCTCTATCAAGCGGCGGATCACCGCTGAATCCTCTACCACCAGGACACGTTGTCCCATCTGTCTCCTCGAGTTCACAGCACGCATGCTGCGCTAATTGTTACGTTCGAGCTGCGCTACGTGGACCAAACTAGCCCACTTTGTGCATTCGCACGCGACGCTGCTGCTGTTGGGCGATCGATTCGACAAATTTCTCAAGCTGCCGAAGGTTTCGCACCTCGAACACTTCATCGCAAGATACAGCGTACTTGCCCATGACCGAGTCTCCGGTGTTCCAATACGAACGGGGTTCCGGGTTCAGCCAATAGACGGCTCGCGCCACGTCGCGAATCTGCTCAAGGAGTTCCGGCTGGGGGTCCCGATAGTTGGAGCGGGCATCGCCGGTGATGATGACCGTCGACTTGGCAGTCAACGATTGCCCATACCGGGTCCAGAACTGTTCGATGGAACGCCCATAATCGGAGTGTCCGTCTAGCCAAACCACTTCGGCTTCCGTCGAGATGTTCTGGAGAATGCCAGCGAAGTCCGTGTCCCGATCAAAATAGTCAGTGACTTCGTCAAGCGCATCGATAAACGCAAACGCCCGCAGGTTCGAGAACTCATTGGACATCGCATACACAAATTGGAGAGCGAACCTCGCAAACGTCGCCATAGAACCAGAAATGTCACACAACAGGAACACTTCCGGTTTGGTCGGTTTCGGGGCACGGAACTGCGGATCAATAGGAACCCCACCGGTAGCCAACGACCGGCGGACCGTTTTGCGAAAGTCGAGCCGTCCGTCTCGACGCAACCTCCGCCGTCTGGCGAGGCGGGCAGCGAGCTTGCGAGTAAGCGGCTGGATCACATGTTCCAACTGGACCAGATCCGCTCGGGTGGCGTGCATAAGTTCCGTGTCTTCGATGAGCGGTTTCCGCAGCGTTTTGGCGACCGCTTCTGCACCTCGATCAGCGACAAGACGACGGCGAATCTCTGATTCGAGCTCGCTACGGAAACGGTCGATCCGCTCCTGGATTTCCTCTCTGATGAGACGCTCGTCGAATTCTGTCAGGGGCTGATCAGCCCCGGCCATGGCCTCGGCTACCAACTGCTCAAAGAGTCCATCGACGTCGAGTTGGCGCAAAGTCCGATAAAGGTAATAGGTGCCGCCGACCGGCCTGCCCGGTTCCATCCCTGCCAGACGGCTGACTGCCTGGCGTGCCAGCATCTCAAGCGCGGCTTTGTCATCGATCCCCAAGGCCTGAGCCAAGGATCGCAGCAAGTCTTCGAGCTCGGCATCTCCCCCACCGCCGGCAGCGCCAGCTCCATCGCTCGGTGACCCAGGCGGCTGGCTTTCCGGGTCGGACCAGTCGGTGCGGCTCAGCGCGAAATAGACCTCGAAGGCAATATCGAACGCCTCGTAGTGTCTGACGTTCTTAACGAGGGTGGCCCCCAGGGTTGCTTTGAACGCTTCCCGATCGCCGACGTCCGTATGACGGAGAGCCCCCATTGCGTCGATCGTCTCGACCATCGAAACCGGAATCCCGGCGGTCCGTAGCTCCTGGATAAAGCCGCCGAGAACGTCGAGCAGCATTTAGGAACTCTTGGGATCGTCCGACTCGGGACCGGCGTATTCGTTCCTGACCGTCTCGATGTCGGTTTGGTACTTCAAAAGAACATTCAACGTGTCGCGCACGGCTGCCGCATCGATATCGGAGATCCCGAGCTCGATCAGCGTACGGGCCCAGTCGAGAGTCTCGGACACCGACGGTGGTTTGCGCAACTGGTGGCCCCTTACAGAGCGAACCACGCGGGCAACTTGATCAGCGAGGTGGTCCGTGATGCCTTCAACCCGAGCCAGGATGATCTCCTTTTCGCGCTCGATGGTCGGGTAGCCGATGTGTAGGAACAGGCAACGGCGTTTGAGCGCCTCGGACAACTCACGAGTGTTGTTCGATGTGAGGATGACCAGGGGTTCGGTGGCGGCCTGAATGGTTCCAAGCTCGGGGATCGAGACCTGAAAGTCCGACAAGACCTCGAGGAGCAAGGCCTCCGTCTCCACCTCAACACGATCTACTTCATCAATGAGCAGCACGACCGGCTCTTCTGAGGTGATCGCCTCAAGGAGTGGGCGGGTCAACAAGAAGGACTCATCAAAAATGTCGTCTTCAATGGCTTGCCATTCGGCCCCCTGGTCGGCCTGAATGCGAAGCAGTTGCTTCTTGTAGTTCCACTCGTACAGGGCTTTCGCCTCATCAAGTCCCTCGTAGCACTGAAGCCGAATCAGTCGCCGGTCGTGGATTTTGGCAAGCGCCTTGGCCAGCTCGGTCTTGCCGACCCCGGCCGGACCCTCGACCAATACCGGCTTGCCCAACCGCTCCGCAAGGAACACCGTCTGAGAGATCGTGGGGTCGGACAGGTAGTCAACCGACTTGAGCGCGTCTGAGACCTCGCCCGGCGTCGAAAAAGGGGTTTGTTGCATAGCGATGATTGTACCGAGCGACATCGCACTCGACACTATGCCCCCACTCCACTTGGCGCCAACCCCCATTGGCGGCCCCCTGACTTAGGTTCCGTCTAATCTGGCGCCGCACCAACGGAAGAAGAAACGTGAAAATCGTCATCGTGGGAGCTGGGGCTGTCGGCTCCTACCTCGCTCAGCGACTCTCGGCCGAGGGTCAGGATGTCGTAGTCATCGAGAGTGAGGACGGACGAGCGGCACAGAGCCAGGCGGCTCTCGACGTACTCGTGATCTCGGGCAACGGGGCCAGTCCGGCCACCCTCGAAGAGGCCGGAGTCAGTACGGCAGATCTGCTCATCGCCGTTTCCAACAACGACGGCGTCAACCTCCTCGCTTGCCACACTGCGCACGGTCTCGGGGCGGGACGAACTGTCGCACGAGTCGAGGATCCCGGTCTCCGCGAGGGCCTGACCGGCATCAACGTCGACGTTGTCATTGATCCCGCTGAATCGGCCGCAGAGGAACTCCTGCACCTCGTCAGACAGGGAGGCGTGTCTGAGCTGATCGAATTCGGAGAGGGCAAGCTCATCCTGGTCGGCGGCACTGTCCAAACTGGCAGTCCACTCGCTGGCCGGGCACTCTCCAAAGTGAGGGCCGAGGTGACCGACTTCGAGTGGGTCGGGGCCATCATCGTTCGGCATCAGAAGACGATCATCGCTGCCGGCGAGACAGTCGTGTTGGCTGGCGACCATATGCTCATGATGGTCACCGGCGGCAACGTCGAAAAGGCCACAGATCTGTGGGGGCTCAGCACCCGACACGTCACCCGAACGGTGATCCTTGGTTCTACCCACCTCGCCGAAGTGACGGCCGTGCGATTGCTCGGCGAAGGAATGAACGTAGCAATGGTCGACCCGGACCGAGCCCGGTGCCGAACCTTCGCTTCCCGTTTAGATCGCGCCATGATCACCTGTGGGGAACTGACCGATCCCGCCGTGCTCGATTCACTCAATCTCACGCGTTCCGACGCCGTTCTTGCGCTATCCGGCTGGGATGAGACAAACATTTTGGCGTGCCTACTGTCTCGAGGCCTGGGTGCCGGTACCACGGTGACCCGGGTCAACAATCAGGCCCTCACTGGTCTGCTCGGTGACGTTGATATCGACGCTGTGATCTCTTCGCGCCTGGCGGCCGCCAATGCCATCCTGCAATTCGTCCGGCGAGGCCGGATTCACTCGGTGGCGACCTTCAGCGACACTGACGCTGAAGCGATCGAGCTGGAAGTGACATCGACCGCCAAAGCGTCTGGACAGCAGGTCGCCCATCTGGCGCTCCCGCCCGGGGTCGTCATCGGGGGTGTGCTCCGGGACGGTTCGGCGATCGTGCCCCGCGGTGAGACGTTCATCGAACCCAACGATCGGGTCATCCTGTTTGCGCTTCCGTCGGCGATCGCAGCCGTTGAAACGCTCTTCGCCGGATGACGACCCGCCCACGGATCGGTCGGCGACGCGGTCGGAGGTTGATTCTTCGCCAGGTCGCATACGTCGTCGGGGCCGTCGTTGGTGCGTCCGGATTGGCCGTCCTTCCTGCCGCGCTAACCGCAGCGATCTACCAAGAGTGGGCAGATTTCCGATCGCTGCTGCTTGCAGGGTTGGTCACCATGGCCGTCGGGGCGTTCTTCTGGCGATTCATCGGACGACGCGGTAGCGAACTCACCAGCCGGGAAGGGTTTGCCATTGTCGGGGTGTCCTGGTTCGCGATCAGCGCGTTCGGTTCGCTTCCCTATCTCTTCTCCGGGGCGATCCCATCGTTGACCAACGCCTATTTCGAGACTGCATCAGGGTTCACCACGACCGGGGCTTCGATCCTGGCCGATCCCGGCCAACTCGGACACGGATTACTCATGTGGCGCTCACTCACCCAATGGGTGGGCGGCATGGGCATCATCGTCTTGTCCGTTGCCATCCTGCCGTTGCTGGGCGTCGGCGGCGTTCAGCTGGCTAGAGCTGAGTCGCCGGGGCCCACCCCCGACCGCCTGACACCCCGTTTCAGCCAGACCGCCAAACGACTCTGGCTGCTCTACGCCGCAATCACGGTGACCCAGATCATCTTCCTCACGTTTGGCGAGATGAACCTTTTCCAGTCAATCGCTCATTCGTTCACCACCATGTCCACCGGCGGGTTCGGCACCGAGGCTTCGTCGATGAACAACTTCTCTCCGTACAGCCAATGGGTGGTCATCGTGTTTATGATCCTGGCCGGGTCGTCGTTCACACTCCTCTATCGAGGCTTGCGAAGGCCACGGGCCTTCTGGGAATCGGCCGAATTCCGGCTCTATATCGCCATTGCCATCGGTGCCATCATCGTCGTGGTGGGCGGCCTCATCGCCACGGGGGGTGCCTGGTCGGAACCAACCATCAGGGACGGCGCCTTCACGTCGATCTCGATCATCACCACGACCGGGTTCGGAACGGCCGATTTCGCTCTCTGGGTGTCCGGGCTCCAAGTGTTCATCGTGGGTCTCATGTTCCTTGGCGGCATGGCCGGCTCCACGGCTGGCGGAGTCAAGACATTCCGGATTGGGACGTTGGCCAAGGCCGCCCATGCCGACTTGCGCAGGCTCATTCATCCACGAGGCGTTTTTGTCACACGCTTCGGGAAAAAGGCCGTTCCCGACGACATCGTCGAGTCGATCCAATCATTCTTCCTCTTCTACATGTTCCTGTTCATGACGGGAACATTCCTGCTGGCCTTTATCGATTCAAACTCGAGCACCACCCTTGACCTTGTAACCACGGCCACGGCCGTCGCCTCGGCACTTGGGAACATCGGACCGGGACTAGCCGACGTCGGACCGACTTCGAACTATGCCGGGATACCCGGAGCGGGAAAGTGGCTGCTGTCATTTCTCATGATCACCGGCCGACTCGAAGTGTTCCCGGTGCTGCTGTTGTTTACGCCGGACCTGTGGCGCAAATAGGTTCCGACCTAGACGAGCAAGACCAGATCGTCTCGATGGATGAGTTCGCCCCGAGCCGTCGACAGCTCGTCGGCACCGTATTTGACGATTCCCTTAGCGATAAGGCCGCCCTGCTCGTCGACGACCTCGACCGCCTGACCGGCCACAAAACCCCCGTCGCAGCCGGACACGCCCACGCTCAGGAGCGAGCGACCCGATCGACGGATCGCTTCGGCGGCGCCAGCATCGACGGTAACGCTCCCGTTGGTGGGGAGGCCAAAGGCAATCCACAGTTTCCGAGCAGACAAGCCGGACTCGCGGGGAGTGACCCACGTGCCAACCTCGGCGCCTGAGAGGATCTCGGCCAGGACGTCTGGCTGGGCCGACGGGCCGATGACAGTCGGAATGCCCGACCAGGCGGCCATGCGGGCGGCGGCTACCTTGGTCGCAATCCCACCCGACCCGAGCGGACCAGCCGCGCCGGTCGACACGGCATCAAGGATCTCATCCGTGTGTTTTACGGAGCTCAGCAACTCGGCATCGTCGACGAGGCGGGGATCATCCGTATAGAGGCCAGCAGTGTCAGTCAGGATCACCATCAGCTGAGCCGAAACCAGATGCGAAACGATCGCCGCCAGTCGATCGTTGTCTCCAAACTTGAGCTCATCGACGACGACGATGTCGTTCTCGTTGATAACGGGAACGATGCCGAGATCGATCATCTTCAAAAGCGCCTGACGAGAATGAAGATACTGCTGACGGTTGGCGAGGACGTCCTTGGTCAACAGAACCTGACCACCAATGAGTCCATGATCAGCCAACGCATCCGAGTAGTGCTGCATAAGGCGGGACTGACCAACGGCAGCCGCCACTTGATACTCGGCAAGACCTTTCGGACGATGATCCAACCCGAGAATCGGCAGGCCGGTTGCCACCGCTCCCGACGTTACCAGGACGGTGGGAAAGCCATCAGACCACGCTGCTGCGACCATGCCCGCCACGGCCTCTAGGGCGGCGGAGTCGACTCCCCCTCCCCGGTGAGTAAGACTCGAGGACCCAACTTTGAGCACCACAGGAAGGCCGGGGCGCGGCCTAGACCGCACTATTCCTCTTCCTCATCGTCGTCCTCGGTGAATTCGAACGTCACGTCTCCGATCCGCACGTCGTCGCCGGTTTGGACGCCCGCCGCCCGCAACGCATCGTCGACCCCAACGCGATGTAATCGTTTGGCGGCATAATCGGCAGCCGCCGGGCGGGTGAGGTCGTCAAGAGCAACCGCTCGGGTGGCGGCTCGACCCTCAACCACCCACACTCCGTCATCGTCTCGCCGAACCGAAACTTGTTGACCGAGCGGGCGGTGCAGGACGTACCCTTCTCGTTCGGGAGCTTCGCGGACCACCTGTCCGACCCGTGCGGCGACCGCCAGCATCAGCTCTTCAAGGCCGGCTCCGGTGACTGCCGAAATCGCATACACGGTCGGTTCTCCGATCTCGGCTGCGAGAGAGTCAACATCAACTTCGTCAAGATCTGCCTTGTTGACGGCAACGACCCGGGGCCGGGTGACGAGGTCTGGACGGTGCTGGCCCAATTCGTCGAGCAGGATCCGATACTGGTCCTGGATCGGCTCCGTCTGCAGGCTGGACGGATCGAGCAACATCACGAGTACCCGGGCCCGTTCGGTATGGCGAAGGAACTCGTGTCCGAGACCCTTGCCTTCGGCGGCGCCTTCGATGAGGCCGGGAATGTCCGCGAGTACAAACTCGCTCCCCCCCACCGAGACGACGCCGAGATTCGGTTGCAGGGTTGTGAACGGGTAATCGGCAATCTTCGGTCGAGCTGCCGACACATGAGCGATCAACGTTGACTTGCCTACGTTGGGGAACCCGATAAGAGCGGCGTCGGCGACCAGCTTGAGCTCCAAGGTAATCCACGCGTCTTCGCCAAACTCGCCCTGTTCGGCAAAGCCGGGGGCACGATTGGCACGCGACGCCAGTGCGACGTTGCCCAGTCCCCCACGCCCACCTTTGAGCACCGTGACTTGTTGATCGTGTTTGACCAAATCGGCAAGTAGCTGACCGTCAGCGTCGAAGATCACTGTGCCGGGTGGAACCGTGAGGAGCAAGTCCTCGCCGGATCGACCGTGTTTGACGTCACCCTGGCCGTGGGTCCCGCTTTCGGCCTGGCGGTGCGGGTTGTGACGGTAGACGAGAAGTGAGGCTTCATTCTCATCGGCGGTAATGATCACATCGCCTCCGCGTCCACCTGCCCCACCGGTCGGTTTACCTTTGGGACGGCCTTTTTGGCGAAGAAAAGAAACAACCCCCGCACCACCGTTACCGGCGCGGAGGTTGACGTTGACTCGGTCGACGAACACGTCGATCAGTCGGAGAGGACGTTCACCAACCGGCGACCGTTACGTTCTCCATATTTGACGAGGCCGGGAGCCTTAGCGAAGAGCGTGTCATCGCTTCCCTTACCGACATTGTCACCAGGATGGATTCGCGTTCCCCGTTGGCGAACGAGAATGGCACCGGCGGTTACGGACTGACCGTCGAAGACCTTTGGTCCTAGACGTTTGGCTTTGGAGTCACGACCGTTCTTCGTCGAGCCTCCGGCTTTCGTTTTAGACATCGTTTACTCCTCTTCGGAAGCGGCGGCCACGGGAGCATCAACAGCGATGCTCAGGACCTCGACTCGGGTATACGTCTGGCGATGACCCATGCGGCGACGGTAACCCGTCTTGTTCTTGTATTTGAACATGTCGAGCTTGGGGCCTTTTTCATCGCCGAGCACCTTGGCGGTGACCGTTGCGGCAGCCAGAACTGACTTGTCGGTGATCGTCGAGCCGTTTCCATCCACAACCAACAGCGGGGTGAACACGACCTCTTCACCGGCGTCTTTCAAGCGTTCGATATCGAGGACATCGCCCTCGCTTACCTTGGCTTGTTTCCCACCTGTGTGGATGATTGCGTACATGACTGATTCCTTCTTACAAACTTTGGAGACCACTGCGCCTGGCAGCGAGAGGTAACTCTAATCGACTGAAACGATTTGCCAACCTGAGATTCACTCGGCGTCGGCCACCGCACGATCTTCATAGGGAATTCCGAGCGTGGCGGCCTCTTCTTGGAGCAGCACTCCCCGACCATCGCAGTGGGGGCACGGCTCGGAGAAGTTCTCAAGCAAGCCCTGGGCGACGTTCTTTCGGGTCATTTCAACGAGACCGAGGTTCGAGACGTCAAACACCTGTGTTCTGGTTTTGTCCTTGGCCAGCTCCTCTTTCAGTTTACGAATAAGGGTGCGCTGGTTCTTCTCAGATTCCATATCGATGAAGTCGATGACGATGATGCCCCCGATGTCGCGCAGGCGAAGCTGGCGGCAGATTTCTTCGGCGGCTTCGAGGTTGTTCTGGAGGACGGTCTCTTCAAGACTCGATTTCCCAACGAATTTGCCCGTGTTGACATCGATGACCGTCAAGGCCTCGGTCCGGTCGACGACCAGATGGCCGCCTGACTTCAGCCACACGCGCCGATCGAGGGCCTTACGAAGTTGGTCCTCGACGTGGAATCGCTCGAACAAAGGAAGCTCGTCTTCGTAGAACTGCACCTTGCTCACCAACTCCGGTGCCATCTCGCCCAGGTAGCTCGTGACCCGGTCCATGGCGGTGCGATCGTCGATGAACAGTCGCTTGAAGTCTGACGTGAAGTGCTCACGAATCACTCGAATGAGCAGTTCTGGTTCTTGATAAATCAAACGAGGAGCCGGACCCGAGTCAACCTCGGTCTGAATTTTCTCCCAGATCAGTACAAGGCGCTCGATGTCAGCGCGGATCTCTTCGCGGGTGGCGTGAGCGGCAGCCGTCCGGACGATGACCCCAAAACCCGCTGGTTTCAGTTCGTTGACGATTTCACGTAGCCGGCGTCGTTCATCATCAGGAAGTCGACGGCTAATGCCCTGAGCGTCTGATTCTGGTTGGAGCACAAGGTAGCGGCCGGGAAGCGAGACCTGACCGGTGAGGCGGGCGCCTTTGTGACCCATGGCGTCTTTGACGACCTGGACGAGCGCCCGATCGCCCTGGCTGAGCATTTGTTCGATGCGGGCATTCCGACCGTGTTTGGGGTCGGCCTTCACGTCCCCGGCGTAGAGCACACCGTTCTTTTCTTCGCCGAAGTCCAGGAAAGCGGCCTCCATGCCAGGAAGCACGTTTTTGGCAACAGCCAGGTAGACGTTTTGAGCGAGCGAGAGGGTGCTCTCTTTGGCAACGTAGTGCTCGACGAGCACCGGGCCTTCGAGCACAACCACCTGGGTCTGATGCGGTAGGACTCGAACCAGCATCTGCTTACGAGCGGTCTCCGGCGGGAGAATGATTTCTTCGTCTCGAACCCGGTGTGGAGTCCGGTTTCGCTGACCAGATTGGCCGCCTGACCGACTCCCTCCGCCCTTCGAACGGTTCCCTTGTTTGGACCGTTGCGGCGCCTGCTTCGACTTCTTACGCTGAGCTGGCTGGGGGTCGGGTTTGACCTCAGTGACTCGCTTGACGGTGACCTTGTTGCGGCCGACCTTGCGGGTGGACTGGGTTTCTAGGGCCTGATCGCCGACGCCTTTACGAACGACTTGGGCTGTGTTGCGGCGGAATAACGCCATACGACTTGTCTCCTTGATGTGCCCTCACGGGGCGAAATAGTGACAGGCCGAGCCGGAGAATTGGTTACCGCATGTTGCATATGATCAGCTGGTGACAATGTCTTCACCGCAGCAGGCCTTTCGGCTCGGAATGTGACCACGAGGTACACAATGTGGTCTGGAGACAGTTTAGCAGCTGAAACCCCGATCCCCTATTGCTACACCGGTTGCTACATCTCAAGGCGGGTCTGTTCGGGTTCTTCTGGGTCATAACAGAGCCGACAACGGGCCTCGTACGAGTCGGTGGCACCGAGCACGACGAGTTCATCACTGTCGACGATACGTTGCGTGAATGCCGCCGGAGCGCCACACCGATGGCACACTGCCAGCATTTTCGTCACATATTCCGATCGGGCGGCTAGAAGTGGAATCGGGTCAAACGGACGACCGAGATAATCCAGATCGAGGCCTGCCACGACTACCTGTTTGCCTGCCACGGCCAAGGCTTCGCAAACCCCGACCAAACCCTCATCAAAAAACTGACCTTCGTCAACCCCCACCACCACTGTTTCCTTGTTGACAGCCCTGAGGAGCGCTCCGGAAGAGTCAACCGGCTGAGCGTCAACGGTCAAACGCGAATGGGAGGTGACCTGGCGCAGCGAATAGCGGGTGTCGAGACCCGGCTTAAACGTCTGGACCGGCACCCGGGCAAGGCGCGACCGGGTAACTCTGCGGATCAACTCTTCGCTTTTGCCAGAGAACATCGGACCACAAACGACCTCGATCCACCCTCTTTCGCCTCTCCGCTCCACCCGAACTCCTTCTAAGACTTGTGACGTGCCGGCTTCGGATCCCGGTGTCGCCACACGGAGTGTGCCACACCAAGCGCCATGCACATAGCCAGCATCGATGACCCGCCCGCACTCATAAACGGCAATGGCAAACCGGTGACCGGCATCACGGCCAGGGTCATTCCCACGTTGACCACGACATGAAACACGAACAGACCGGCCACACCGACCGCAATCAGCGAGCCGAAACGGTCCGAAGCAGACGTGGCGATGCGCAGCAATCGCAGAATAATCAGGGCATAAGCCAGGATAACGAGGGCTCCCCCAACAAAGCCGAGCTGTTCACCGACCGCCGTAAAAATGAAGTCGGTTTCTTGCTCTGGCACAAACGAACGTTCGGTGAGGGCGCCGTTGAATAGGCCGCGGCCGAACAGCTGACCTGACCCAATTGTGGTCAGGGAATTGAGGACGTTGTAACCCGACCCAAGCGAATCAGCACTGGGGTCAAGAAAGCTGGTCAATCGGGCGATCTGATAGTCATAGAGCAGCTCGTACTTGAAGATGATCCACACGCCGAACCCTGCCAGCGAAAACAGGCTGACCAGCTGCCAGATGGTGGCCCCAGCTGCGAACAGGATCACGATGGTCACAAACCCGAAGGCCAAGGCGGTACCTAGGTCCGGCTGCAGCACGATCAGCGCCCCCGGAAGCGCCAACATGAGCAGTGCGCCTGCCAGGCGCCGCCACGTTAAGTCTTCGTCATCAAAGGTACCTGCCAGAACGGCTGCCAATAGGAGAATCACTGACAGTTTGGCGAACTCGGATGGCTGGAGATTGAAGCCGCCCGGCAGCGTCAGCCACCGGTTGGTTCCGGCGACTTTCGCCTGAGCGAACACGATGGCCAGCATAAAAATCGTGACGCCGTACACCACGGGTGAAAACAACCGGAACTCGCGGTAGTCCATCCACGACAGCGCCAAGAACAGGGCCAGACCAATACCCGCGAAGATGACCTGGCGTTCCATCAGCCGTGATCCGTCGAGGTCCCGACTCGCCGAATACACCATGAGAATGCCGAACGAAATCAGCATGACCATCGCCAACAACATCAGTATGTCGATTGGAGTCGACTTGGACCCTTCTTGTTCAGTCCGGGTTTTGGTCTCCGTGAATAAGGCCATCAGAAACCCGCCCCAATGGGATCGATCTCTTCGCCGAATAGATACTGAAAGATCTGTCGTCCGACGGGAGCGGCCGATGTGCCACCGCCACCACCATCCTCAAGCACAACGGCGATTACCCACTCCGGATCAGAGATGGGTGCTACTCCGACAAACCAGGCAGTGTTTGGATGTCCGGCCCGCTGGGAGGTTCCCGTCTTGCCGCCTACCTGGGGCGCATTAGCCATACTGCGGAACGCCGTATAGGCGGTTCCGGTGTCATTGTTGATGGTGCGGCTTAGATCCTCACGGAAGAAGCTTTCAAACAACCCGGACCATTCAATCTGATTGGCCACCCCGCTCTGAAGCTCGTCGATGGTCCCATCGTTGTGGATGATCCGGCCAACAACTCGCGGTTTCCAAACGGTGCCACCGTTGGAGAGAGCGGCATATGCGACCGCCATCTGTAGGGGCGTGGCGAGGGTTTCACCCTGGCCGACGGCAACATTCATCAAGTCGCCTCCCACCCACAGATTGCCGTTCTTACGGTCCTCGGAAATTAAAGCCGGGGCGTCAATCAACCACTGCTCGAACAACTCGCGGTCGGGAACCCGTCCGGCGCGTTCGCCCCAAAGGTCGATCTCGGTGAGCGATCCCAGGCCAAGGCTGCGAGCGTAGCGCTGGAGAATATTCTCCTTGTCGGTGTTGCCGTACTTGTTCCAGATGGCCAAAGCCACTTCCCAGAAATAAATGTTGCACGACCGACCCAGCGCCGTATGGAGGTCGACGATCCCATGACCAGGGTCGGTAAAGCGTTTCTGGGAGCCGTCATCGAGTCCGTTGGCAGTGAGCACCCCGGTGCATTCCAGCGACCCGCCCGGAGTTTGGCTGTTGGCCGACTCAGGATAAATGCCCTCTTC
>CBDTUI010000061.1:0-16863 GCA_965363765.1 uncultured Acidimicrobiia bacterium
TGTTCTGGTCGCTCGTACTGGGTTCATTACTGGTCGGCCTGTGGATGTTCTCGACTCGGGTGACGGACGACGTAATCGACATGCATATCCCGGAGCCAGGACGCAGTGTCGAGACCACCACCGTCCTCGTCCTTCTTAATGCACTCTTCGCTCTCTTCGTAGCCATCCAGATCGGGTACCTGTTTGGCGGGGTCGAATCGAACGCCGTGACCCTGGCTGAGCACGCCAGGCGCGGTTTCTTCGAGCTGGTGACCGTGGCCTCCCTCGTACTCGGAGTCGTTCTGGTGGCATCGTGGTCCGGACATCGCACCGACCAGCGCTCTGTGGTCGTGAACTGGTTGAGTCTCAGCCTGATCGGCCTGACCGGGTTGGTGCTGGTCTCGGCCGTGTCGCGCATGCTGGCGTATTGGGACGCCTTCGGGTTAACCGAGCTCCGTCTCTACACAACGGTCTTCATGCTCTGGGTAGCGATCGCCCTCATCGCCATGATCTATTCGATCAGCCGCGCCAACAGTCGGCCGTTCGTTCGGGTGGTCCTAAGTGCGGCTGCCATTCTCCTGGTCGGACTATCCGTGGCGAACCCTGACGCAATAATCACCCGCACCAACCTCGGACGCCAAGCAGTCATCACGGCCGACGTCTCGTACCTGGGCGGGTTGTCGATCGACCGGATCCCATCGGTGGTCGAATATCTAAACGCGAACACCGACGAGTGTGCCGGACCCCTTCTCGTTGACGTCCGAGACGACCTGAACGGGCCCGATGAAGATCGGTCCGTGTTCAGTAGTTCGTGGGCGAGGTGGCGCGGTATTGCTGACATCGACAACCGGCTTGCGTGCCCTTAGCTACGCGAACGGATAACCGGCCTGACGGGCGGCCTCGTACACCGCTATGGCAACCGTGTTGCCCAGGTTCAAGCTCCGGGTATGGGGCGTCATCGGAATTCGAACCGAGGCCGTGACTTCCGGCCGGGCCACCAGGTCATCTGGGAGCCCAACCGACTCCGGTCCAAACATGAAGACATCGGTCGGGCCGTAAGTGAGTTCGGCGTAGGATCGCTCACCGTTGCGTGCGAAGGCGAAGATGCGACCAGGGGACTCGGCCTCCAGGTAGTCGTCGAACGAATCATGAACCCGCACGGTCACGTACTCCCGGTAGTCCATGCCCGCCCTTTTCAACTTCGTCGAGTCGAGTTCGAAGCCCATAGGACGAATCAAGTGCAGCCGGGTATCCGTGTTGGCACACAGCCGCATGATGTTGCCGGTGTTCTGAGGGATCTCGGGATTGAACAGAACGACGGACGGCACTAGCGGTCAGTCACTAGAAGAGCCGCATGGCGTTCGGTTCGATTCCCCGCAGTTCGTCGAGGTCCACCTCGACACACTGGATTCCCCGCGCTTCGGCGAGAACCTTCGCCTGAGGGGCAATCAGCTGTGCCACATAGATTCCCCGTACCGGCATGAGTCGAGCATCAAGATTCAGGCGCTCCAGGTAGCGAGCCAACTGCTCGACGCCATCGATCTCTCCGCGTCGCTTGATCTCAACGGCCACCGTGCGGCCGTCGCTGTCACGGCACAGAAGGTCGACCGGCCCGATGTCGGTTGGATACTCACGGCGGATCAGTTCGAGACCCTCCTCGATAACCTGGGGCCGGTCGGCCAGCAACACCTGTAGATGGGCTTCGACGCCGTCTTTCTGGAGCCCGGGATCGATGCCGAACTCATGCTGGGAATCCGAGACGATCTCTTCTAGATGGATGGTGAGCATCTCGCCTTTTGGATTGGTGACGATCCAACGGTCCTCTAGCTCTTCGACGTGATTCGGGGCGTTCATCCAGTTGAGGGGTTTGTAGGCGCCGCCGTCGGCGTGGATGGCAACACAGCCATCGGCTTTCACCATGAGGAGTCGCACGGCAGGAGGCAGGTAAGCCGTCAGGCGCCCCTCATAGTCCACGCTACATTTCGCAATCACCAGTCGCACGATGGGCAAGAGTAATCGACTTGTGAGAGCCGCACGGATCGGCCAGTCTGACCACCGATGCGCGACCTAACCGCCCAAGTGCTCTCGACCATCCACACCACGGTTTACCGGGCCACTCGCGGCCGGATCGGCCGACATCTGGTTGACAACGACATGCTGTTGCTCACGACTACCGGACGAAAGACCGGGACAGCACACACGGTGCCGCTTCTGTACCTTCGCTCGGATGGTCGACTGGTGATCATCGCGTCGTGGGGTGGCCGGGACTATCCGCCCCACTGGTACCTGAACCTCATGGCCGAACCACAGGTGACCGTTCAGATCCTCGGCGATAGGTTCGAAGCCACGGCCATCGAAGCCGACCCTGCTCAGCATGAGATATGGTGGCCCCGAATCGTCGAAGCGTATTCCGGTTATGCCGAGTATCAGTCACGGACCGATCGACAAATCCCGGTCATCTTTCTTGATCGAGTGGGACCGGCTGAATCTGGCCGGTCCTGAACAATCCACTGGGTATCGATAGCTCTAGGCGTTCGTACACAAACGGTGGAACAGAGATGTCGGCAACAAAGAGTTCACCAACGAAGTTGCTCCCAAGCAGGCCGACCTTCGGGAGGGCCAGCGTGACTGTGGCATCGGCGTATACGCCTGCCCCCGGAGCCAGTCCCGTATCAACATCGACCCCGGACGGAGTATCCAGAGCCAGGACTGGGATCGACTCGTCGTTGGCCCAGTAGATGAATTCTTCCGCCCTCCCCCTGGCTGGACCGGCCAGGCTGTATCCGAGGACGGCATCCAAGATCAGATCAGCCTCCACCGGATCGCCAATCGGGATTCCCATCGCCCGGACGATGGAAAGCTGAGCAGCTGGAACGCCTGTCAGTTCTGCTCGAGTGAGGGTAACGCTGACCTCGATGCCCCATCCGGCCAGCCGACGAGCAGCCACCAGACCCCCGCCTCCATTTCCGCCGGAGCCGACCAGTATCAGGACGGACTTCGGCTCGTATCGTTCAACCGCCAGCCGCGCCAGCTGCAGCCCGGCGTTCTCCATCATCTGCGCCAGTGAAATCCCAAGTTCGTCGATCATGATCCGGTCAACTTCGATCATCTGCTGGCGGGTGACAGACGGAACCATGACTCAACAGTACCCGCCCGCCCAGGCCGACCATCCCGATTGCGGCGCGCAAACACTCTCGGCGGTCGCCGCCTTCCTGGAATGCGTATCATCTGCCCCGTGAGTCTTTTGGAGCGACTTCGCAAACTCATCCAGCACCATCCGGTCACCGCCGACGCGGTGTTTGCCGTGACTCTGCTCGCCATCGGGATTGTGGAGCAAGACTTCATCCCTCTTGAGGATTTCGCCCGCTTCATGGCGCTGGTCGGGGGGACCCTTCCACTCATTCTCCGTCACCGAACGCCCTTCCTAACGAGCGTGACTCTCTACGCGGCGGCGTCCATCCTCGTTCTCCAAGGCGGAGTACCGGCCGCTGTCCAGGTAAGTTCGCTACTCGGGCTCTATCACCTCGGAACGACACACGACACTCGCAAAGCCGTCACGCTCCAGCTCCTGGCCGTTCTTCCGTTCCTCGCGACCGTCCTGACAACGATGATCCTCGATCCGCAAAGTCAGTTCACGCTCATCATCGTCCTTGCCCTTTTCACTTCTATCACGATTACGGCTTCCGAGTTGAGCAAGGCACGTCTGGCGACCCAAACCGCGCTCGAAGAACGAGCTGATCAGCTCGAGGCAGCCCAACGAGACCTGCTCAGGCTTGCCCGCGAGGACGAGCGAGCGGCGATCGCCAGAGAACTGCACGATATTGTCGCCCACAACGTGAGCGTCATGGTGCTCCAGGCCGGGGCGGCCAAACGGGTGATTGAGACCCAGCCCGAGCTAGCGGTCGAGGCTCTCGAAGCCATCGCAGCTTCTGGCCGCCAGGCACTCGGCGAGATGCGCCTGGTAGTCGGGGTCCTGCGCCCCGATAAGTCTCAGGGACTCGAGCCCCAGCCCGCTCTCAACCGGCTCGGGGCACTCATCGCCCGAGTCGAGGAGGCAGGCGTTCCGGTCAAACTGTCGATCGACGGTGAGGTATCCGAGCTACCGTTGGCGCTGGAGCTTTCGGCATATCGAATTATTCAGGAGTGCCTCACGAACACGATGCAGCATGGTGGCCCGTGGGTCTCGGCCGAGGTCGAGCTGACCTATGAGCGCCAGAACCTGAGCATCATTGTCACCGACAATGGTCGAAGTACCTCGTCGGCCAACGGCAGCGGGCACGGTTTGTACGGAATCGCCGAGCGAGTTGCCATGTTCGCCGGGTCATTCGAGTCGGGTCTGAAGTCCGACGGCGGATACCGGGTTGCCGTCACTCTGCCGGTGGGCGGTGCCCGTTGATCTCCGTCCTGCTCGCAGACGATCAGCAATTGATCCGGACCGGCCTCCGGCTCATTTTGAGCGCAGAAGTCGATCTGGAGGTCGTCGGCGAAGCGAGCACCGGCGTCGAGGCCATAGAACTGGCGCGCCTGCACCAACCGAATGTCGTGCTCATGGACATTCGTATGCCGGAGATGGACGGCATCACTGCCACCGCCGAAATTGTCAGCCTCGGGACCCAGACGAAGATCATCATGGTCACCACCTTCGACCCCGACGAATACGTTTACGACGCACTCCTGGCCGGCGCCAGCGGCTTCCTACTGAAGGACACGCCGGCCGACGACCTCGTAGCTGGGGTGCGGATCGTGGCGGGCGGGGACGCGGTTCTCTCCCCTCAGGTCACCCGTCGACTCATCGAACAGGTCAATGCGCGTCAATCATCACCTCGCCCACCGACCCGTTCCATTGCACATCTGACCGAACGCGAGCGCGAAGTCTTGTTATCGATGGGCAAGGGGATGGCAAACAGCGAAATAGCCGAAGCCCTATTTGTGTCCGAAACGACCGTAAAGACCCATGTTTCGCACGTTCTTGCCAAACTCAGCCTGCGCGATCGAGTCCAGGCTGTCGTCTTTGCGTATGAGAATGGACTGGTCACTCCTGGCGCCAGGTAAGGGATCTCATCCTTGAGGATGAGATGAATTCATTCCCACGACCGAGGCACGCGGTTCTACAGTCACGTACAGTGAACTAACTGCCAGGTCAGGGTACGCCCAAGGGGACCAGGTTGATGCCTCACCGTGGGGGAAAGAGGCGTCAGAACGACCCGAGCATCTGCTCGGGTCGTTCTACTTTGTCGTTCTATATCGCTGAATCCGATAGCATCACCTACCGCCGTACATTTCGCCAAGGAGTCCCTTCCCGTGTCATCACCCGCAGCCCGCGCCGTAGGCGCTACCAAGATCTACGGCGAGGGCGACACTTCAGTCACGGCACTCGACGACGTATCGGTCGAGTTCGCCCAAGGGCAATTCACCGCCATCATGGGACCCTCTGGGTCCGGCAAGTCAACGCTGATGCACTGTTTGGCCGCCCTCGACGACCTCACGGACGGCAGTGTCTACCTGGGGGATATCAAGCTCACAGGCATGGGTGATCGCGAGTTAACCGAACTTCGTCGAGACAAGATCGGGTTCATTTTCCAGTCCTTTAATCTGATCCCAACACTCACAGCTCGCGAAAACATCAACCTTCCATCGGCCATCGCCGGACGCAAGACCGACCAGGCGTGGTTCGATCAGGTCATTGATATCCTCGGTATCGGTGATCGACTGAGCCACCGACCCTCCGAGATGTCAGGTGGCCAGCAGCAGCGGGTCGCCGCCGCCCGGGCATTGGCGGCTCGCCCAGAGATCATCTTTGGCGACGAACCTTCGGGCAATCTCGACTCGAAGTCCGGCGCCGAGCTGCTCGGGTTTATGCGCCAAGCGGTCGACGACCATGGCCAGACCATCGTGATGGTGACTCACGACGCTACGTCGGCCAGCTACGCCGATCGGATTGTGTTCCTGGCCGACGGCAAGATCGTCGACGAAATGCTCGAGCCGACTGCCGAGAAGGTGCTTGACCGGATCAAAACGCTGGAGACCTGAGAATGATCCGAGCCGCCATCCGGGGCATATGGGAGCACAAACTCCGAACCATGCTCCTGGTCTTGTCCATCGTCGCCGGAGTCTCCTTTGTTGCCGGGTCGCTGATCTTTACCGACACCATTGGTGGGTCATTCGAAGCGATCTTCGAAGGAGCATTCGAAGGTATCGACATTCAGGTCTCGCCAGATGTCGAACAAGGGTTCTCATCTGTCCAACCGGCGTTCGACGCCTCGGTCTTGGACATCGTCGAATCAACTCCGGGAGTCGGGCAGGTGTGGCCAGCAGTGGCCGGACTTGTCAACCTCACGATCGACGGCGAGGCAGTTGTCACCCAGGGTCCGCCCAACATCGGAATCTCATGGGAGGGCGATCCGACCTTCCAGGTGCTCGAGGGGAGGCCCGCGTCCGGACCGTCAGAAGTGGCCGTCGACACGGTCGCCCGCGAACGCTACGAGCTCGAAATTGGAGATCAGGTAGGTCTCGCTGCCACCGGAGCGATCAGCGACTACACAGTCGTGGGCGTCGTAGAGGGACTAGGAGCGGGACCCGGGTTCTTCACCTTCGATCTTGCCACCGCAACTTCGATACTCAACATGGACGGACTCCTAACCGGCATCAACATCGCCGTCGAGGATCCGAACAACTTGGACCAGGTCCTCAACGACCTCACAAGCCGACTGCCCGAAGGGGTCGCTGCGCTTGACGCGCAAGCGGCCGCCGAGGAACAGGCAGCAGTCCTGAAGGAGGCCCTTGGGTTCTTTCAAACAGTTCTCCTGGTATTCGCCGGTATTTCGGTGGTCGTTGGCGTGTTCGTGGTCTACAACGCATTCCGAACCGTTCTAGGACAACGAACCCGCGAGCTAGCTCTGTTCCGTGTCCTGGGATCAACCAAACGACAAGTGATCGTGTCTGTGCTGATCGAAGCCGCCTTGATCGGTGTTCTATCCGGGCTGGTGGGACTCCTGGGCGGGGTGGCACTCGCGTCGGCTGCCAAGTTCGGGTTCTCGCTCTTTGGGGGCTCAGGGCTAGCCGAGGGAGGACTGGTCTTTCAGCCGAGCACGTTCGTCACGGCTCTAGGCGTCGGGCTGGTTGTGACCCTGGTATCGGCCTTACTACCGGCAATTCGGGCATCTCGAGTCAGCCCGATGGCCGCCCTCGCTACGATCGACAAACCGCCCCGCAAACTCACCAAACAGCTCGTGGTCGGGACCCTGTTCGGGCTTCCTGGGATCGTCCTCCTGATTTTTACCGGGCTCGACCGGATGCCACTTTGGGCTGGGGCGGTCGGGGCCTTGGCGTTGTTGTTGAGTACCTACGTGTTCGGAGCCGTAATCGGACGTCCATTCGTAAGACTGGTGGCACGAGCGCTCGGCAACGCGCCAGTCCGTAAGATCGCCACGGACAACGCCGCTCGCTCCCCGCGACGCACCGGAGCAACAGCCGGAGCTTTGATGTTTGGGGTGGCGCTCGTCGTCGCAGTCTCGGTCATTGTCGTGGTCACCCAAGACACTGCCACCGCGGTACTCGAAGATGCCATCGCCTCGGAGCTCATAGTTCAATCCTCCGGACCCGACCCGACCGCTGGGTTTAGCTCGGAGATCGTCTCGATCGTCCGCGAGCTGGACGAGGTCGAAGCCGTCCAAGCCACCCGTTTCGCTCAGGGCACCTTGGACGGTGATTCCCAATTCTTCGGGTCTTTTGAACCCGAGACGGTTGAACAGGCGTTCCGCTTCGCTGAAGTCGAAGGCAACTGGGCTGACCTCGTCGGCCAAACCGTGGCGGTACAGCGGGCTCAGGCGGACGAACTGGGATTGGCGATTGGCGACACCGTCACAATCGACCTCGGGTCCGGACCGGAGGACTGGATGGTGGTAGTCGTCTGGGACTACGCCGCAGCAGTCAACGACAACCAGGGTTTTTACCTCCCCACCAGCACCCTTGCCGAACGGTTCCCACAGGCAAATGTGGTGGCTGCCTACATCACGCTCGCCGACGGGGTCAGCCCCGACGAAGCCAAAGCCACCATCGCCGGACTCATCGCCGACGATTACCCCTTCGCCGAAGTAACTACCCAAGAGGAGCTGTTGGCCGAGCTTCAATCCCAGCTACTGGGATTGCTCAGCGTCGTTTTTGTCCTTCTGGCTATGTCGATCTTCATCGCCCTTCTCGGAATCGTGCTCATCTTGCTGCTGTCCGTATTTGAACGGACACGGGAACTAGGCCTGCTGCGCGCCATCGGCGCAACCCGAAGGCAGGTCAGGGCCATGATCCGATGGGAGGCAGTGTTCGTTTCGATTCTTGGAGCGCTCATGGGTGCCGTGGTCGGCACCTTCACCGGTTGGAGTCTGGCCGGGTCGATCTTCGGAGAAGGTTTCGCGTTCGCCGTTCCATGGGTGTGGATCGGCACCGGGCTTATCGCCGCGATCATCGCCGGAGTACTCGCCGCCATCCTCCCAGCCAGGCGGGCCGCCAACCTCAACATTCTCGAGGCGATCGCCTACGAGTAGCGCTCAGCTATCGAGCACTTTTCCCAGAATACGACCCAGGTCGCCGGCCTCGTCTTCGGTGAGTTTGGATGCAAAATGTTCCTTGATCCCTCGGACGTGGGTCGGAGCCGCGGTTCGCAGTACCGCTCTGCCATGCGAGGTAAGGATGACGAGCATTCCGCGACGATCCCCGTCGAAAACCTTCCGTTCGATGAGACCATCTCGCTCCAACCGGTCTACAAATCTGGTGGTGGCACTGCGACTGATGAGCAGGTGTGCGGCGAGGTCTCCCACCCGCAGGGTCCCGCCGGCTTCGTGGAGTTGAATGAGCGCGTCGTACCAGGTCAGCGGCAGGTCACATTCATCCGCAAGTTCCCTCTCAAGGGTGCGAACCGTGCGCGAATACGCCTCGAGAAGGCGGCGCCAGGCAAGGTCATGCGAATCGGTCACGTCGGCACGATAAACCCGAAATCCCTTGCGCGAGCAGAATTGTATGGCATATGATTGGTGGGTAAGGGGGGCGAGTCGGGGATAGCTCGAACCGAGAGGCCGAAAATGAACGCCATACGCTCCCTGAAGTGTCAGGTTAGAGGGCACGATCACCAGCGCCGTCAGGCCTCAAGGTATCTCACCCAGATCACCTGTTCGGGCTGCCACGAAGTTCACGTCACTCTCTCGCCGCGCCCGCGCACGTACCGCATCTACGGTGGGGTTCCGCCCGACACGCGTCGGCCCCCCGCCCGCATATACGGCCTACAGGCTCGGCTCACGCAACTGGCGTAAGAGCCTGCGCTAGGGCTCGACGACCAGCCGCGCAGCTTTGGTCGGCTGCTTCAGAATGAACCAGGCGGCATAGGCCCAGATCGCCGTCATGACGTAGGCAACCATCGCCGGAGCTCCATTGGTGACTGCGTAAATCGTGGACAGCAGAATCGAAGTACTCATGGCGGTAACGGCGATGGTCTTGCCGCGCACGGTAAACCCCACACCAGAGCGATAGTTGGTGATGATCGGTCCGAACACCTTGTGACTCGTCAGCCAGGCATCGAAACGCTCCGAGCCCATCGCAAAGAAGAACCCGGCCACGATCACGTTGATCGTCACCGGCACCAGCGGAAGTATCGCGCCGGCGATCGCAAGCCCGGCGAACAGCAGACCGAGTCCGGTGTAAAGACCTTTTTTGAATCGCGACTGGTCCTTTGCCTCTTTCACATTTGGTACGGTAGGTCGAGACAATTCAGACAGCACGTCGAAAACCAGGAGAAGGACGCTCATGCCCATCGCAACTCCCGAAAAGTACCGGGCCATGCTCGACAGTGCCAGGCAAAATCGCTATGCCCTGCCGGCTATCAATGTGACGTCATCCGAGAGTCTCAATGCGGCTCTGCGAGGATTCGCCGAGGCCGAATCCGATGGCATCGTTCAGGTTTCGACGGGCGGAGGCGAATTTCTTTCCGGCCTCACGCTCAAGAGTATGCCAGTCGGAGCCGAAGCCCTGAGCGAATTCGCTCACGTAGTCGCAGCCCACTATCCGATCAACGTGGCGCTTCACACTGATCATTGCCAACCAGACAAGGTTGATACGTACATCCGACCATTGTTGGAGGTATCCCGCCAGCGCAAAGCTGCCGGCTTGGGTCCAATCTTTCAATCACACATGCTCGACGCTTCGAATCTTCCGCTTGCCGAGAACCTTGAGCTGGCCAATGCCCTCCTCGACGAATGCGCTGAGGTCGACGTCATCCTTGAAATGGAGATCGGCATCGTGGGCGGCGTGGAGGACGCCATGGACCATGAGGACATCGACCGCAAAAAGCTCTACACGAGTCCCGAAGACATGGTGGCGGTGGCCGAGAAACTCGGGACCGGCGAGCGCGGCCGATATCTTCTCGCCGCTGTGTTCGGCAACGTGCACGGCGTATACAAGCCAGGATCCGTGAAGCTCGACCCAACCATTCTTCGTGACGGCCAGGCCGCCATGGAAGAAAAGTACGGAGTCGCGGGACGCCACGACCTCGTCTTCCACGGCGGTTCCGGCTCGTCACTAGACGAAATCCACGAAACCCTCGGCTACGGGGTGATCAAAATGAACGTCGACACGGACACTCAGTACGCGCTGACCCGTCCGATCGTCGATCACATGATGACCAATTACGCAGGCGTTCTGAAAGTTGACGGAGACGTCGGTGACAAGAAGACCTACGACCCGCGCTCATACATGAAGAAGGCCGAGCAATCCATGGCCGACCGGGTAGTCCGGGCGTGCCAGGACCTCAAGTCTGTCGGGCAATCAATCGGTTAGGCCGGACAGGCGCCACCAGATTCGCCGAACTCTTCGGGAACCCGGGTAGCGTGAAACAGGTCTGCAGGGAAGACCAAAGGAACAGATATGTCTAAAACCACAAAGATTGTCTTATCGGTCGTCGGCGCATTCATCCTTTTAGGGGCAGTGACCGTGTTTGCCATTGTCAGGTTCTCAGGCCGGTTCATCGCCGGCCCTGAACAGGCAGCCGAAATAGGGCAAGAGATCACCCTGCATACATTGCCGCCCGGCTTCGAGCCGGTCTTCGGAATGGACATACTCGGCTTGACGGTGATGATGGCGGCCGACCCCAACGACGACGCCAAAGTGTTGATGTTGGTGGAGACACCCGACGCTGATTTCGCAGGCGCCGAAGCAGAAGCTCAGGACGCCTTCCAGCAGCAATCCGGGATCGGAAACAACTACGAATACGCGGGATCGAGACAAGTTACGATCGCCGGTGAAGAACGGACCGTCGAGACCCTGATCGGTAGCGACCGGGGAACCAACATGCGTCAAGACATCGTCGTTTTTCCAGCGTCGAGCGGTAATGCGGCGGTTGCGATCATGGTGGCTCCCGAGGACGACTTCGATGAGGCAGCGTTTGAGGCTTTCCTAGCTTCGATGAAGTAGGCCCTCGTGACTTGGGCAACGCCACAGAATTGGTAGCCTGTAGCCAACTATGGCCCATGACCCCTCCCCGACCACGTGGGTCGACTCAGATCGTTTTATCCCCCGTCGATTTGTCCGACCCGCCCTTGCGTTCACCGATACTGAGGCTGCCTCTGGCATCGTCTTGATGGCCGCCGCCGTCATCGCCCTCATCTGGGCCAATCTCCCGATGGGCGAGAGTTATGCGGCTTTCTGGGACATCCACTTGAGCTTCTCTCTCGGGCCGGTCCACCTCAACGAATCATTGGTGGACATTGTCAACGACGGCTTCATGGCCATCTTTTTCTTCGTCGTTGGACTGGAGATCAAGCGAGAGCTCGTTAGCGGTGAGCTCAAAGATCCCAAAGCCGCGGCTTTGCCAGCCATTGCCGCGTTGGGGGGGATGATCGTCCCCGCTCTTGTGTACCTTGCGTTTGTTTCGGGTGACGCTTCCCGGGGCTGGGGAATTCCCATGGCCACCGACATCGCATTCTCGATCGGAGTGGTTGCGCTCCTGGGATCGAGAGTTCCCGTCGGGGCAAAACTCTTCCTGCTGGCCCTGGCCATCGCCGATGACATCGGAGCGATCTTGGTGATTGCGACGTTCTATACCGACGACCTGTCCATGCCCTATCTGGCAGCCGGTCTCGTTGGGCTTGCCGTGATCTACGGAGCGAATCGGGCCGGCGTACGGGCATTGGCGTTCTACGTTGGCGTGGCGTTCGTAACCTGGTATTTCTTCTTAGAATCTGGCGTCCACGCCACCCTTGCGGGAGTGGCGATTGGCCTGCTCACTCCCGCTAGTCCGCTCATCGGCTCGCAGCAGTTCGACCAACTATCCCGACGAATCATCGACACCTATCCCGTCGACGATGGCACAGAGTTTTCGCGGGACAAAGTCGATGAAGAAGCCCTGGCTTTGGCCCGGCTCGCAACCGAGTCGGTTTCGCCACTCAACCGCCTCGAAGAGTCACTCCACCTATGGAGTTCGTTCCTTATCGTCCCCGTCTTTGCATTGGCGAATGCCGGAATCCGGTTCGAAGGAGTCTCGATCGGCGAGGCGCTGACCCACCCGATCGCTCTCGGAGTTGCCTTCGGTCTCGTATTCGGGAAGACGATCGGCATCACGCTGTTTACCTGGGCGGCCGTGCGGTTGGGAATCGGCAAACTTCCTTCACAAACTCAATGGTCCCACGTCGTTGGGGTGTCGATGCTGGCCGGTATCGGTTTCACCGTCGCACTGTTTGTTGCCGGGCTGGCGTTCCCCACCCACCCGGAGTTCGCGGACCGCGCCAAGGTCGGCATCTTCCTTGGGTCGGCTGTGGCAGGCGTACTTGGGTATCTCGTTCTGCGGCGGGTAAAGCCTCCTGAGCCGCCGAGCGGCGAAGCGGCGAGCAAAGCGGAGACGGCGGCAGCTTGAATACCCCTCCCGCGACGATCGATTGTGTCGAGTGCGGCGGCATCTGTTCTTTGCTCACACAAAGGCCCGACGATGACCCGTTTGAGCCTGGTGACATCATCGCCTACCGGTGCGCCGATTGCTGGGATAGGTTCGATCTGGTTTTCTGGGATGATTCTGAGACCGAAACGGGTTGAAAAGAGATATGTTCAAACGTACCAAGAAGACCAAACCCACTCAGATCACCACGATGGACGAAATGAACGACTTGGCCGCCGACGGTCCAGTCCTCGTTGACTTCTTCCAAAACGGCTGCTCGCCCTGCCAAGCGATGGACGGCATCGTCAAGGAAATCGCCGACGAATTCTCGGGCGGCTTGTCCGTCGCCAAGGTGAATGTCGCCCATGCCCCGGAGCTCGTGCAACGATTCAAAGTGATGTCGACACCGACCTTCGTGGTCCTAGCCTCTGCCCAGAACGCTAAGTCAGTCAGGCTGCATCAGCGCTGGAAGGGCACCGGCCTCATCAAGAAGGACGCGCTCATCAAGGTCGTCACCGACGCCGGCGCCACTCCCGTCGCGTAAGGGGCGGGTCGCCACTCAGTCTTGCCAAAGATGCGGGCGAGTCTTGAGTTCGTCGAATCCAAACTCGTCGCATAGGGCCAAGAACTCCGAGCGGTGTGCCCCGCGCCACTCAAGCTCGGCGAACGATTCGGTCAACGGCACATCTCGCCGCAACGTAGTCAGCTCCCGAAACAAGAGGGCCTCTTCCATATTGTCACGCAGCGAGGCAGCCAACCGTGCCGCTCCACGCACGGTGATCGACCAGTCTTTTTCGCTGGCAGGAATCTGGTCCAGCCGGGTGTACTCGGCAAGTAACGCACCAGCGGACTTGGCGCCCCAGGCGGGAACGCCGGGGATGCCGTCCGCCGCGTCACCGACTAGAGCGAGGTAATCCGGAATCGAAATCGGACCGACTCCAAATTTCTCCCATACGCCAGCCTCGTTCATCACGATCTGGCGCCGCCGATCCAACATGACGACAAAGTCGTCGATCACACACTGGGCGCAGTCCTTGTCGGGGGTGGCGATGACGATTTGGTCCACATCATCGGCATATTTGAGCGCTCCAGCTGCCAATGCATCGTCCGCTTCGAATTCGACCATGTCCCAAACGACAACGCCCATCGCTCTCAGGCCACGTTCCATGATCGGGAACTGGGCGAGCAACTCGGGTTCCACGCCCTCTCCGGTCTTGTAGCCGTCATACATGTCATTTCTGAACGACACGACCACCTTGTCCGTCGCCGCGGCCAGATGGGTCGTTTCTGGTTCGCGCAGCAACCCCAACACCGTCTCGAACACGCCGTGGGCGGCCGAGATGGATGATCCGTCTGGTGCGTTCCGGGGCGGTCGACCGAAGTGGGCCCGGAACAACTCGTACGTGGCATCGAGGAGATGAAGTTTCATTAGGCCATCGTAGGCGGTTTGCTAAACCCGCCGCTGGGGTACATTGCAAGGCAGCGGTATATTTCAAGGCAAGCAAAACTGCAGCCAAAGACGAAAGGGGACACCGTGAGCGAACGATGGAAGACAGTCGGAGACGACTTTGCCTCACTGAAGGACACGTTCAAGAAACGTTACGACCAGAAGGAAGCCGACCCCGGCACGGACGCAGAGATCGATGACGAAGCGCCCGATTCCGAAGACGTGAAGAATGCGCTCAATACCATCGGAGAGGGTCTCGAACGGCTATTCAGTTCGATCGGTGGAGTCGTCAGAGACGACGAGTTCAAGAGCCAGGCCAAAGCGACAATGAAAAATCTCGGCGACGCCATTTCCGAGTCGGTGCAGGAGATCGGCGTGAAAACAACCGGCCGCAAATCGGAAACGACTGACGACGCGGGGGTTTCCACCGAAGCCGCATCGGACAACTCGGGCACGGCGGAAACCGCTGGCATCGCTGACGACAACGTCACGACGTTGCGAGAGGACCTCGAAGACGAACAATAGGAAGACGAGCCATCGACGAAGGTTTCCAACGGTGGATGGGTGCCTGATTTGAGTGCTGCGCCGTCATGGTCCACGGCAATGCCATAATCGCCTGATGATTGTCAGTGCTACCCGGCTGAAAGCCCGTCTTTCCGACCCGACGCTCCGCGTCGTCGACGTCCGTTCGTATCACGGGGAGCCGGGTCGGGGGCGCCAGGAATATGAAACGGCCCACGTTCCCGGCGCCAGCTACTTCGACTTAGAGACCGATCTCGCCGGTCCGGGCGGTGGGCGCCACCCCCTGCCGCCTATCGACACGTTCATTGAGAAACTCGAATCGACAGGCATCAGCCGCGCCGACAGCGTTGTCATCTACGACCAGGACCACGGAGCGACTGCGGCGCGACTGTGGTGGATGCTGCGTCATGTCGGACACGAAGATGTGGCGGTCGTCGACGGAGGTTGGCCGGCATGGATCGACTCGGACGGCCCACAAACCACCGCTATCTCTGAACCTGAACCGACCACTTACCGCGCCGATATTCGGACCGACGACATCGTCACCAGAGAAGCTGTCGCCGCTCGCCCGCCGCACGTAACTCTTATCGACGCGCGAGCTCCGGCCCGATTCCGCGGCGAGGTCGAACCGATCGATCCGGTGGCCGGCCGGATCCCCGGAGCAATCAACATCCCCCATGACAGCCTTGCCAAAGGTGGAAAGATGCTCGGCCCCGACCTCCTGGTCGATCATCTCCCCGACGATCCTGAGGCGATTGCTTATTGCGGAAGCGGTGTTACCGCGTGTTATGTCATTCTGGCCGCTTCGGTAGCCGGATTGCCAACCCCGCGCCTGTACGTCGGATCCTGGTCGGACTGGATAGAGGCAGATCTGCCGGTGGCTCGTGACTGATACGGAAGAGCCCTCTCTTGACCACCTGTCGATTCCCGAGCTCATCGAGCTCGGTCAACCAGATCCTCTGATACGTCGAGTCGACGCCCTGGTAGGCCGCAGGGATTGGGCTGGCATGATTGACCTTCGGGACCGCTGCCACGAAGCCGTCGAGCGAGGCAAACAGTTGTGGGGCGTTGCACACCATGTCGATTATCGAATCGCTCTTGATGCTGATCCGGATCTCGCCGCGTCGGTAGTGGATTCTGCGGCCAGTCGATTCACACTTGGACCGCTGACCGAGGTAGCCGCGGCCAACCACACCTGGGCGGAACTCGATCCCGATCTTCCTGTCGGGCCCTCCCGCGACATTGTCGGGTACGAGCGAGCGCTGCGAGGCGACCCACCGACCGGCGCCAACCCGGTGCTTGAGATTCCCATCGAATTAGCTGAGTGGGAACCTGCCTACGCCCTACCCAACTATAAGTCAGACCGCGTTCAGGACGATCCTCCTGGAGTCGATACCGGACCAGTCGTAGCCCTTGGCGAACCCGGATTGGCGATTACCGACCTTGAGACAACCGAGGCATTGGCCCACCTGGCATCGACGTGGACCGAGCACTCCAACGGCACCGCTGAAGCACTGGCCGTGGAAGGAAGTGCTGAGTCAGCGATCGCCGCACTCGGACTCAAAGAAGCCCAAGTGGTCGAAATCAGCTTGAAGCAGGCGATGGCGCTCATGGCATGGACCGCCGCCGGAGGCGGCGCCCACGGCCAGCGAACGGGCGGGGCATCCGGTCGGTTTGCCGCCTGGTGGGCGTTGGCTTGTCTCACCGAATTCACCGACGAATGGCCGCCCGACCCGGCCGAACTAGGGGAAGCGGGCAACGAGTTGCGCTGGTTCTGGTGGTCAGACCTCTATCCATCGACCGGATGGGCTTGCCGCATTGCCGTCGAAGATCCCGAAACCGGCTACGCCTGGGTCCTCAACGCCGCCGACGCCTCCTAACCCCATTGCCAAACCCTGGGTCCCTGTGCGAACCCAGGGTTATTCTCCGGGCTCCAGCTATCGATTTCCGCGTGCTGGAACCCTGGGTTCAACCCAGGGTTGTCGTGGGAACCCAGGGTTCGTAGGAT
>CBDTUI010000062.1:0-16802 GCA_965363765.1 uncultured Acidimicrobiia bacterium
AGATCTCCGAGCGGGGTCGACTTCGGCAAGAAGGCCGCCGCCCCGGCTGCGAACGCCGCGGCTCGCTGTGCGTCAGATGCGTGCATCGTCACCACTATCGACCTGAGCGAAGGTCCGCGGCTTCGGAGCACGGAGAGGCCGTCTAGTTCGGGCATCTCAAGATCGACGAGGAGAACGTCTATCTTTTCGGTGCTCAGGAGGTTTAGAGCCTGCTTACCGTCGGTAGCTGTGGCGACCACGGTGAGGTCAGAAATGGCTGTGATCCCGAGTCCGAGGCTTTCAGCGAAGAGCTGATGGTCGTCGGCGATGAGGATTCGTATCATTGTGGTTCCCACTCAATCAAAACAACTGTCCCTTGGTTGGGCGACGATTCAATCGTAACGGTTGCCCCGGCGGCGTCGGCTCGTTCCTGCATTCCGACGATCCCGAACCGACCCTCGTAAGTCGCGACTGGATCGAAGCCTCGACCCGTGTCCTCAATTCGGATGACTCCGGCGGCTCCGGAGATTGATCCGGATACCGAGATAGGGACATTCGGGCTGTGGTTGAGCGAATTTCGAATTGCCTCAAGAGCGATGGCCGTGATGTCGTCGCGGACCCGAATCGGTATCGGCTCGGTCTCGACCAGCGTGATTCTCGCCTGGTGTTGCGTCCCAATCAATAGCCGCCGGATAGCACCAAGCGTTGATTGGTCGGTTTCGTCACGAAGGTCTTCGACGGCCGAGCGAACATCCGTGACGAGATCAGTTACCGACGACCGCAGCGCGACGAGCTGTTCTTCGAGAGCTCCGCGAGTACCCATCGCAGCAACGTCCATGGCGAGGCCGAGAGCTGCCAATCCCGGACCGATCCCATCATGGAGTTCTCTAGCGACTCGCAGACGTTCATCGCGTATTGCGCCAGCTGCTATTTCTTCAAGCAGGACGATGTTCGAGAAGCTCACCGCGGTGGGTACCAGGAGGCCGCGAACGACTTCGACCTGGCGGTCGGTGAGGCGACGAGAGGAGTAGAGATCGAGCTTGCCGATCGTACGGACTGGTGTCGCTATGACAATGCTGGTCTGGTGCCCTGAGGGGTTTCCCATGGTGGCGACGAGCGTCGGGGTGGTACCGGCATGTATGTATATTTCGGCTCCGTCGAACGGCACGGCCGACCGGATGGTAGCTAAGGATGCCTCGCCAACCTTTCCGGCTGAGAGTTCGTCCGAGTCGGTGAGTGCGACGAGCTGGGTGAGCAGGGTGTTGGTGTTTTCGAGCTGTTCGACGCGCGCACCGGTCGCCGCGGTGATTTCGGTGAGTGCCTCGACATGGTCTACCGCTTCCAGAATGAGGCGGCGGGCTAGCCCGAAGGTCGCCGCCACGAGGAGGAGGAGGCCGAGCCAGCTAACCAGGCCCCCGTAGCTGAGGTCTTGCAGGCTCACGCCAATGGCGATGAGGATTCCGGTGCTGAGCCCGGCGGTCGCGAACCCGAGTCGATATCCACCCAGCAGTGCAGCCAGCAGGACGGGAGTGATGGCGAGCAGGAGAAATGTCGAGGCGAACGACCCGGTCAGCGCCATGGCTGACGCGGTGAGCGCAGTTGCAATGACAGCCAGACCCTCCCGCCAGACCGGTTTGAGCAGCAGGCGTTGGGGGAGAAGTTGGAATGCTGCCACGTAGATACCTGCAAGCAGGATGGCTGGCCAGGCAGATCGGCGGTGTTGGATCAGAGCGGCAATGGATCCCAGGGTGAGGAATAGCCAGTTAACTCCAGCGATGACAGCCACGAGTCGGCTGAGCCACCGTTCTGAGAATTCAGTCATGATCGGTACGATGCATTGGTATGGAACAAGGTAGCCAAGGATTTGTCCTGTGTGGCGGTATCGGCGCCGGGAAGTCGTATGTAGGGGCGCTGTTCAAGGCGGACGGCGTTGAAATGATCGAGGCCGATGCAATCGGTCATCAGGTCCTCGCCCCCGGTGGCGCCTGTGTCGAACCGGTCACGAGCCGGTGGCCATCTGTGGTCATAGATGGTGTCATCGATCGACGGAAGCTTGGCGCCATTGTCTTCAACAACACCGAACAACTACGGGTCCTCGAATCGATCACACATCCAGCAATCGCGAATGAGATCGCCACGCGCATCGATGCAAGTCGGGCACGGCTAGTTGGAATCGAGCGACCTTTCCTCACGGGTCTGGTGGGAGATGGCCTGCCAGTCATCGTCGTCGATGCGCCAACCGAACTCCGAGTCAATCGACTTCTCCAGCGGGGAATGCAACAGGAAGAAATCGACGCCAGGATGGCTGCGCAGCCCGATCGCCAGAGCTGGCTAGACGGAGCTGACTGCGTCATCGACAACGATCGCGGAGCAGATCTGGCCTACCAGGTAGCCAGCGCCATTCGTTGGCTCGAAAATTTTGTCACAGGTAACCGATAAGCTGGCTCGATATGCCACCGTTCAAAGTTCACGCCGATTTCGAACCTGCTGGAGATCAACCAGCCGCGATTGCCAAGCTCGCAGATTCGATAAACGCCGGGGAGCGCTTCCAGACCCTTTTGGGAATCACCGGGTCCGGCAAGAGCGCCACAATGGCTTGGACGATCGAGGCAGTTCAGAAGCCGACCCTGGTGATCGCGCCGAACAAAGCGCTCGCAGCCCAACTTGCCAACGAGTTCAGACAGTTCTTTCCGGAAAACCGGGTCGAATACTTCGTGTCCTACTACGACTACTACCAACCTGAGGCATACATGCCGCAGTCGGATACGTTCATTGAGAAGGAATCAACCGTCAATGATGAGATCGACCGGCTTCGGCATGCGGCGACATCCGGCCTATTGACCAGAGATGACGTCATCATCGTTGCTTCCGTTTCCTGCATCTACGGGCTGGGGACGCCCGAAATGTACCTCGGCCAGGTGGTTCGCCTCATCGCCGGAGTGGAATACGAAATGGATGCCGCAATTCGCAAACTGGTCGACATCCAATATGAACGGAACGAGGTGAGCCTGACCCGGGGGAAGTTCCGTGTTAAGGGCGACACTCTCGAAGTTTTCCCGTCATACGAGGAAACGGTCGTCCGGGTCGAGTACTGGGGTGATGAGGTCGAACGAATCATTCGGATGAACCCGGTCACCGGAGAAGTGATTGAAGAACTCAAGGAAGTGTGGATCTTCCCCGCAACTCACTACGTAACATCACGAGAACGCATGGAAAAGGCTACGGCGGCGATTGAGGTTGAGCTTGCCGACAGACTCGCCGAACTCGAGTCGCAGAACAAACTGCTCGAAGCGCAACGTCTGCGGATGCGCACCTCGTACGACCTGGAGATGATGCGAGAAGTCGGCTTCTGCTCCGGCATCGAGAACTATTCAAGATACCTTGACGGAAGAACTGAAGGCGAAGCTCCCTACACGCTGCTGGATTACTTCCCCGACGGTTTCATGACCATTATTGACGAATCGCACGTGACGGTTCCCCAAATTGGTGGTCAACACGCCGGTGATCGCAGCCGCAAGGATGTACTCGTCGAGCACGGATTTCGGCTTCCATCGGCGCGCGACAACCGACCATTGCGGTTCGATGAGTGGCTCGAGAAGGCCAATCAGATCGTGTTTCTGTCCGCCACACCTGGCCCCTTCGAAAAGGAACAGTCGACCGTTCTCGTCGAACAGATCATCAGACCCACCGGGTTGATCGATCCCGAAGTGATTGTGAAACCGACCAAGGGCCAGATTGACGACCTCCTTGAAGAGATACATCTGCGAGCCGAAGCTGATCAGCGGGTGCTGGTGACGACGTTAACGAAAAAGATGTCAGAAGATCTGACGGAGTACCTGCTCGAAATGGGTGTTCGAGCCCGCTACCTCCATTCGGAAATCGATACCCTGGAACGGGTCCAGATATTGAGAGAACTCCGGATGGGCGAGTTCGATGTGTTGGTTGGCATCAACCTGCTCCGCGAGGGCCTCGACCTACCTGAGGTTTCGCTCGTTGCAATCCTCGATGCCGACAAAGAAGGATTTCTCAGATCTCAGACCAGCCTCATTCAGACGATCGGGCGAGCAGCCCGCAACGTCGACGGTCAGGTCATTATGTATGCCGACCAGGTGACGGACTCGATGCGGACGGCGATCAACGAGACGCAGCGCCGTCGAGCGGTGCAGGCCCGTCACAACGAAGAACATGGAATTGATCCGCAGACGATCCGAAAGAAGGTCTCAGATATTCTGGAGTTGCTCCAGAGTTCCAATGCGCCGTCGGTCGATCGGCGAGCTCGGGAGCTTCAGCAGCGGGCGCCGCTCGACCTGGAGGGCGACGACCTCGAAAGGCTTATCAGGAGTCTGGAAGAGGAGATGCACGACGCAGCCACCGAACTCCGCTTTGAGTATGCCGCAAGGCTCCGGGACGAGGTCAACGAGCTCAAAAGAGATCTCCGACAGGCCCAGGATGCCCGAAGTTGATCGCCCGGTCGGCATGACTGCCACGAAAGGCGCGGGCGTTTTTGTAGTTTGTCCGTCAAGTACAATCGAACGTCGTGTCGGCTGATTCCATTTCGATCAAGGGCGCCCGCGCCCACAACCTGAAGAATCTCTCGCTTGAGTTACCGCGGGGTGAACTCATCGTGTTTACCGGGCTGAGCGGATCCGGGAAGTCTTCTTTGGCGTTTGACACCATCTATGCCGAAGGCCAGCGTCGGTATGTCGAGAGCCTTTCTGCCTATGCCCGTCAATTCCTCGGTCAGATGGATAAGCCTGACGTCGATTTTATTGAGGGGCTTTCGCCGGCCATTTCCATTGACCAGAAGACCGCCAGCCGCAATCCACGGTCCACGGTCGGGACCGTCACGGAGATCCACGACTACCTGCGATTGTTATGGGCCCGAATCGGGATACCGCATTGCCCCAACGACGGAACGCCGGTCAAACGTCAATCGCCTGAACGGATCGTCGACCAGATTCTTGAGATGCCAGAAGGCACCAAGTTTCAGATTCTTGCACCGGTTGTTCAGGGCCGAAAGGGCGAATACGAAAGCCTGTTGGGCGATCTGGCTCGAGATGGGTTCGCCAGGGCGATCGTGGATGGTGACGTCGTCGACCTCACCGAAGACATCAAACTTGACCGGTACTTCACTCACACGATCGAGGTCATCGTCGATCGTCTTGTCGCCAAGCCCAACATGAAGCGGCGACTCGCTGCTTCGGTCGAAACTGCCCTACGGCTGGCGGACGGTGTCCTGCTTGTCGCAACCGAGAACGAAAGGCACCCATATTCGCAAGCCCTCAGCTGCCCTACCTGTGGAATTTCGTTCGAAGAGCTGCAGCCTCGAAATTTCTCGTTCAACAGTCCCTACGGAGCATGTTCGGCATGCTCGGGCATCGGCACCCGGTTCCAGGTCGACCCTGATCTGGTGATCCCGAATCCGGAGCGGTCGATCGCTGACGGCACCATCGCTCCGTGGAACGGACATCGGGGCAAGTACTTCCAGCGACTCTTGGAGGGCCTGGCCGTTGAGCACAAGTTTGACGTGACCGCCCCATTCGGCACTCTCTCGGAAAAGGCCAAAGACGTCATCCTGTCCGGTTCGGGAGATGAGCGCGTCAAGATTTCCTATGCCAATCGGTTCGGACGCCAACGCGAGTACTACACAACGTACGAGGGTGTTTTGCCCTTCGTTCGACGAAAGCACGAAGAAGCCGAGTCAGACGGAGCAAGGATCTTCTATCAGGACTTCATGCGCGAGGTGCCGTGCCTGACCTGCAATGGCACCAGATACAACCCGGTTTCTCGAGCCGTGACGGTTGGAGGTCGCGGGATTGCGGAGGTCTCTGCAGAATCCCTAGGCGACGCCTACCAGTTCGTCCGTGATCTCGAACTCGACGATCGTCAGGTCGTCATCGCCGAACGAGTACTTAAAGAAGTGCGCGAACGCCTCTCATTCCTCATCGACGTCGGTCTCGACTATCTGACACTTGGACGTTCGGCTGCCACGTTGGCCGGCGGGGAAGCACAGCGCATCCGGCTGGCAACTCAGATTGGGTCTGGCCTGGTCGGCGTGCTGTACATTCTCGATGAGCCCTCTATAGGACTACACCAACGCGACAATCAGCGGCTCATCGAAACATTGCTCCGCCTGCGCGATCTCGGCAATACGTTGATCGTGGTTGAACACGACGAGGAAACGATCCGCATCGCCGACCACATCGTTGACATTGGTCCGGGGGCAGGGGAGCACGGCGGTGAGATCGTCGTCCAGGGAACCCTGAAACAGGTGTTGGCCAGCAAAGACTCAATTACTGGCGAGTATCTCTCCGGAAAACGGACGATTGCTATCCCCGGCGTTCGTCGGCCGGGCAACGGGCTCGCCGTCGAAGTGCTCGGCGCCGCCGAGAACAACCTTCAGGGCGTCGACGTCGCCTTTCCCCTCGGGGTTTTCACTGCGATTACCGGCGTGTCGGGAAGCGGCAAGTCATCGCTCGTTCAAACCATCTTGTCCCGTGGGCTGCATCAGGCCGTCTACGGATCCCGAATCGCTCCTGGCCGCCACAAGCAGATAACGGGTGTTGAACACATCGACAAGGTCATCAACATCGACCAGTCGCCGATCGGGAGGACCCCGCGGTCGAACCCGGCGACCTACACCAAGCTGTTTGATCAGATTCGGACCCTGTTCTCGGCGACGAACGAAGCCAAAGCGCGCGGATACAAGCCGGGCCGCTTCTCGTTCAACGTTCCAGGGGGCCGTTGCGAAACGTGCAAGGGGGACGGCACGATCAAGATCGAGATGCACTTCTTGCCAGATGTCTATGTCCCATGTGAGACTTGTAAAGGCCGCCGGTACAACCGGGAAACTCTCGAGATCACCTGGAAGAGCCGGTCAATTGCCGATGTGCTGGAGATGCCGGTTGAAGAAGCGCTCTCATTCTTTACGCATCAGCCGAAAATCGCCAGGATTCTACAAACGCTCTTCGACGTCGGGCTTGGATATGTCCGGCTCGGTCAGCCGGCCCCTACGTTGTCTGGCGGTGAGGCCCAGCGGGTCAAGCTGGCTTCTGAGCTCGGGAAACGATCCACGGGCCGCACGTTCTATATCCTCGACGAGCCAACCACCGGTCTACATTTTGAGGACATCCGCAAGCTGCTCGGAGTCCTGCAACGGCTCGTCGATGCGGGGAACACCGTGGTAGTCATCGAACATAATCTCGATGTGATCAAGTCGGTCGACTGGGTGGTAGATCTCGGTCCAAACGGCGGAACCGGCGGGGGCACGATCGTCGCTCAGGGCACCCCCGAGGAAGTAGCCGAAGTCGAGGAATCGTTTACGGGGCAGTACCTGCGACACTTGCTGCCGTGACACGCGAGTGGGACGACCTTGACGAGTGGTGGCTCGAAGAACTCGAATCTGATCCGACGTATGAACAAGTGGTGCTGCCGCTCCTCCTCGACGTGGCAGGAGCGGAACCCGGACCAGTTCTCGATGTGGCATGTGGCAATGGACGCATCATGGCAGCCCTCAACGTGGCGGGCCTTGGGTCGATTGGGTGCGACGTCAACGAGGCTTTCCTCGGCCAAGCCCGGCGGTTTGGACCCGTATTCCGCGTCGACTTGCCTGGGCTTCCCGTTCGCACGGCCTCCCTCGGTGGTGCCGTGGTTGTGCTTTCCTTCGAACATTTGCCAGACGAAATCTTCGCCGAGTTGGCGCGGGTGCTTCGCCCGGGCGCCTGGCTGGCAGCCGTCGCCAATCATCCGTTCATTACCGCTCCCGGGTCAGCGTCCGTCATCGACCCAACCGACGGCGAAGTGTTCTGGCGACCAGGGACCTATCTGGATGCTGGTTCAACGGAAGAAGACGCCAACGGCAAGACTGTGACGTTTCTGCATCGCCCGATCGGGGAGTGGCTGACCGCCGCCTCTGACGCCGGATTCGATCTTGCGGTTCTGCGTGAAGTGTCACTCGATGTGGGCGGCTTGCCGGATGCGGGATTGCCTCGCTTGGTCGGTGTTCGCTGGACCCGTCGGTAGGCTGAGACGATGCTCCGGCCGCCTACCGCCGAGATTCCGGACGCCCCCGGCGTGTACATGTTCCGCGACGTCCATGGGCAGGTCTTGTACGTCGGAAAAGCCAAATCCTTGCGCAAGCGAGTTCTCAACTATTTCTCGAAGGACCTGGCTGCCCGGACTCGACTCATGGTGTCGGAGGCGCAAAGTGTCGACTTCATCATCGCCGCCAATGAGGTCGAAGCGCTCATGCTGGAATTCAACCTCGTTCAGAAACACAAACCGCGTTTTAACATTCGCCTTCGTGACGACAAGTCGTTCCCGCACCTGACGATCACTCGGCGTGACGCTTGGCCGGCTGCGAAAGTGCAGCGTGGCAAGAAGCGATCGGGTGATCAGCATTTCGGGCCGTATGCCCATGCCTACTCCATCAGGAATACGCTTGACCTGCTTCTGAAAGCTTTCCCGATCCGTACCTGTTCGGATTCGAAGTTTCGGCTGCATGAGGCTCGCGGCCGGCCATGCTTGCTGGCCGATATTGAGAAGTGCTCAGCTCCCTGCGTGGGAGCGATCGACAGGGACGACTACCAGGAACTTGTAGACGGACTGGCGGCGTTCCTCAACGGCGAATCAGAGACGATCGTCCGGCGGGTACGAACCGCCATGATGGTGGCGTCCGATCAGCAGCTGTACGAACGGGCCGCCCGGTACCGTGATCAGCTCCGGGACCTGGAACGTGCGATTGAACGTCAAGAGATCGCCAGCGAACGACCCGAAAATTTCGATGTGTTGGCCATCGCTGACGAAGGTCTGGAAGCCTCGGTATTTATACTGATCGTGAGGCGGGGGAGAGTCGTCGGACGATTCGGACAGATCATCGACAAAGTCGAGGATGTCTCGCCCGAACAACTCACCGGAAACCTGTTGCGTGAGCGATACGGCCAGGAGGAACCTCCCAAGCTGATCATCCTTGACGGCATGCCCGAAGACCCCGACCTGTGGACGACGTGGCTGTCCGGGCGTCGGGGCGGGCCGGTCGAGTTGCGGGTTCCTCGTAGGGGAGGCAAACGTAAGCTGCTCGAAACCGCCCATATCAACGCCAGAGAACAGCTTGGTCGACATCGACTCAAACGACAGTCCGACCCCAACGCGCGGGCCAAAGCGATCAACTCTTTGCAGCAGGCGCTCAACCTTCCGGCTGCGCCGCTCCGAATCGAATGTTTCGACATCTCCACGCTGCAGGGACGCAACACCGTGGCATCCATGGTGGTGCTCGAAGATGGTCTGCCTCGCCGGTCCGATTATCGACGATTCAAGATCAAAACCGTCGACCAGCAGGACGATTTCGCCTCGATGGAGGAAGTCTTGCGGCGCCGATTCACCGCCTATCTGATCGAACGGGACTTGCCACCCGATGAACGCGGGAAGTTTGCCTACCCTCCCGGCCTATTGCTGATCGACGGCGGACTCGGGCAATTGGGGCGGGCGATCAAAGTTCTCGACGAACTCGGGCTCAATATCCCGGTGGCCGGCCTTGCCAAGCGTATGGAGGAGGTCTATCTACCTGGCAGTTCGGAGCCGGTGAGAATCCCGCGCGATGAGCCAGCGCTGTACCTGTTGCAGCGGGTGCGAGATGAAGCCCACCGGTTCGCGATTACGTATCACCGATCGTTGCGCGGTAAACGAATGGTCGATTCGGTTCTCGACGATGTGGCAGGGGTGGGTCCCACCCGAAAGAAGGCGTTGCTCCGGACTTTCGGCAGTCTCAAGCGCCTTCGAGAGGCATCGGTGGGTCAACTCGAGGAAGTTGTTCCTAGCGCGGTTGCCCGGGAAGTTTTTGACGCGCTCCATGGGTAACCCGGTGTGGTTCGCTCCCGCTAACCAGTCGCCCAGCCGATTACGATGAACCCCACCGAAGGGAAGGATCATGCCGTGGAAGAGCGTCCGCAGGTAGTTGTAGTCACAGGCATGTCGGGCGCAGGCAAGTCGACCAGCGCCAAAACCCTTGAAGATCTCGGATACTCGGTCATTGACAATCTTCCTCCGGCGCTGATTCCAGACCTGATGCGCCACAAGGAAGTGCCCGAACGCCGTGAGGCTCTCGGTCTGGTGCTGGATCTGCGCGACGGCAACACCATCGACGAGATCCGTATCCCGATCTACGAACTGCGCGGATCGGGTGCGTCGGTGGTCGTGGTATTCCTCGACGCCGAAGACAATGTTCTGGTTCGTCGCTACGAGGAGAACCGCCGACCTCATCCCATGAACCGTGACACCATCGCCGAGTGTGTTGCGGCTGAGCGAGAGCTGACGTCAGAGCTCCGAGCGTGGGCTGACGTGGTGGTCGACACCACTGACTATTCGGTCCACGATCTGCGCCGGCGCCTCGAAGCTGAGTTTCAGACCGCATCGTGGGAGCGCGACATGCGCGTCTCGGTCCGCTCGTTTGGATTCAAGAATGGAACGCCGCGTGATGCAGACCTCATCTTTGATGTGCGATTTTTGCCCAATCCGCACTGGGAGGAAGAGTTGCGACCGCTACAGGGCACCGACAAGCCGGTGCGGGAGTTTGTCCTTGGCAACAACGATGCCGAACGATTCCTCACCGACGTCACCGCCATGCTGGCCTTTTTGCTCCCAAGATATGAAGCGGAAGGAAAGTCGTATCTGTCGATCGGGATCGGATGCACCGGAGGACGCCATCGTTCGGTTGCCATCGCCGAGGAACTCGCCCGCCGTATCGAGCAGTCTGATGTCGCCGTGTCGGTTCATCACCGAGACAAAGACCGATGATGGAACCCGAAGCCCAAACCGAGATGGAGCTGCTGGGATTATCGGCGGACGGGCCGAAGGTGGTCGCTATCGGAGGGGGCCATGGGCTCGCCCAGGCCCTCATCGCCATCCAGGGATATGCGGGCCAGATCGACGCAGTCGTTACCGTCGCCGACGACGGCGGATCCTCCGGGCGGCTAGCCGGACCGTTGGGTATTCCCTCACCTGGCGACATTCGCCGTTGCCTGCTTGCTCTCAGCCCGGAGCCTTCGATATGGGGCGAATTGCTCGCTTATCGATTCGAAGGCGGCGACATCGCGGGTCATTCTCTTGGCAACATGATGCTGGCCGCGTTGTCAGACATCGCCGGCGGTTTCCTGCACGCACTCAATCTCTGTGGTGACTTGCTCGGAGCGAACGGTCGGGTACATCCGGTCTCGGAGGAGTTGCTCGAGTTGTGGGCAGAAACCGACGCCGGACCGGTATCGGGCCAGGTTGCGATCGCCACCGCACCGGGCCGCATTCAACGTCTGGAAGTCCGACCCCACTCAGCACATGTCAACCCGGCGGTGCTGGACGCGATCGTCGAGGCGGACCAGATTGTCCTCGCCCCGGGGTCGCTGTTCACTTCGCTCATTTCCAACCTGGTCGTTCCCGGCGTAGCTGAGGCGGTCAATCGTTCCGCGGCTCAGATCGTGTTTGTGTTGAATCTCGTCACGCAGAACGCCGAGACCCTCGGATTCGGGTCGGCAGATCATGTTGCGGCCCTGCGGTCCGTTGGCGGTCTCGACGTCGTCGGATCGGTTTTGGCTCACAATGGCCCGGTTAGGGTACCGGAGGGACTTGCGCAGCTGCCCTTCGGGGAAACGGATCTGCATGGTTGGGACGTGGTTTCTGCGGACCTTTGCGATCAGGAAGCTGAATGGCCCCAGCACGATTCGATCAAGTTGGGGTTCGAATTGGCACGGTTGATAGGAGCTTGATGAGACGCTATTTGACGATGAGTGATGTGGATGTTTCCGGAAAGACGGTTCTCGTCCGGTCAGATCTCAACGTACCGCTCGAACATGGTGAAGTTGGGGATGATTTTCGTCTGGTGGCCAGTATCCCCACCATTCAGAGACTCTTAGAGAACGGAGCAAAAGTCGTCTTGGCGAGTCACCTGGGGCGCCCCAAAGGGATAGACCCGGAATTGTCGCTGGCTCCGGTCAGCGCCCGCCTCGGTGAACTGGGCGGGTTTCCCGTAACGCAACTGGACGGCCTCGTAGGCCCCGATATCGAAGCCGCCGTCGCGGCTGCTCCAAAGGGATCGGTATTGGCCCTAGAGAACACCCGTTTTGATGCCGGTGAGACCGCCAATGATCCGACCCTGGCGGCCGGGTTGGCCGCTTTGTGCGACGTGTTCGTCAACGACGCTTTTGGCAGTGCCCATCGAGCTCATGCCTCGACGACGGGTGTCGCCGAGCATGTCTTGTCCGTGGCCGGTCCGTTGCTGGTCAGCGAACTCGAAGCGTTTTCGACATTGCTTGAAGATCCGCCTCGCCCCTTCACAGTCGTGTTGGGCGGTGCCAAGGTCTCAGACAAACTCGGCGTCATCAAGGCCCTCGGACCGAAGGTCGACATGATGCTGATTGGCGGAGGAATGTGTTTCACCTTGATGGCTGCCGAAGGCTATGAGATCGGCAACTCACTCTACGAGGAGGGGTTAGAGGACGAAGTCGCTGGAGTGTTGCGCGGACCGTTTGGAGACCGGATCGTGACCCCGAGCGACATTGTTGTCGGGAATCGATTTGCCGAAGATGCCGAGCCCACCGTCGTAGAGCGCAACCGTATACCCGACGATCAGGTCGGCCTCGACATCGGTCCGGTGACCGCCGTCGAGTTCGCCCGGGTGATGCGCGGATCGGGTTCAGTGTTCTGGAACGGACCGATGGGCGTCTTTGAATGGGAAGCATTCAGTCATGGGACCGAGCAAATCGCCCATGCCCTCATAGATCACCCGGGATTCACGGTGGTCGGGGGCGGCGATTCGGTTTCGGCACTTCGTAAGCTTGGTCTCGAAGATGCCCCCTCCCATCTCTCGACTGGGGGAGGGGCTGGATTGGAACTGTTAGAGGGCAACGATCTGCCCGGAATTGCTGCATTAGAAAGATGGGTTAATGGCGCGTAAAGGTCTTATCGTTGGCAATTGGAAGATGAACATCAATCATCTGGAGGCAATCCAGGTGGTCCAGAAACTGAGCTACCGGCTTGATCTGGCGGATTATGAGCGCGTCGATGTGGCGGTAGTGCCGGCGTTTACGGCTCTGCGGTCGGTACAAACCGTGATTGAAGCTGATCGCCTCCCCATCGGGCTCGGCGCACAGAACTGCCACTGGGAGCCTTCGGGTGCCTTCACGGGTGAGGTGTCTGCGCCCATGCTCGCCAAATTGTCGGTCGATTACGTGCTCGCTGGTCACTCCGAGCGGCGGGCGCTCTTCGGCGAGACCGATCCAATGATCAATAAGAAGGTCAAAGCGATTTTGGCCAGTGAAATGACTCCCATCCTCTGTGTTGGCGAAAGCCTCGAACAACGCCAAGCAGATGAAACGCTTGCAGTGGTGACTGGTCAACTCATGGGTGGCCTCGATGGGATGGACGCCGACGCCGTCACCAAGACTGTTGTCGCCTACGAACCAGTGTGGGCGATCGGAACCGGTGAGACGGCCACTCCCGAGGACGCCGCCGAGGTAGTGAGTGCCATACGCGTCGCGTTGGCAGGCCGGTGGGGCGATGCCGCCGAGCATGTCCGTATCCTGTACGGCGGGTCGGTCAACGCCGGGAACATTGCCGCACTCATGGCCAAGCGCGATATCGACGGAGCATTGGTCGGTGGTGCCTCACTCGACCCGGATTCGTTCGCGTCAATCGTTCGCTACTGGATATAGGAGCTCTCGATGACGTACGAACTGGTATTACTCCGCCACGGCCAGAGCACATGGAACCTCGAGAACCGATTCACCGGATGGACGGATGTTCCGCTGACCGAGCTGGGGCAGGCTGAGGGAGTGGCGGCCGGTCAGCTGATGCGAGCCGAAGGTGTAGCACCTGAGATCCTTCACACTTCGGTCCTCGTGCGGGCGATTGCGACCGCCAACCTCGCTCTCGACGCAATGGAGCGTTCGTGGCTTCCTGTACATCGTCATTGGCGACTCAATGAACGTCACTACGGAGCCCTGCAGGGACTGAACAAGAAGGAAACCGCCGAGTTGCATGGACCAGACCAGGTGTTCCAGTGGCGGCGAGGATATGACACGCCGCCACCAGGGCTCGACCGGTCCGATGACCGCCATCCCGCCCAGGACGGCCGCTATCGGCTGCTATCGCCAGACGTGCTTCCTGCCACCGAGTGCCTGGCCGATGTCGTCGAACGGATGATGCCGTACTGGCACGACGCCATCGTCCCTGATCTTCGGTCGTCGGGTTCGGTGCTCGTTGTAGCTCATGGCAACAGTCTGCGTGCCCTCGTCAAACATCTTGACGGCATCAGCGACGAGGAGATTCCCGAGCTGAATATCCCAACCGGGGCACCGCTCCGATACGAATTGGATAAGGATCTCAACGTGCGCACCAGCGGCTACCTCGGCGATCCTGAGGCGATCGCCGCAGCAGCTGAGGCGGTGGCGCGCCAGGCAGGCTGACAGAACTTGACCTGAGGCTCCAGCCCGCCCATACTTGCGTTGCGCACATTCTGCGCCAACTTTCTTCGGAGAAATCATCATGGCAAACATCGTGTTGTGGACGGTCGGCATTTTTCACGTCCTCGTATCGCTCATCATCATCGCACTCGTTTTGTTTCGTTCGGGCTCGGGCGGGATGTCCGACTTGTTCGGTGGCGGCATGGGGCCGTCCGGTGGCGGTGGTTCGACTGTTGCCGAACGAAACCTCGATCGTTTGACGGTGATTTCGGCCGGTGTCTTCACGCTGACCACCATCAGCCTCGCCATCCTGCTCGGTTAGTCAGATAATGCGCCGCGGGGGGCGGTGGATCCCACTCGCCATAGTTGCCATTGCCGGTGTCCTGGCGATCGCCTTCTTCGCGAGCGGTGCGGCCAGTCCTTCAACGACCCAACCGACGCCGACGGTCGTCACTACTGCAGCCGCCGCGGCTGCTTCGAGCACCACTCAGGCTACGTCCACGACTCTGGTCGAGGTCATACCCGCTGCCACCACTACGACGGTGGCCCGGGCTGGCTCCAACGGAGATCCCTATGGCGGCTTCGCCGAAGTCGGAGTTATCGGCAGTGCGGACACCCTCAACCCGTTCATCGAACGATCTGGTCTTGGGGATGCTGTCGGATCGGTCACGTGGGCTTCAGCCTTTGTCATCGACGGCGGGTCGTACGACCTCAGACCCGGCGTACTAAGCGAGATTCCGTCGTTTGAGAATGGCGGTCTCGTCGCCAACGAGGACCGGACCGTTCAGGTGATCCTTCGCCTCGATCCCGATGCGCGCTGGCAAGATGGGCAAGCCATAACTGGTAACGATCTCCTGTTTACGGCCGAGCTGCTGTCGGCCGATCGACGCATCGATCGCGACGTCCGGGACCTATATGCGATCGTCTCGTCCCCGGAGGCAGCGGCTGACACATTCACGTTCACCGTCACTGAACCCACCATTGATTACCTGAGGTTGTTCGACGTGATCCTTCCCCGGCACCAAATGGAAGGGACCGACCTCTTCTCCGATTGGAGCGACCGTGTCTGGCTTTCAGCGGGGCCCTTCATCGCTGGGACGATCCAGGAAGACGGCTCGGTTGTGCTGCGAAGGAATGCCCAATACCGCGGAATGGACGGCCAGGGACGGGACCTTCCCTACCTCGACGGGCTTGTGGTCAGACCGTATTCCGCCACGATCGAGGTCTTCACCGCCCTGAACGAGAAGCTGCTTTCGGTTGGCGACATGGCAGGCGACTATGGGCTGGCCGCTGGTAGAGCCGACCTCTTGGTGAGTTCGGCGGAGGGTGAGGAATGGGAACATGTCGGGTTTCAGTTCGGGTCAGGACGGTTCGCCGCTAACCCACGTTCGATGGTGAGTTCTGGAGCTTTTCGAGATCTCGTGGCGATCGTGGTTGGCGATGACGAATTGGTGTTCGAAATCGGTGGCCTAAGTCTGTACCCGGCTTCCTCGACCGTGGGGAGTTCGTGGCCCAGGGCAGCAGCCCCAGACCGGCCTCCGGTCGAAGAGCCAACCCTTGATGCGATCGCCGCAGAACTCGATCGAGACTTTGTTGAGCAACCGCCACGGGTTGTGTATGCCACCACCTCAGCCCTGGACCGATCCCAGATGGCTGGTATCGCCCTCCGGGAGTTGTCCGCCAGGGGAGTGGCAGTCGAACCCCAACTGCAAGATCCGGGTTTATTCTTCAGGGATTCGGTGATCGAAGGTTCGTTTGAGGTCGCCGAATGGGCATGGACAGTGACCCCAGGTCCATTGGGCGCGGTTCACGACGTACAGTCGTGGTTCGGGACCTCGCCGAATCGTGACGGTCTGGACTTCTACCGCTGGTCGTCAAACGCTGAATCAGAGACACTTCTCAGCGAAATCGCCGCCCTCGACACGTTCATGGACCTAGATCAGCTGCAAGTAGCCCTCCAGTCGATAGACGGTCAACTGCTCGACCTCGTCGTCGTGGTGCCGCTCTGGCAAACTTCAGCAGGTTCAGCCTTTGATCCGCAGCGTATCGAGGGCTACGCCCACCCGCGGTTCGGAGTCCCGATCACCTGGAATGCCCAGCAGTGGTTGGTCCCGGGCGGTTGTGGCGACCTGCCGGACGGTCAAGTCTGCGGAGGGCCCGTCCAACCCGACGCAGCCGGCTGATCGATCTCGAGCAGTCGAATCAAGCCAAATCCGGGTGCGCGAGCTTTCTCGCTGGACGAGTTCCTGAGCCAGTTATACTGCCGTCCTCTGCTCGTAATACAGCACTTTGTCGGAGTGGCGGAATTGGCAGACGCGCTAGCTTGAGGGGCTAGTGCCCGAAAGGGTGTGGGGGTTCAAGTCCCCCCTCCGACAC
>CBDTUI010000063.1:0-16638 GCA_965363765.1 uncultured Acidimicrobiia bacterium
GGGCCCCCAACCCGGCAAACCGCCAGTCTCGGCGTAGAGTTGTGACTGGAGGCGCACCCGGTGGAACCAGACCAAACCGAGCCAAGGTCAACCGAGAACGTTCAGCTGTCCAAAGGGCGACAGGCATCGGTCGCCGGGCTAAATGTTGTGCGGGTGCTTCCTACCAGTAGCCGTCGGACCGTCGGACCTTGGTGCTTCGTTGATTGCATTGCTCCGGATGAGTTCTCGGACCCGAAACCGATGGAGGTCGGGCCCCATCCTCATACCGGGCTGGCCACGGTCACCTGGCTGTTCGAAGGCGAAGCGCTCCACGGTGACTCGCTTGGTACGGAACAGCTCATCAGGCCGGGGCAGTTGAACTTGATGACCGCCGGGCACGGCATTGCTCATTCGGAACTCGGTGTGACGCCGGCGGGGCAAGGGTTTCAGATGTGGTTGGCCCAACCCGAGTCAACCCGCCACGGCGATTCCAGATTCGAGCATCACGCGGAGCTTCCTATCGAGGTTATCGGAAACACCGAAGCAACTGTCTTACTCGGTCAACTCGGTGAAGCCGTCTCTCCCGCAGTCGTCGACACTGATCTCGTCGGGGCCGAACTCCGCATCCGCCCAGGCCCCGTCGACCTGCCAGCTGTTCGACAATTTGAGTACGCGGTCGTCCCGATCGATGCGGTAGTTCGAGTTGGCGGAGTGATCGTCGAACCAGGATGGCTCGGCTTCGTGTCGGCTGGGGCCGAAACTCTGGCGATCGAAGCCGCTGCTGGCGGGGCTCGCGTGATGCTGCTCGGCGGACTTCCGCTTGGAGAGCGAATCCAGATGTGGTGGAACTTCGTGGCTCGAACCAAAGATGAGCTCACCGAAGCATGGCACGACTGGAACGGCCACAACACAGATCGTTTCGGCGACGTCAGCTCCGCTCTACCCCGAATCGATGCCCCTCCACCGCCCTGGATCCAACCAACCCATTCCGACTGAAGTAGTCCGGCGTTCTCGCCCAATGCGCCTATTGGCGATCAGTCGCCTCTCCCACTACGCTGCTGGACAAAGTAAGACAAAACACGACAAAACGGGTAGGCAACGGATGGGTGGCGAACGAGAAGCTCGGTTAATGGCGACGATTCAGTCATCCATGCAGGATGCTGTGGATGCCGGGGTAATCAGAGTCCGGATCACCGATGAGGAGTTGACCGGAACCAACATCCGCGTCGACGGACGGGATCTGGTGAACTTCGGGTCCTGTTCGTACCTCGGGCTTGGCCAGGATGCCAGACTCAAAGCGGCCGCATCGTCGGCGGTAGACCGGTTTGGACCCAGCTACTCGTCGTCAGTTGCCTACGCTTCCGTCGACCTCTACACCGACCTCGAGCGCCGCCTTACCCAACTATTCGACGGTCACTCGGTCATTCCTGCACCGACGACCACCCTGGCCCATTTAGCCGCACTGCCTGCAATCGTTACTCGAGATGATCTCGTAGTGATCGATATCCAGGCGCATGCCTCTATGCACCTGGCGGCCGACGTACTCCGGGGACGGGGAATGAACGTCAAGGTGATTCGACACAACGACATAGATGGCCTCCGAAAAGTCCTGTCGAACTCCACCAATCAGTACGAAAAGGTCTGGTACCTGCTCGACGGCGTCTATTCCATGTTCGGAGACGTGGCTCCGGTGGCCGAGATCGACCAGGTAATGAACGAATTCGACAACCTGCACGTCTACTACGACGACGCCCACGGCTTCGGATGGGCTGGCAAAAACGGGGTCGGTTACGTGCTCGAGAACACGAAGCTGAACGACCGCAAGATCGTGGCAGTCTCGCTTTCCAAGTCATTCGGCGCCGGCGGAGCGGCCCTCGCCATCGGCGACCCGGCCCTGGCGCAGAAGATTCTCCTGGTCGGGGGAACTCTGACGTTCGGGGGCCCAATCCACCCGGCCGTCCTCGGCGCGGCGGTTCGATCCGCCGACCTGCACCTGAGTGACGAGCACGCCGAACGCCAAGCTCAGCTCTACGACCGGATCGATCTCGTGAACCGACTCGTCGACGAAGCCGGGTTGGCGGTGCCGTCGCTGGCACGGACTCCCATAACGTTCGTTCGAGTTGGGACATCTGACGACGCAATCCGCATGACCAAAATCATGATGACGAACGGGTTCTTCGTGAATGCGGCCGGCTATCCAGCCGTACCGATCCGCGAGGGCGGGGTCCGGTTTACTGTCACGGCCGCCCACTCCACCGCCGATATCGAGGCGCTGATCTCAACGTTGGCCGAGTACGTCAGCCCACCAGATGTGATCGACCTCACCGAAGAACTCCATCAACCGGCCTTCGGGCGACGGTCCGCCGTCTGACGCAAAGCGGGACAAAAGCAGACATTTCAATCAAGTGGCCCCTGCTGCGGGCCGATATCTGAAGAATGCAGCTAACGGTTCCCGGCTTGGGTCCTTTGACCAGAAATCAGCTCGCGCTGAAGTGGAAACCAATCTCGTTCGTCCTCATTCTCGTCGTCCTGGCCACGTCAACGGTGGTCTTCCCGGCGGTGGCAGATATCGCTGGGGCTTTCGGTCTCCTTATCGGCTATGCCACTGGCGGGCGCGTGGCGCTCCGCCAAGCCAAGGCGAAAGAAGGGCGCGAGCGTCTCGTCTGGCGGCTAATCGGAGCGGGCCTCACGTCCGCCGCTTCTGGTGTTGCACTGCTATTCGTGCTCGAAGCCTTCGGCGTCCATCCTCCCGCCTTCGGTCCACTCGACATCCTGTTCATTGGAGGCTACGTCGGGATCCTGGCGGGAGCGGCAGTGCTCCCCAACGCGTTCGCTGGCCGTCGTGACCTTGCCAGGACATACATCGATGGCATCGTCGGCGCCATCTCGATTAGCGCTCTCGGCTGGATTCTGGTGGTCGGCGACCTGGTCGATTACTTCAACAATGCCAATTCATGGGCTCGTTGGCTTGGTACTGCCTATCCCGCCTTTGACATCCTGACGATCATCTTGTTCGTCACCCTGATGAGCCGTCGTTCGCTCTACCGAATGGACATCAGACTGGCGCTACTCGCCGGAGGAGCCGCATTTCAGGTGGCGGCAGACTTGACATTCCTCACCGGTGGTGTGCCGTCCAGCTTCGACGCGGCTCGCCCTGTCTATCCACTGTTCATCGCCGCATCCGCTTGTCTGGCCGGGAGCGCCTACTTCGCCGATGCTGCTCCCAAACCACGCGAATACACGGAGCGGGCCATTCACTACCTCGCAGCCGCCGCTCCCTACGGTGTGGCGCTAACCCTCGCCCTCGTCACACTCGTTTCATTGCCGCACGCCGGATTCGACTCGGCAGTCCGGCTCTTGACCTTGGCAACGCTCGCCGTCGGCGGCCTGGTGATCCTCCGGCAGGGGCTCGCCATCCACGACAACCGGATTCACGTCGACCAGAAACGTAGCGACCTCGTCTCATCGATTTCCCACGAATTGAGAACCCCGCTCACGGCCGTTGTCGGTTTCCTCGACCTTTTGAACGACCCCGACAGTGGTCTGACCACTGACGAGCGATCCGAACTCATCGGCACCACATTCCGCGAAGCGAATCGGATGTCGCGGATCGTTGCTGACGTCATCTTGTTGACCCGCTTCGCTCCGAGCGAGATCGCCCTTACCGAAACCTCGACCGCTGTGGTGGACCTCATGACGCAGACCCTCCACACAGTTCGAACTCCGGATTCGGAAATCGACGTGGTCGTTCAGGATGGCCTGTCCGCCACATTCGACTGCGGTCGCCTGCAGCAGATCATGGTCAACCTGGTCGAGAATGCCGCCCGATACGGCGACGGCAAGATCACCATCGTCGCCCAAGACCGTGGCGGCGACCTGGTCCTCGAAGTTCATGACAACGGCCCGGGTGTCCCGAAACACGATCGTCATATCATCTGGCAACGCTTCGAACGAGGCGCCAACCGATACAACGCCGCGATACCTGGTTCGGGCGTCGGCCTCGCCGTGGTGGCCGCCATAGCCGCCTCTCACGGAGGTGAGGCAACCTATGCCGATTCTGATATCTTGGGAGGGGCGTGCTTTCGCATCACTCTTCCGGATCGGTGCCTTCACGCCAAGCGTTCATCGTTGAGTGCTGCCCTCCAGACCGCCTAAGCAGGACGTTTTCGCCTCGGCAACCGAGCCTCCTCAGCACTAGCCTCAACAGCTGTGCCTGACCAGGATCGACCGCCGATACAGTCAAGACTGAGGACGCTTCCTCGCACTGTGATCGCCCTCGGTTTCGTCAGCTTCTTCACCGACCTTTCCAGCGAGATGATCTACCCGCTGCTGCCGGCATTTCTCGTGACGGTGCTCGGAGCTGGTGCCGTCGCTCTCGGAACGATCGAAGGCATCGCCGAGTCAACCGCAGCCGTCCTCAAAGTGTTCAGCGGGCGCTGGGCCGACCGTATGGCTCGCCGGAAGCCGCTGATCGTCTCAGGGTATGGACTGTCTGGCCTGGTCCGTCCCCTGATCGGACTTGCCGTGAGTTGGCCGTTCGTCGTGGCCCTACGTTTCGCAGATCGGATCGGCAAGGGAATTCGCAGCTCACCTCGTGACGCTCTCATCGCAGATGTCACCCCCACCGAGCGCCTGGGGGCAGCCTACGGACTACACCGGGCGATGGACCATGGCGGCGCCGTGGTGGGGCCGTTGGTCGCCGCTGGCTTACTGTTCATCCCGGGAATCGGACTCCGGGAAGTCTTCCTTCTCGCAGCGGTTCCAGCTGTCATCGTGATGGTCCTGCTGGGGGCGGCCGTAAAGGAACCTGGCGAGCGACCCATGGCATCCGGTCCATCCCCGTCGCTCCTCGAAGGCTGGCGTGCCACCCAACCTCCATTCCGCAAACTACTCCTGGCAGTAATCGTCTTCACACTCGGCAACAGTACTGACGCCTTCCTTCTCCTTCGGCTCACCGATGTCGGGTTCGCTCCGGCCGCAGTGGCGGTCTTGTGGTCGCTTCATCACCTGGTGAAGATGGGAGCGAATCTCTACGGTGGACAACTCTCCGACCGGGTCAGCCGTCGGGCGCTTATTGGAACCGGATGGATTCTGTACGCAGGCATCTACCTCGGGTTCGGACTAACCACTCACGCAGCGACACTGGTCGGGCTTTTCCTTGTATACGGGATCTACTTCGGCCTTACCGAACCGGTAGAACGGGCGTGGATTGCCACCCTTGCTCCGACCGAATCGCGGGGTGGCGCCTTTGGCTTCTTCCATGGAGCGGTCGGCCTCACCGCACTGCCTGCCAGTCTTCTCTTTGGCGCGCTGTATACAACGGCTGGACCGCTTGTTGCATTTGCGACCGGTTCGGCGCTCGCAGGACTGGCCACGATCCTGCTGATGCGGGTGCAGCCGCCGGTGCAGCAAAGCCTGGCGAGTTGACGAGATCCACAGCTAGGTTTGGTAGATGCAGGTTTCGAATTACCCATACGTTGACGAGTGCTTCGAGTGCGGTTTTGATATCCAGATCTGGGACCTCTTCGACGCGATTCGCACCGTTAGCCACGCTAAGGACTTCATCGACCTGGCTTGCGACTCGATGCCACCCGCACTGCTGGATGAGGCTCCGGGAGACGTTTCGCCATCGATCGCCCAACACATCGGCACTCTGGCTGCAACCATAGAGTCCGCAAGGCGGCTGGTTGACGCTGCGATCGAAGTTGCGGACTCTCCCGAGGCCAGCTCACTCGCACCCGTTACTGACCGCCTTGAGCGTGAGGCTGAGTTGGCGAGTAGTACCTTTCGCAAGCTCACGCCCGGCGAGTTGGAAGCGCCAGTACCTGCTGCCAACACGGGCCATGAAACTGTCGGGATGGTGATCCGCCATCTCGCTCACGCCGTGCTCCACCAGCAAGCTGAGATCGGCCGAGCCCGCAGGGGTCTCGGTGACGACCCGAACATTGGAGTCGGAGACGTTGTGCAGGTTTCCGGGTCGGGCGGAGGGCTTCCCAAAACACCACTGCTGTCGGCCCAGGTCGACAAATCAGGGGTGGTGGGCGACCGCCAAGCCACTCGCCGCCATCACGGGGCACCTTTTCAAGCATTGTGTCTATTCAGCGCCGAGGTCGTCGACGAGTTCGCCGCCCAGGGTCATCCCATCACATACGGGTCTGCCGGAGAAAACGTGACCATTCGCGGGCTCGACTGGCCGAAACTTAGGGCCGGACTCGAACTGGAGATCGGTGGAGTGACCTGCCGGCTAACGGCTCCGGCGGTTCCGTGCAGTCAGAATTCGCCCTGGTTCACCGACCGGGACTTCTCTCGACTGTCGCACACGAAACATCCGGGCCATTCACGCTGGTATGCGAGCGTTGTTGACGGCGGGTCAATAAACCCCGGCGACGCCGTGCTGCTGAAGCAGGCGTAGCTACCCGTGTAACTGAGGCTTGTACCAGGAACCGAGCTGAGCCCGAGCGGGCAACCGTCGGCCAGCGACTTCGATCTCGAAGTCCCCCTCTTCGAGCCAGTCTTTGGTAACGCCGGCCGGGTTGTTCAGGTAACCCATCGCGAGGGCTGCACCCAGCGTGTAAGACCACATGCCTGACGAGGTCCTTCCCACGAGTTCGCCGTTGCGGTAGATCGGCTCATCGTGATAGAGCAACGTGTCCGGGTCCTCAAGCTTGAACTGAACCAAGCGCTTCTGCAGCGGTTGGCCCTTCTGTTCCAACAAGGTGTCCTTCCCGATGAACCCTCCTGGCTTGTCCCAGGCCACCGCGAACCCGAGTCCCGCCTCAATCGGCGTGTCCTCGTCACTGATGTCATGGCCCCAGTGGCGGTAGCCCGATTCGAGCCGGAGCGAGTTCATGGCGTGATACCCGGCATGGGCGAGGCCGTGATCTTGCCCGACACTCACGATGGCGTCATAGAGGGCAACCGCATCCTCCTCAGAGACGTACAGTTCCCATCCCATAGCTCCGACATAGCTCAGGCGCATTGCCAAGACCGGTACCCCGCCCACAGTTATGCGCTGGGCGGTGCCGAAGGGGAACGTTTCATTCGAAAAGTCGGCATCGGAGATGGACGACAGCAGGTCTCGTGAGTTCGGCCCCATGACGCCGAGCATGGGTTCGAGAACGTGCTCGATCGTTACCTCTCGGCCGAGACATTGGCGACGGAGGCGAGCCCACTCTCTGGTCTTCCCAGCGGCAGCAGTCACCACCTTGAACGACTCATCACCGAGTCTCACCACCGTAAGATCGGCTTCAATGCCGCCATGGGTGTTTAGCCACTGGGTGTAGACAACCTTGCCCGCCTCGACGTTTACGTCGTTGGCAGACAGTCGATTGAGGACGTCGAGTGCGTCTGGTCCGTCCACGGCGAACTTCACGAATGATGTCTGATCGAACAGACCCACCGTCTCGCGAACCGCCCGGCATTCAGCTCCACAGTTATCGAACCAGTTCTGTTTGCCATACGAGTATTCGTAGACCCGGTCCTGACCGGGGTTGGCGTACCAGTTGGGTCGTTCCCAACCGGCCGTTTCTCCCCAGACCGCTCCAGCATCATCGAGGCGACCATGCAACGGGGATTTCAGGATGCCGCGGGCCGATTCGTATTGGCGGAACGGCCAGTGCATGGCGTAGAGCAAGCCCAGGCTCTCGGAAATCCGATCTTTGAGGAAGCGCTCATTGGCCTGGTACGGAAAAGCGCGGCGGATGTCGACTGCGCTGAGATCCATCGGGGGCTCGCCATCGATGATCCAATCGGCCAACACCCAACCGACGCCCCCGGCCGATTGAATACCGACTGAGTTGAACCCGGCCGCCACAAACACACCGTCGACCTCTGGCGTCTCGCCGAGGTAATAGACCCCGTCGGGTGTGAACGCTTCCGGCCCGTTGAGAAACAGCTGGAGCCCGGCTTCGCCCAGGGCGGGCATGCGGTGAATCGCCCGTTCGAAGATCGGCCCGACGTGGTCCCAGTCCTCTGGCAGGGTCCCAAAGCTGAAGTCACGGGGGATCTGATCCATCCGCCACACCTTGCCCCGCGGCTCGAAGAAGCCAGCCATGATTTTGCCAGCCTCTTCCTTGAAATAGGTGTAGTTGCCAGGGTCGCGCACCGTCGGAGCACCGAACTTCACGCCGTCGATCGGTTCGGTCACGACGTAGAAATGTTCACAAGCTTGGAGCGGGACATTGATGCCGGCGGTTCGGGCGAGGTGGCGAGTCCATATCCCAGCGGCAAGGACGACGGTCTCTGCTTCGACATATCCCTGCTCGGTGTGAACGCCAACGATGCGCTCGTTCTCGACGTTGAGCGACGTGACGGCTACTCCTTCGACGATCCGGACGCCTTGATTCTTGGCGCCTTTAGCGAGCGCCAGCGTGGTGTCGACCGGACTCGTTTGGGCGTCGCGGGGGATGTACACGGCGCCGACTACATCATCCATGTTGAGCGTTGGCCAATGGTCGAGCGCCTCGGCGGGGCTGATCTCATAGGCATCGACTCCAACTGTTTTGGCCATCGACAAACCCCGCATGATCTCTTCCCACCGCTCCGGATTGTCAGCGACGGAAATGGAGCCGGTCACCCGATATCCGGTGGCTTGACCGGTTTCGGCTTCGAGTTGTTCAAAGAGGCGAGTCGAATAGGTTGCGATCGAAGTGAGGCTGTGACTCGACTTGAGCTGGGACACCAGGCCAGCGGCATGCCAGGTGGTTCCACCGGTCAACTGACCTTGCTCGAGGAGCAGAACGTCGGTAGTTCCGCGCTTGGCTAGGTGATAGGCGATCGAACATCCGACAATGCCACCGCCCACGATGACGACCTGAGCGCGGTCCGGAAGCTGTGCCATTCGAATCCTCGTGTTCCAACCAGTGAAATGTTTCGTTGACTAGAATAGTGGATGTGCAAGCCGTGGAGCGGGTGTTTGGGGTTCTGAGAGCGCTGGCCGCCCAACATGGTCGCGGTACGGTCGGATATGTTGCCTCCCACACCGGCTTGCCCAAGAGCACCGTGTCTCGCATGTTGGCCGCCCTCGAAGCCGAAGGCGTGGTCGAACGAATCGATGAGGGCGAGTATGCGATTGGGCTCGGCCTAACGAGCCTTACCCAACAGATGGACCAGACCACCATGCTTCGACAGGTCGTCGAACCGTATCTGCGTGACCTAGTCCACGAGTTCGGTGAGGGCGCCGGACTCTCGGTCGAGGACGGCGATGAGAGCGTGTACGTCTTGCATCTCGCCTCGGAAGGACCGGTGCGCACCGAAGACTGGACCGGCCAGTCGTTCCCGTGCCATACGGTGGCGGGCGGCATGGCGGTGCTTGCCACCTGGTCGGACGAGCGGATGAAGGACTACGCATCCAATGGACTCCAGGCTCTCACTCCAAACACGATCACCAGACCCAGCGCACTGCGTCGCCGGGTCAAAGAAATCCGTGCGAATGGGTACGCTCGCACCATTGGTGAGTTCAGCGCCGACATCAACGGGTTCGGTGCCGCCATCATGTCGCCCAACGGAACCGCCTATGGGGCTATCAATGTATACGGACCAGCCTTCCGATTCCCGGGAAACCGCAATCCCGACGAGATCGGCGCTCGGCTGAACGAGGTCGCTACAACGATCAGCCGCCGCCTCTCCAACTAGATCAGGTCTCGCCTACCACTCGGTCCAAGTTCCCCCGGTCGCGGATTCCCAAACCGGTCCACTAGTCGAGGCGCACAATGTCGGCACTGGTGAGGGCCTTTCGGTCGGCGCCAGGCCAGGTCCAGCACTTCCATTGCTTTCCCTCTTCGTCTTCCTCGCCGTTGCACGACCCTGGCGGAGTCTCCGCCGGAGCAGCAATCCGTCCCAGGCCCGCTCGAGCTCGAACCCGTTGCCTTGGCGGCGAGGGTTATGACAGTAGAAGGTAGTTCCCGACCAAGGTGGCTGGCTGGGCGTTAGGCGTCTGACCGGGTTCGCATCGCTCGCCGATGCCTTCTTGGAACTTGCCGAACGCAGCAACCTGAGACAACGGATTCGGGTCGGCCTCGACGTCGGCAATATGAATAAATGATCCATCTTCAAGACGGAATGTGGCGTACCTGACCCCGCCTGGGTTGGCTGCGTTGAGCTCGGCGAAGACGTTTTCGACAAGTTGCTGGTTGTGGTCGGCTTGATCTGCCTTAGGGCGGTATTGGACAACGATCACAGCGCGCCTTTCGTGTGGGGACTTCCAACCCTACGACGAATGAGCTTTCGACGTTTCGACGGCTACCAACGACCGGTGTCGCCCCGCATCTCTGCGACGGGGATCTTTATGTCAAAGGCGGCGCGGACTTTCTCGTCCGCTTCATGGGACACATGAGTCGGGAAATGCGTCCGGAGAGTTTGTTTGACGATCTCGTGGGCACGGTCTTTGGCGTCTTTGCGGCCAGCGTCCTGCCAGTCGCTCGGATTCTGACGATCCCCAACCGCCGGGTAGATGTACTCGGACTGCATGACCGAAATGGTCTGGTCCGACCCGAGAAAGTGGCCGGCCCCAAAGATCGTGTCTCGGATGACCTCTTTGGACAGGGAGTCGTCAGATACATCAACCCCCCGAACGGTGCGGTTGATCGCGCCGAGCATGTCGTTGTCGATCACCATCATCTCGTGGGAGTACACCAACAGGGACCCAAGCATCCCGGCCGACTCATAGACGACGTTGGCCCCGGCATGGGCGGCAAGGGAGACCGTGAGAGCTTTCTCATGGCCGGCCTGAGCGTCGGGGATCTTGGAGTCCGCCATGCCGGCTGCCACGCTCGAAGGCAGGCCCATCCAGTTCAACAGCTGGGCGGCAGCCGCATTCAAGACGGCTTCCTCACCGCTGCCACCAGTCATCGCCCCCGTACGAAGGTCGGACACGAACGGCCACATTCCCATAAGGCAGGGGTGACCAGGGTTCATGAGGTTGACGCAGGTCAGCGCACTTAGGCATTCGGCGAGGGCTTGGACCAGAGAGCCAGCCAGTGTGGCCGGAGAGGTTGCCCCGGCCTGGCCGGCTGATAGGAGGTTGATTGGAAACCCGGTTTCGACCTGGGCGACCATGCACTCGGCCGTTTCGTAGGCATACTGCATGGGAGGGACCACGAACGTGGCATTGGCCGTCATAAACGGGCGCTTACGAAACTCACCCTCCCCTCCCAGGACCATATCGAACATCGCCACCGCTTCGTGGACATGTTCGGGTCGGAAGAACGAGGTTCCACTCGGCTTGGCCGTTCCCATCATCACCGCATACGCCGTCATGAGATCAAGGTCGCGCGCTTCGATCATGTCTCTGGCGACAATCGTTCTCAGGTAGATATGGATATGTTCGAGGGTGTCGGCAAGTCGCGAGGAGTCGTAGATATCAAGCGCCGACGGGAAAAGAAACTCTTGGGTTTCGTGATCGAGACGGAGGACCGCTGCCCCGGCGGTGGAGAAGTGGACTCTGTCTCCCCCAATCTCGGCACTCAGGGATTCGTCGAAGCCGTGCCATACCCATTCCTTGGTCGCCGAATCGATGATCTGTTCGACGAGCTTGCGTGGGAAGTGCAATCGGCCGTGTTCGTCCATCCAGCCACCAGCATCTGTGACGACCTCGATGAACTCGGGTACTGGCCCGCCCATCCCAACTTCCTCCAGCAGGTCGATGGCGGTGTCCAGGACCCGCTGCATCTGATCCTCGGTCATCGGCTTGTACGCCCCGCCCTGCATGCCCTTATGCACCGGCGCGGTTATGACATCGGCACCGCTAATTCGGGCGGCCATCCGGGATTCGCGCCCCCGGCGGGCCATCAGACTCGCAGCCTGTCGCTAGCCGGATCCCAGGCTGGTTCAGCGAGGACCGTGGCAGTTCGTACCTCGCCCATGAGCCGCACGCCGAAGGTTGCCCCAGGTGCACTGAACGCCGGTTCCACGTAGGCGAACAGCAAGCTTTTGTCGACGGTGTGGCCATAGGCGCCGCTGGTGGTGATACCCATAATTCGGTCTCCATCGAGAGTGGGTTCGTTGCCGGCCACGTCAGTGTCGGTGGCGTCGACTTCGGCGTAGACGCATACCATCGAAAGCTCTTGACCCTGTCGATCAACAGTGGCCTGCTTACCCTGGAAGTCCTTGTCGAGATTGACGAATCGCAGAATGTCGGCTTCGACAGGAGTGATCTCGGTGGTCAGCTCAGAACCCATAGCTTTGTACGCCTTTTCGATCCGCATGACGTTCATCGCCCTCGCTCCGAAGTGGACGATCCCGTGTGGTTCTCCGGCCGCGATGATCGCTTCGTAGAGCCGGGGCATCTGATCGAGCGGATGGTGAAGCTCCCATCCCAGTTCACCGACGTACGAAACCCTTAGTGCTTTACACGGCACCCCAGCCACTTCGATTTCCTGAGCAGTCAGCCAGCGGAAACTGTCGTTAGTCAGATCGGCGTCGGTCAGTTGGCTCAGAACGTCTCTCGCTCGTGGACCGGTCACCGCCAAGATGCCGGTCTGGTTCGTGACGTCAGAAACGGTTACATCTTCAGTGTCTGCGACGTGCTGGCTGAGCCAGTCGACGTCGTGCTGTTCCATCATGATGCCCGAGTTGAGATAGAACCGGTTCTCGTGGAACCGGGTGATCGTTACTTCGGTCTCGATCCCGCCAAGGTCGGTGAGCATGTGGACCAGGCGGGTACCCCCGACCCTGGGGAGCCGGTTGGCGCTCAAGCGATCGAGAAGCGCGGCGGCATCTTCCCCAGTCACTTCGAGCTTCGTGAATGCGGTTAAGTCGGCGATCCCGACTCGCTCACGAACGCCCTTGACCTCAGCTTTGACAAAATCGAACGAGTTCGACCGGCGGAAGCTGTAGCTCTCCTTGTCGCCGAAATACTGCGGCCGTTCCCACCCGTAGACCTCCTGCCACTGTGCACCGAGAGCGTCGAGCTTGTCATAGATCGGCGTGACTTTGGCCTTGCGAGCCACGGGTCGATATTCACCGGGCATGCGAGCTTGATACATCTCGTGGTACTCGTCGATGACTTTCTCGGACGTGTATACCTGGGTCGCATACGGGCCGAACCGGCGAGGATCCATGGCGGCCACGTTGATTTCGGTCTGGCCATGAACCATCCACTGGGCCAGGTATTTGCCAACCCCAGGACCCTGGGTCACACCGATACTGGCCCCGACGCACAGCCAATAGTTCTTCAGCTCGGGGGCCGGACCCATCAGATACCCGGAGTCGGGAGTGTGGGTAATCGGGCCCGACACAACCTTTTTGATGCCAACCTCGCCGAACGCCGGCATCCGCTGGGCGCTCAGCTCTAACCACGGCATCAACCGGTCGAGTTCGGGCGGGGTGAGGTGGAAAGTGAGACCCCAATCGATTCCTTCCACGCCGTAGAGCTCGGCCCCCTGGCGCTCGTAGGGACCGATGATCAGGCCCTCGTGTTCCTGCCGGTAGTAGGTCGACGAACGTGGGTCGCGAGTTACGGGCAGCTCGTGGTCGACACTTCTGAGTTCGGGGACCGCTTCGGTGACGAGATACTGGTGGATGACGTTAACGATCGGCACATCAAGCCCGACCATCTTGCCGAGCTGCGGACCATACGATCCGGCCGCGTTTACGACATGATCGGCGATGATCCGGCCCTTCTCTGTGATGACCTCCCAGCGGCCGTCGGGGAGTTGGTTCATATCTGTAACCCGGTTCTTGCGTGATATCTCGGCACCGAGTTGCCTCGCTCCGGCGGCCATGGCATTGACCGCCGCGCTCGGGTCGGTCCATCCATCGTTCGGCGTATACAGCGCAACGCGGACGTCGGACACGTCCTCGACAAGCGGATTGAGTCGCTTGATCTCGTCATGGCCGATCAGGTGCGCTTCGTTGCCAACCAGGTCCATGACGTTCTTGACGTTGTGGAACCAGTCAGCCTGGTCGTCGTTGACGGCGAGCCGGACGGCTCCGCACCCGTGCCAGCCCGGGTAGAGGCCGGTTTCCGCTTCGAGCTTCTTGTACAGGTCGACGGTGTACGCGTGAACCTTGGCCGTGTTTAAGTCACCGATAAAGTGCGGGATGAGTCCAGCGGCGTGCCAGGTGGAGCCAGAGGAAAGCTCGTCTTTTTCAACCAGCACGGTGTCGGTCCAGCCCTCGTGGGCGAGGTGGTAAAGCAGACCGACGCCCATCGCTCCGCCACCGACAATCACACACCGGGCTTCTTCACGCATGTCCTCGTCCCTCATCAGTTCTAGCGGCAGGTTCCACTCACTGGAACGTCTTGCTAGCTAGGAATAGTGTAGAGCGGCCGACCCATCTCTGTCGTGCGGACCGCGGGGCGTTGCCCAACAAATGCGTCCCAGGTCGCTTGAGCTACCTGGGTGGTTTCCAATACCCGCGAATGCTGGTCTGCTCTCGCGGCACCCCAATGGTCTGATGGAGGTGTTTGCGGATGGCGTGCATCGTGGAGGCTTCACCGCCCGCCCAGACGCGGGTGCTGGCAGAGACATCGGACCATTCGCCAACCAAAACAACGAGCGGCGAATCACCCGCTTCTGATGCTCGAACGTGCCACGTGATCGTCGATTGGGGATGCGAAGGTAACTCCAGTTCAGCTTCCGTACTGACGGCCTCGATATGGACTTCGACTTCCGCTTGTTCGGGCAACCGCTCAAGCATGCCGCGGATGGCGGGGATGGCGGTTTCGTCTCCTAGAAGCACGAACCGGGTTGCCTGGCGGTCGATCTCATAGCCACTCCCCGGCCCTGATAGGGCAGCTTCGGTACCCGGAGCAGCCGTTTCAGCCCAGGAAGACACGGCTCCACCGGGATGACGTACGATCTCCAGTTCCATATGACGTCCATCGATATGCAGCGGGGTCAGCGTTCGCAAGGCTGGGCGCGAACCATCGGGCAGGAGGAACTCGTTGCCATTCCACGTTGGAATTACGAGTTCAGTTGTCCCGGGCATCGGCACAAGGAGCCGCACGCTGGCGGCGGGATCGGGTACGACAAGATCACCGATGACGTCACCCTCGAACGACAGGCGGAGCATGCGCGGCGATAGCTCGACCCGTGCGGTAACCATGATGGGCGACAACGGCGGCGGCGGACGACGGGTACGAACATCAGACATGGGTCGCCAAGCTGACATCCTGCGCGTGGTCTGTCAAGGCTGAGTCATTTCTCTTTCCCTCACTCATCGTGTCCTTGGATTGAGTGAGGGTGGCGAGGTCGACGCCGGTTTGGCGCGGGCACCTCGGGCAGTAGGGTTCACGAAACCAACAGAACGGGCTACCCGAGCGGGATAACGATGACTGACCAAGAGCCACCCAGCCTCCCTCACCCCAACCAGGCCGGACTGCCACAGACCGAACCCATGGGGCCGCAGGATCACCAGATCATCGCCTTACTCCTCAAACAAACCCGCCCCTGGGTTCTTGTGATTGCGGTGTTCATGGCAATCGGAGCCGGACTTACTCTGCTCGGCGGGCTCGCCTTCGGGGTGATTTTCACTGCGGCGCCCGAGCTGGGCGGATTTCAGGATTTCCCGCAGGGGTTCGGGATTGGCATTGCCGTCCTGTACTTCGTTTTCGGGGCCGTCTACGCCATTCCAGCGGTGTGGCTCTTTCGCTACTCAGGCCGAATCACCCGATACGTCGAGACGGCGACAATCGATACATTGAGCGAGGCAGTCAGCGCCCAGAAGTCGTTCTGGAAGTTCTCCGGCATCGCCGCACTCGCCATGATTGCCCTGTACTTGGTTCTGATGATTGTGATCTTCGGAGTGATCGCCTCGCAGGGTTTCTAACGTTCGACTTCCGCCCATTTTCTGTCACAGCTGGGACGGAGATTGGGTGACTTAACAGGGAGTTAGAACCTGCGATTTTGATGATGACGTCGAAGGCTGTGAACCGTGGCCGAGTGACGCTCCGGTTCCGGAGGGTCTCGATGAGATCGTCCCCGGTCCGACATGGAAGGCCAAGCTGCCACTGGGCGAGTGGTTTATCAAGTACATCTCTATCGCTGGAACCCTTGGCGGATTAGGCTTCAACGCACCAGCACACCTGGCTGCCCAAAGGGGGAACGATGACCGTCCAGTACCCACCTAGTCGCCCCAATCGCACCGAGGTTGGACAGCCACAGACCGGATCCCTTGATTCGCACGATCACGAATCGTTCGCACTTCTCCTCAAGCAAACCCGGCCTTGGGTGCTTGTAATTGCCGTGCTTTTGGCCATCGGAGCTGGACTCACTCTGTCTCGCTCCTTCACTTTTGGGCTCGCCTCGCTATTTCCGGACTCGTACGGGGAGGTTGTCGCGACGACTATCGCGGTTCGATTCCTCGCGCTTGGGTCGGTTTACGCCGTCCTTGCAGCAATGCTCTTTCGGTATTCCGGGCACGTCACCCGATATATAGAGACACCGACGGTCGGCTACTTGAGCGAGGCGATCAAGGCCCAGAAGTCCATATGGAGGTTCTCCGGCATCGCGGGTCTCAGCCTGATCGCGCTGTATCTGATCCTCAGAATGGTCACGTCCGGTGTGATCCCCAGCCAGGGTCTGTAGGCCCCGGAGCCGATTCATTTTCTGTCACACCTGGGTCGTATGTTGGGTGAATGGATAGGAAGTTAGAAGAGTCAGACGAGACAGGCGAGTTCGGAGGGTTTGAACGTTTCGGTCAGCTCGAAGAGTTCGA
>CBDTUI010000064.1:0-16164 GCA_965363765.1 uncultured Acidimicrobiia bacterium
ACGCACAACGAAGGCGCATCGGCAGATGCGTCAAGGCGGAGGACACCGCCAGGGAGGTCCAGGACCGGAGAGACGCGGTGATTAATTCTGCGACCCACCACTAACCATCCGCCCGGGCCTGCCTGGCAACCGTCAGTACGGCACTGATAAGGACAGCTTTCTCTTCCTCGACCTCGACCTCGACAAGATTGCGAATCGGCCGCCAAACCATGCCGAGAGCTGCGACGGCCAGCATCCTGCTCACTGATGATCGGTTGTCGCCCCGGATGGCCCGACGCATTGCCTGATGGTTTGATCGCAGACGCTTGCCGATGACCGGGTGGGAGGTAACCGCCTTATCACCATCGACCCACACAACCACGTTGCGGTGGGCCAGCAGTACATCCACGTAGTCCGACAGCATGAGCTCCAGCTCGTCGGGGAATCGGGGGTGACGTGGGTAGGCGTTGACGGTGCGTTCGAGGTCAGCCAGCAGCGGGGAGACAAGTTCAATGAGTAACTCGTCTTTGGATTCCAGGTGATACCCGAAGGCCGCTTTGCTCATCCCGACTTCGCCGACCAGATCGGCCACCGAGGCACCGTCAAAGCCTTTCTCGGCAAAGAGTCGCAGGGCAGCGTCGAGGAGTTGATGGCGTCTGTTCACATCTACAAAATACCACTTGACGGTCGTTCAGTTGCGGCGTAGATTATCTTCGACTGAACGATCGTCAAGTTACGCTCGCCCAGGTCACCAACATCCGTTCCGATCAGCAAGAAGGACACGCAACATCATGCAGAAAGCTACGCGTCAGCGCCAAGAGCATCCCGGCACTCCGAATCACAAGCCGGGACGGGCCTACCGCGGCGCCAATTTCGTCGTCCAGCACGATGCTTCGGCCAAGAAGAACGCCGGCCGCACGTCCGCAGCCAAAAAGGCGACGAAGAAGTAGTCCACATACTCTTCAGATTCTGAGGGCGCCGCTTGCGGTGCCCTCACTGGTTAACGCCTCACTTGGTGAGGATCACGCCGTACACAAATCCAAAAGCACCCATTCGCCAAAGGCTCTCGACCCGCAGCGGTCCGTCGGCGTACAACTCTTCGGGTGGAGCTAGCTTGTCGAGGGATCGGTGCAGGTAGCTGTACGACTCGCGGCTACCAACCAGCGTCCCAATTATGGGAAGCAGCAGCGCCGATCCCAACCGGTGGATCGCCGCCAACCACCGATTCTTCGGCCGCCCAAGATCGACGACTGCCGCCTTACCTCCCGGCCTGAGCACCCGGTGGATCTCGTTCAGGGTGTCTTCTACCGAAGTGAGGTTCCGAAAGACGTACGCCGAAAAGACTGCGTCGAATGATCCATCGGGGAACGGGAGCGACTCCCCGTACCCGACGACTCTCTGGTCCACCGGGTTGATTCTCAGCATCTCAGCTTCCGGATCGAGTCCGACGACTTCGAACTCGCCGAGAATGCGAAGCGCGGCTCCCGTTCCGGCCCCGAGGTCGAGTAGCCGACCCGTGGGAAGCTTGCTAATCGCGCGTCGCCGCCAGTTCTGTTCTTGTCCAAACGACAAGACCTTGTTGACGAAATCGTAGGTACCGGCGATCTCGGTGAAAACGCCGTCCGAGTTTCTGGGAAGCGTCACCCGTCTAGGCGCCCAGCACGTCGAACCCGACGTGAGCGCGAATGGCCTCCGGCAGCAGCACGGTTCCGTCTTGTTGCTGGTGGTTCTCGATGATGGCCAGGATGGTTCTGCCAACCGCCACCGCCGTCCCGTTCAACGTGTGAATGATTCGGTTGCCGGCTTCCTCTTTGGTACGGATCTTGAGTCGCCGCGCTTGGTAGTCGGTCGTGTTGGAGCACGACGTGATCTCCCGGTAGGCATTTTGGGAAGGAATCCAAGCCTCGATGTCATACTTCTTGGCTGCACTCGAACCAAGGTCGCCGGCGGCTACGTTCATGACCCGGTACGGCAGTTCCAGCGCCTGAACGATGCGCTCTTCCATCGAGAACAGGAACTCGTGTTCTTCCCAGGATCGATCGGGGTGACAGAACGAAAACATCTCGACCTTGTCGAACTGGTGGACTCGGAAGATGCCTCGGGTGTCTTTACCGTAGGTCCCTGCTTCGCGGCGGAAACACGTCGAAAACCCGGCGTACCGGATCGGGAGATCTTCGGTAAAGATTTCGTCGGCGTGCAACGCAGCCAGCGGCACTTCGGCGGTCCCCACTAGATATAGATCGTCTTGACCTACCGAGTAGACCTGTTCCCTGTCTGCCGGAAAGAATCCGGTGCCAAACAGGGCTTCCTCTCTCACTAGCACCGGTGGAATGACCGGAGTGAAACCCTCTCCGGACAGCAACTCGAGGGCCCAGCGAACCAGACCGAGCTCCAACATCACGGCTTGCCCTTTGAGATAAGCAAACCTCGAACCAGACACCCTGGCACCCGCGGCAACATCAATGATCCCCAGGGATTCGCCGATATCTTGATGGTCCCTTACTTCGAAGTCGAAGGAGCGTGGAGTGCCCCACTGCTTGATTTCCACATTGTCCGCGTCGGTCTCCCCCGTGGGGACCGACGGGTGCGCAAGGTTGGGGACGGTGACCCAGATGGCGTCGAATTCTGCCTGGAGATCCTCTGCCTCGGCTAACAGTCGCTTGTAATCGTCGGCCAGGAGGCTGGCCTTTTCGAGGGCAGCCGGACGGTCCTCGTCCGAGCTGTTGGCTATCTCCTTGCCGAGGACGCGTTGCTCGGCGCGGGTGGTCTCGGCGTCGCGCCGGACCCGCCGTACCGACTCATCGAGTTCGACAAGTCGATCGACGTCGATTTCGGTGCTACGTCGAGCCAGATTCGCCCGGAGTTCGTCAGGTTCTTCTCGGAGAATGCTTACGTCAATCATGAGACCCTGATCCTAGGGTGCCGTGGTCGTGGACTGATCGGGGATTTGGGCGTCCTGGCTGATGAAGATTTCCAGGGTCTCGGCTCCGGGTGCCTCCAGGTCGATGGCTTCGGTCACTGCCCGTGCGGCTATGAGGTAGCGCTGACCAGCTTCGACCGGCAAGTCGACGAAGCTGACCGCTCCCTGAGCGTTGGCTTCGAGCATTGCAATCGTCTGGGACTGTTGGATCACTTCACCCGAGTTGACCTCCTGCATCGTTAGCGAGACGGTCACATCGGCTTCGGGAAGGTTGCCCCCGTTGAAGACGACCACCTGAATCGTGACCGTGTCGGTAAATGGAAGCCGCTCGGCATCGAAGTCTTCGCTGCCACCCAACGGCGCCGGGTCGGTAATCACGTTGATAATTTCGAGCGCCCGCAAACCGGCGAGGACATCAGATGCCGTCAATCGCTCGCTCAGACCCATCACATAGCCGGCCGTCACCGAATCGACCGGCACAAACCGAAGGTCAGGAAGGGCCATCTCCGGTATCTCGAGGTCCACTCGGAGGGCTTCCAGCTCGCTGCGCAGGACGACATACAACTCGTCCGCGAGTCGCAGGGAAGCTACCGCTGCCGCCAATTCGGCCTCCCCCAGCCCGGTAGTTGGCAGGTCCACCACGTTGAGGCTTGCGTCTTTGAACAACGCCACACCTGTTTGCCACTGCTCAAAGGTGGCGACGGCCAGCCGACGGGTACCGCGCAGCTCCCCAGGGAGATCCTCGGCGGCGGGTAGAGCTTCCAGTGAGTCGGCGAGCGCTGATTCGACCTGCTCGATCGCCCCGACATATTCATCGCGCTCCATGAGTAGTGGCCCGGTGGCCAGTTCGAAGAAGCTGTCGGCATCAGACCGCAGGTCGAGCGTTATTTCGGTGGCGATGTCGTAGAAATCCCGGGCGGCGAGGGTTCCCGTTCCGATCGAACCTAGAAGTAGGGCCAGAGCAACAACCGCCGAAATTATCAGCGGGAGCACCAGCTTGCTACGGCGACGTCGGCGACGCGGTTCGGGAAACATGCTGTCCTACAAGGGGGATCAGAACACTAGACCACTCAGAGCGACACCGAGGCCGGATCGGCCACTCCAGTATGGTTAGCAACATGGCCGAAGAACTCATCCCGATCTTCTATGTCGCCGACGCCGAGGCGAGCGCAATCTGGTACGCCCGACTCGGGTTCGAAGTCGAGGGCCGGCATAGATTTGCTGACAGCCTTCCTCTCTACATGTTCCTGGAGAGAGACACCATCAAGTTGCATCTGTCTGAACACAAGGGCGATGCCCGACCCGGCACCCTGGTGTACTTCTGGGTCGACGACGTCGACGCGGTATCTGCAGAGTTTGGCGAGCCGATCTACGAACAGCCCTGGGGTCGCGAACTCAAGCTGACCGACCCCGACGGCAACCGCCTCCGCGTCGCCACCCGATTACCACAGGATTAATAGCCTCCTAGGTGATGCGCCGTTCCGTTATTCGTAGGATCCGACCTATCCGCGCGTAGGTGCCCCGCTCCGGAGCTGAAGGGCTCTGACGTCTCCATCCCGAGCTGAGGTCGTCGCCCGTTCGAGCTGAGCTACGGCTTCCGGATTGCTGTAGTGACGTGCCTCAGCGGGAGTCATCACGACAGCCCGATGCATCACGACGCCACCGTCTTCGAGCTCCTCAACTACAAGCTGCGTGTCTTTGATTCCGAAACGTGCCAGCGAAACGCGCCCTCGGCTGTCAACGTCCACCACAACGCGTCGCGGCATGGGTTCATTTGTGGTCATGTTGGTCCTTCCGTGTGCAATCCTACCCCCATTGCCCCGTTTTGGCAAGGAGGGCTATTCCTCAAATGGGGCATTAGTGGTACCGTGATTGTATGGACTTCAAGGTAACTAAGGAGTTTGTCGAAGCCTACGAGAAGCTGGATAATGCAACCGCCGGACTTGTCGACGAGGCGATCAGACGACTGCGCGAAGAGCACCAAGCTGGTTGGGCGCGACAAGGTCGGGTAGCCAGCGAAACGGGCGGAGCCTGGATTCTCGAGATTCGGGCTATCGATGCAGACATCACCCTGTACTGGGACTACGCCGACGAGAATTTCCTGCTTCTTCTCCTCTTGGTCCGGCCCGCCTAGGTCCTGGCGCGAAGACGGAACATCTCAGGAAACAGCAGCACTCAAAACCAAGCTTGGCACGGCCCGCGGGAGAGACCACTCTGAGAGCCAGGAGAACGGTTCGGGCCCTGCGTGACGCTTGAACGCTCCGCCCGCTGGGCAAAGAACTGCGGCGAACGCCCACTGACGAACCCGCCGGAGGCGGGTGCTGTCGGTGGGCGAAGGGGGACTTGAACCCCCACGAGCCTAAGCTCACAGGCACCTGAAGCCTGCGCGTCTGCCAATTCCGCCACTCGCCCGAGTGGAGTTACAAGATACCACGGCACGTAGACGGCTGGTTAGCCGATTGTTAGCGGATACACTCATAGACGTGAACCTCGTACGCCATATTGAGAAACGACTCGAAAACGCCATGGAAGGCCTGGCGGGGAAAATGTTTAAGGGTCCCCTCCATCCGGTCGAGCTCGCTTCGCGAATGATTCGAGAAGCCGACCTCGCTGTCAAGGAAGGGCCGGCTGGCCCGGAAGCGCCCAACGAATATGAGATCCGGATTCCTCCCGCACTGCTTACCGACGACCTGCCTGGCCAGTACGTGCAGGAGCTCGCCAGGGCGGCCCAGGACAACGCCGTGGAGCGGGGATGGCGCCTCGCCGGACCAGTTCGTGTCACCATCATCGAAGATCCGAGCTTGACGTCAGGCATCGTCTGCACTGCCTCGACCGTCGAAGGGTCGATTGAACCGTGGGGACGGCTCACCGGCAGCGACGGTGCCCACGAACTGCGCCACAACCGTCTGCTGATCGGCCGGGCCGACCGCGCTGATGTGCGCATCAACCTCAGTTCTGTTTCGCGCAACCATGCCCGCTTCTGGCGCGACGGCAACGGTACCTGGGTCGAAGACCTCAATTCCTCGAACGGAACCAGCGTCAATGGGTCCCCGATTTCGACTACCACGCTCGTTGCCGACGGATCGGTGGTCTCTTTCGGGCCGAGTGCCTACACGCTCCGCTTGCTTGCATGACCGAGTTCATTCTCGCCCTACTCAAGTTGATATTCATCGCCCTGCTGTTTCTGTTCGTGTGGCAGATCGCCAGGGCTATCGGATCCCACCTCGGTGGGTTCGAACGGCGAAGCCGATCCAAGCCCGGTTCCGAAATCGTCTTCGTACGATCGGAGAACCAATCCGGCCTCGACTTCACCGTCGAAGATGTGGTCGTGGTCGGTAGATCCGAACAGGCCGACGTGTTCCTTGACGATTCGTACGCATCCGAGTTTCATCTCCGGTTCTCATCAATCGACGGTGGGCTGGTCCTCCAGGACCTAGGATCCACCAACGGCACTTACGTCAATGGGCGTCGGATCGCGAGTCCGGTTGGGCTCAGCAAAGGCGACGCCGTCCAGGTAGGAAAAACCGTCATGGAGGTCCGATGACGCTGGCGTGGGCTACTGGAACGCACCAGGGGCGTATCCGGGATCACAACGAAGACAATGTGTTTCCGACCGAGGACGGAACCACCACTGGTGTGCTCGTCATTGGAGTCGCCGACGGTATGGGCGGCCATGTCGGTGGCGAAATCGCTAGCCGTCTCGGGCTTGAAGCCGCCGTGGGCACCGACGGATCTCCGGGGCGCCGGGTCCTCGCCGGAAACGATGCGGTGGTGTCTGCGAGCGAAAAGGACGATTCGCTGCGAGGTATGGGCACGACGATCAGCCTGGCCGAGGTACATCCGGATGGAAGAACCGTCATCGGGCACGTCGGCGATTCACGCATCTACCTGGTGCGGCAAGGACAGCTCTATCAACTGACCAGGGATCACACGCTCATCGCCGAACTGCTGGAGTCCGGCAAGATCACCGCCGAACAAGCCTTACATCACCCCCAACGAAGTGTGCTGACCAGAGCTGCCGGCCTCACCTACGAAATGGTGCCCGACGAACTTGAGGAACGATTGGAAGACGGCGACCGTTTGATTCTCTGTTCAGACGGATTGACCAACATGCTCGATAACAACACCATCCTTTCCCTGTCAATCGCCGAATCACTTCACGAGGTCGTGTGGTCGCTGATCGAGGCCGCCAACCAAGCTGGCGGGCACGACAACATCACCGTGGCGGTCGTCGACTACCGGTCGTGACAAGAAACGCGGAAGGAGCCCTCATACTGGCGGCTGCCATGCTGGCGGCCTTCGGCGTTGCGCTCGTGAACATCGCCGCCCAACAGTCGATCGGATCTGACGTCGCGCTGACGTTCTTTGTGATGGCTACCTCTTTTGGGGCCCTGCACGCGGCAGTTCGCAAATGGACACCCAAAGGGACGCCGTATCTGATCCCGCTCGCGGCTCTTCTGGCCGCGGTTGGATTGTCAGAGATCTATCGCCTCAATCCGGAGATGGCGTCTCTGCAGAAGTGGTGGATCCTGATCGGATCAGGGTTAGGCGTGCTGACACTCTGGGCGTTGTCGTCGGTGGGTACTCAGATTCTGCGCCGGTACCGCTACATCATGCTCTTGTCTGCCATGGTGCTTCTCGTCCTGCCACTGCTCCCCCAGGAATGGCCACTTCCCATCCGGGGGCTCGCCGTGAACGGATCACGACTTTGGGTCTCGCTTGATCTGGGTTTCATCGAAATGAGGTTCCAGCCCGGTGAGATCGTCAAGCTCCTCATCGTCGCCTTCCTGGCTTCGTTCCTGTCGGAGCGACAGGCAGCGCTGTCCATGCGCACCTGGAAGGTTGGTCCGTTTCAGCTTCCCGAACCCCGTCAGATGATTCCCATCTTTATTGCCTGGTTCGCCAGTTTTGGGGTGATGATCTATCAGCGTGACCTCGGCGCTTCGCTTCTGCTCTTCTCGGCCTTCATCGCCATGATGTATGCCGCTACCGGGCGCAACACCTATCTGGTGGTCGGTGCAGGCCTCTTCTCGGTGGGAGCGGTAGCCGCTTGGAGCGCCTTCTCTCACGTACAAACTCGGCTCGAAGCCTGGCTGGTCCCCTTCGATCATTACGAGACCACCGGCTATCAGATTTCGAATGGCATTTTTGCGATGGCGTCAGGGAGCCTGTCCGGAACTGGGCTCGGCTTGGGGCGTCCCTCGTTGATCGCGTTTGCACCGACTGACTTCATATTCGCGGCAGTTGGCGAAGAGTTGGGGCTGGTTGGCTCGGTACTCATTTTGGCGATGTATGCCCTCATCATCAGCGTCGGCATGGGGATCGCGCTTCGCAGCCGAGACCTGTTTCGAAAGCTTCTGGCCGCTGGCCTGACTTTCACGTTTGGCCTGCAATCGCTGCTAATTATCGGCGGCATCGTCCGTCTTTTTCCACTTACCGGCATCACGTTGCCGTTCATGTCATACGGCGGTTCGTCCCTCGTGTCCAACTTCATCCTTATCGCTCTGCTAATCCGCGTCTCACATGAGGAACGGGTATGAACAGCCCGATTCGTCGTCTGGCGCTAGCACTCCTGGTCGGCTTCAGTTTGTTGCTGGTCAACGTTGTGTACATCCAGGCAGTCGCCGCCGACCGATATCGGAGCGACTACCGCAACGCCCGAGTGCAGTTGGCCCGATCTGAACGCGAGCGTGGTGTCATCGTCGATCGCAATGGCACAGTCCTTGTGTCTTCTGATCGGCAAGCAAACACGTTCGTCCGAAGCTATCCGTTCGGAAACCTACTCGGCCATCCAGTGGGCTTCTCGTCCCTGCTGTTTGGCGACCGCGGCCTCGAGAAGGCCTACGCCACCGAACTGCGGAGCAAGCAAGACCTCACCATTTCCAATGTCATCGCTGGCTTACTCGGAAACGACCTGCGCCCGGGAAACCTCCGCCTGACCCTCGACGTGGGCTTGCAACAGGTAGCGACCGAAGCGCTCGGCAACCAGATTGGAGCGGTCGTAGCGATCGACCCGACCACTGGAGCCATCCTGGCGTATGTGTCGTCACCGGGCTTCGATCCGACCGTGCTCGTGGGGGCCGACGCCGGGCCAGTCGGTGATGCGATCGACGCCAACGAGGACGAACCGCTGCGGGATCGGGTCGTAAACCAGTTGTATCCCCCTGGCTCGATTTTCAAGATCGTCACCACCACTGCGGCCCTTGAGTCCGGTCGGATAAGCATCGACTCGACGTTTTCCAATCCGACCGCTCTGGCCCTCCCCGGCTCGACCGCAACGATCTCGAACGCTGACGGTCGCACCTGCGGATCGGGTGCCGAAGTGACGCTTGCGAGAGGCTTCGTCTCTTCGTGCAACACAACCTTTGCCCAGGTCGCGATGACGCTCGGGGCCCCGGCGCTACTTGCCCAAGCAGAGAATTTCGGCTTTGGACAGGACATTCCTTTTATCTTCCCGGTTAGTTTGTCGACCTTCTCGCCCGTGGACCTCACTGACGACCTTCCGGCGCTCGCCCAAACGTCGATCGGCCAACGCGACGTGCGGGTCACGCCGCTACACATGGCGCTGATGGCATCCGGAATTGCCAACCGCGGCCAACTCATGAGCCCATTTCTCGTCGCCGACATACTCGACGGCGACGGCCAGGTCGTCTCTTCGACTCAGCCAGAACCCTGGCTTCGAGCGTCGACGGAAGCTACGGCGGACACTATTAACCAGTTGATGGTCGATGTGGTGAACTCGGGAACCGGTACCGGGGCGCGCGTCGACGGTGTTCGGGTTGCCGGCAAAACCGGAACAGCCGAAGTCCCGGATCAGGCACCACACGCATGGTTTGTCGGGTTCGCCCCCGCCGACCAGCCAACCATCGCCATCGCCGTGGTGGTCGAATTTGGAGGCGTAGCCGGCGACGAGGCCTCAGGTGGACGCACCGCCGCTCCCATCGCCCAAAAAGTCCTCGAACGATGGCTGAAGCCGTGAGCGGCCCTACAATCCACCGGATGCAACCGGGCGACCACCTCGCAAACCGATACCAGTTGATTCGTCACCTCGCCCGGGGCGGCATGGCTGATGTGTGGGAGGCCACCGACACCCTGCTGGGACGTCGAGTTGCCGTAAAGATTCTCCACGCTCAATTCGCCACCGACGACAACTTCATCGCCCGTTTCCGGCGCGAAGCCCAGTCAGCTGCCAACCTTTCGCATCCCAACATCGTGTCGATTTTCGACTGGGGCGAGGAGGGGTCGCTCTATTTCATCGTTATGGAACTTGTTGAAGGCAAGACCCTGCGCGACGTCATCCACGACGAAACCGGGCTCATGCCCCGTCGGGCTGCGGAAATCGCCGCAGAAGTCTCGGCGGCGCTGGCGGTGGCCCACCGCGCCGGCCTCGTGCACCGAGACCTGAAACCAGCCAACATATTGTTGACCGCCGACGGCACGGCCAAGGTGACTGACTTTGGCATCGCTCTGGCATGGAACGATTCGCAGGAACTGACCCGAACCGGGGCCGTCATCGGCACCGCGACCTACTTCTCACCCGAACAGGCCCAGGGTCAGCAGTTGGACGAACGGTCAGACCTCTATTCGCTCGGTGTTGTGTTGTACGAGATGCTCACCGGGGTTCCCCCGTTTACGGGCGACTCTCCAGTCTCAGTTGCCTATCAACACGTTTCCGAACCGGCCCAGCTTCCCTCGGTCGGCAATCCCCACCTGCCACCCGACCTCGAAACCATTGTCATCAAGGCGATGGACAAGTCGCCTGATTCCCGATATCAAAACGCGTTGGAAATGCGCGAGGACCTGCTGCTCTACATCCAGGGCGCCAAACCAAACTCCGCCCAGGCCGTATCGGCGACCGCCCACACGCAAGTGCTCATGGAAATGCCAGCGCCGACAGTGCCACCCGATGAGACCTACCGCCAAGTGGCGAGCGCTTCCAACCCGCCTAACAACCGTCCCTTCATTGCAACATCGATCATCCTGTTATTGAGTCTGGTCGGCCTCATGTTCGTTTTGTTCCAGGTCATTGGAGGCGGATCTTCTGGGGATACGACCGCGGTGAAGGTACCGGCGTTGGTAGGCCTGACTGAAGCGACCGCCATCCAGCTTCTCCAAGGTGCCGATCTCAACTGGAACGTCGAACGCCGCTCCGACCCCGAAGTTGTCGCGGGCACGGTCATCGAGTCCGATCCGCCGGCCGACACCGACGTCGAGGCCAAAAGCTTTGTCAAAATCGTCATCTCCAACGGTCAGGAACAGGCCCAGGTCCCGATCCTCACGGGAATCAGCCTTGAGGAAGCCGAACGTCGCCTGAAAGACCGCGGCCTCGAAGTTGGCTTCATCACCAACCAGCTCGACCCCGACATCCCACTCGATCAGGTCATCTCGCAAAATCCAGTGGCTGGTGAGCCAGTTCCGGTCGGTTCCACCGTCGACCTGGTCGTGTCCGGCGGTCCCGAACTGTTCGTTTTGCCCGATCTCAGCGGACGGTCGTTCCGACAAGTGAAGCTGGAGCTCGGAGGCCTTGGATTCGTTGTCGAATCTGAAGACGCGTTCGATGACGACCTCGAGGCAGGCCTGATCGTTTCAAGTATTCCCGCTCCTGGCGAAATCAAGGCAGACAGCACCATCCTTCTGATCGTTTCGATCGGACCAGAGACCAAGGCAATTCCATCATTGATCGGCCGCTCCGTCGAAGACGCCCGTCAGTTGGCATCCGACCTCGGTTTTGAACTGGTGGTAAGCACCGAGACACGCGAAAACGCCGACTTGGCCGGGAGGATCGTCGAACAGACTCCCGACGCTGGCAGCCTGTTCCCGAAAGGCACCAAGATCACCGTCATTCTGGCAGTGGCTCCAGCAACGACGACCACCTCGAGCACTACTACAACCACCAGCACTACTACTACGTCGACTACAACCACCACGGTGGCCCCTTAAGTCGTGCTGGATCTGCTGTTCGCCTGGTACGAGCGGTACGGGCGCGACTTTCCCTGGAGACAGACCACCGATCCGTGGGCGATCCTCGTTTCTGAGGTCATGAGCCAGCAAACCCAGATTGATCGAGTGGCTAGCCGTTACGAGGACTTTCTGACCCGGTTTCCGAACCCGCAGGCAATGGCCGACGCCTCGACCGCCGACGTACTGACCGCCTGGTCTGGCCTTGGCTACAACCGACGTGCCCTCAACCTGCAGGCGACGGCTCGGGAAGTCGCCAGGTCGGGCTGGCCGACGTCGGCTGCAAACCTGGCCGAACTCCCCGGCATTGGTCCTTACACCGCTGCAGCAGTGGCGTGCTTTGCTTTCGAAGAGCAGGTGCCGGCCGTCGACACCAATTTGAAGCGGGTGCTTTCGCGCTGGGTGGGACGACCGCTCGCCGGTCGAGAACTGGCGACAACCGCCTCCGAAATGCTCCCCGCCGGACAGGCGGGTCGCTGGAACTCGGCGCTTATGGATCTCGGAGCGCAGCTCTGCCGCCCAACCCCGAACTGTGATGACTGTCCTGTCGTCGAGAGCTGTATCGACCCCTCGGTCTATGTTCCCCCTCCCCGCCAGGCTCGTTTTGACGGTTCGGTTCGCCAGACTCGTGGGGCGATCGTGCGAGTGATGCTGGACGGCCAGCAGCGCACGGCTCAGGTTGTTGCCGCCGCCGTTGGCCACGACGAGGAGCGGGTTACCGCCGCGCTAGAAGCATTGATTCGGGAAGGCGTCATCGTGTCCTCAGGCGAGGGTTACTCGATCGGCCACACTGCCGGAGTGGCTGGCTAAGCGTCGAGAAAGTTCTTGAGGAGTGCCTTGCCTTCGACCGTCAGGATGGACTCAGGGTGGAACTGCACCCCGTAGATGGGCAATTCGGCGTGATGTATTCCTTGGACGACCTCATCTTCGACGCTCCAGGCGGTGGCGGTGAGCACCGGCGGTAAATCGCAAACAGCCAGGGAGTGATACCGGGTGGCGACGAACGGCTGGGAGAGTCCCGAGAATATGGTCTGGCCATCGTGACGGATCTGCGACGTCTTTCCATGTTTGGGCTCCGGCGCCAGGTCCACCTTTCCGCCAAAAGCGACGACGATCGCCTGATGGCCGAGACATACACCCAGGGTCGGCATCTCTTGGCCGAGCGTCTTTACGAAATCGATCGAATATCCAGCCTGTTCAGGTCGGCCTGGCCCAGGAGAAATAACCAGCCGGTCGGCGTTGAATTGGCGCGCTTCGTCGGGGGTCATCTCGTCTGAACGAATTACAACCGGGTCCGCTCCGAGTTCACCGAGGTATTGAACGAGGTTGTACGTGAAGGAGTCGTAGTTATCAACAACAAGGCACCGCATGAAGGAACAGACTACCCCCGATTACTCGCCGTATTTCCGAACGACTGTGCATCCACGGCGCTATAGGACACCTGGATGCACAGTCGTTGGTGGTGGGAGGCGGTGTAGCGACTATCCTTCCGGCTCATGCCGAAATCTAAAGGTCGAAAAAAAGCCGCCGTACACCAGATCCCTCGCGCCAAAGAGGTCGAGGTCGAATCTCCCAAGTGGTACGTGTACACCATGACCGGTCTGATGGTGGTTGGCGTTCTCGCCGTTCTCGCCTACTACATCTTCAGTCTCAACCCGTGGTCATTGCGGCTTGGATTGCTCGGCATCGCGGTCGGTTTCATCATGACCGTCAACTGGCACTGAACTCAGTCATCCGGGTTGGCCTGACCAGGCACCAGACTACGTAGCCCGCCAGACCGGATTCATTGGCTCCCGGCAATGGCGCGGGTAGGCATCCTCGGTGTTGGACTTCACCGTCATGATCACCTCGGTTCCACAGCCAGCACACCGAAAGTGAACCTCGGCGTCTGAAACGTCCTCCGGGTTCGGTTCGTCAGGTGCGTCAGCGAGCATGCGGATGATCGACGTCATGGTCTTCCACAGCAACCATCCCACCACAACCGCTACAACTACCTGCCAGAACATGGCGGGCAGTGTAGGAGCAGTACCGCCTTGTCAGAGCCGCTCGATGATGAGTCCGGTGGCCAGGCCACCGCTTCCGGACATGACCTGTAGTCCATACCGCTTTTGGGACCGAACGAGTTCGTGTACGAGCGTTGTGAGCAGGCGGGCACCAGAGGCACCCTGAGGATCACCGAGGGCGATGGCTCCCCCGTTCACGTTCGTACGCTCCCAGAGTCCATCAGCCGCTGTCTCCGCTAGCCAGACGGCAACCACACTGGCGAATGCCTCATGAACCTCGAAGAGGTCTATGTCGTCGAACGACAATCCGGCTTTACCCAATACGATCTCAGTAGCGGTGACTGGGGCCGTGAGCTGGAGCGGGTCTACGGCCGCGGCAGAAAACGCCCGCACGGCGGCCAATGGTTGCAGGCCAAGCGTTTCGGCACGATCAGCGCTCATGATGAGCACAGCAGCCGCCCCATCTGCGATCGGCGCGGAGTTTCCCGATGTAACCATCCCTCCTTCTTCGAAGGCAGGCTCCAGGTCGGCGAGGAGCGCCAAATCCTCTTCGCTACGGATGCCCTCGTCGACGGAGAACGGTCGGGCGAGACCGACCTCCACGGGCACTATCTCGCCGGAGAAGCGACCCTGTGTCGTCGCCTTACCAGCCCGCCGGTGGGAGTCCGCCGCAATAGCGTCGAGGTCCTCCCTCGTGAGGCTGTGCTCCCTGGCGAGGGTTTCGGCAATCACGCCGGTAGGAACCAGTTTGAATCGATCCTGCATCGCGGGACCAAAAGGCTGTCCGGGTCCCTGGTAGGCGGTAACACCGAGGGGGATCCTAGACATCGCTTCGACACCGGCGGCGATGACGCAGTCATACCCGCCGGACATGACCGCCTGGGCGCCAAAGTGAACGGCCTGCTGTGACGAAGTGCCCTGCCGGTCGATCGTGACCCCGGCCACGCTGACCGGAAACCCGGCGGCCAGGGCAGCGTTACGGGCAATATTGAAGCCTTGTTCCCCGGTCTGGGTCACGCATCCCATAATCACGTCCTCAACTAACGAATGGTCGATCGTCGAGCGGTTCATGAGCGCTGCCAGCGGCAGGGCGGCGAGATCCACCGCGTGCAGATCCCTCAATTGCCCTTCGCGCCGGCCAATTGGGGTCCGCACCGCGTCAACAATCACGGCTGTCGGCAGAGGATTCTCCAGGTCGTCTCGAGCAGCGTACACGAGGTCCGATATCCGGTTCGTGTCGTTGCGTGTTTGCGCGTAAACTACCGGACCCTGGGGCTGTAGCTCAGCTTGGCAGAGCACCTGGTTTGCAACCAGGGGGTCAGGGGTTCAAATCCCCTCAGCTCCACGGTCGGTCGTGCTTACCCCGCTCCGACTGACAAACGAATGATCCGGTTGGCGGATTCTGTTCGTGAATTCGACAGTGAATTTACGCGCGAGTCCGCCTGATACAATTCCGGTCCGCGGGCCTATAGCTCAGCTTGGTTAGAGCGCTTCCCTGATAAGGAAGAGGTCCCTGGTTCAAATCCAGGTAGGCCCACCGCAGAAAACCCCGCTCCCAGAGCGGGGTTTTCTGGTATTCGGGAGGGGGGTGGCACCGGCCGTGCTTTTCGTGGCGCCAGAACCAACCGGTCGAAGGCCAGAGATGAGGTCATCGAGGCGTATCGGCCGCAGCCTCGTCGAGACCATCCCAGAGATGACCGACGCGTCGAGCGTAATGTGCTGCCCAGGAGATGCCGGTCGCATTGGGATAGCCTGAACAGATCTATGCGCGGGGTCGCGCCTCAGAGCGTTTGGCGCCGCTTCAGCGCCTGGTCGATCTGATTGAGGCGGACCGCCAACCGTTCGACTTCGTTCTTCAGCTGTTGCTTGCCCTTGTACTCCAGTTCGGCCATCGCCCCCGAGGAGGGAGATGCACTGCCGCCACCCTTGCTCGTTACCAAACCGCCGGTCCGCTCGACCATCGACTCCATACGTTTCCTAAGTGATGCAGCCTCAGCGACCAGCGCTTCATCCGACAAACCCTCGTCTGGGTCGTGACTACCCCGTAGCGCTTTGGCCGCTGTCCGGAGTCGGTCCTGTTCGGTCTGAAGCCGATACCGTTCGGCCCACGCATCATGAGGCAGGCTCTGGAGGTCCCTTTGGACGTTCGCGAGCGCACTGAGGAGGTCGTCGAGCTCCATTACGTCGCGCCAATTCCGCGTCGCTCGCAACACCTACCGACACAGTCGTAAATCGGATTGTGCACCGCTCGAATACGCCGCATGCTAGGTCCGAGAATAGTCGACGTCGGGCGGCCAGACCGCC
>CBDTUI010000065.1:0-15677 GCA_965363765.1 uncultured Acidimicrobiia bacterium
GCGTGCAGTTGGTGAAGGTCCCACTGCCAGAGGCGGTGTGGTCGACGTGGCGGCGTTACTGCCAAGCGATTGGAATCACGATGGGAGCAGGTATCGCCGGTCTAGTCTCCCAAGAACTCGGCGCCCTTGTCAGTGAGAACGAGCGTCCTGGAGTGGTGTTCGCTTCGGAGCTGCAGCGGCGGCTGGTTGCCAGGTCTGACGCTCTCGAGATTCGGGAACGCCGTCTGGACGAACGAGAGCAGTCGCTGAGAGCATCGGAGCGCCTCCTGCGGGCTAGAACTAGACCGCTTGAGCTACCGAGCAGGTCGAGTGTCGGTCGGAATGATCCCTGCCCATGCGGTTCGGGTTACAAGTACAAGCGCTGCCACGGCAATTGATCTGGTACCGGGAGTGAGTTATTGATGTGTCTGGGATACCTGGATCCCGGACGCTGGTGGTTGCCTATAACCATCCGGGTGGTGAGTGATATGTGCGCTGTCCTGGCAGCGCCCTTCTGACCACCTTGTGGCATGCTTTTCGGGATCAGCCTGATGGCATTGCGCCGGCCTCCCCTCGGTATCCCGTGCCGGGAACTCTCTTGGTCCACTCCGGGCATCGGGATGTGTGTGATACCGGCGGCGCTGATCGTCAGGGTGGGTCGCAAGCAGTGGCACAGTCAACTTGGTAAATCCGGATCCCATCTGTGGTCACGGTCGCAAGGGTTGCCACTCCTGTGCGAGGGTCGATCGTCAGATGCCCTACCGACCCCGAATCGAACTCGCCGAGTGGGTTTGGCGTCGGAGCGCTCAGGACCTCGCCGGCCGGTGAGATTCTGACATACACGGAAAGTTGGGTCTTTTCAGCCTTACTGGACAGGCCATAGAACAGAAGATGAATGTTCCCGAGTAAATCCGTCTCATACTCCACGATGCCAAACGCTGACCCGCCATCGTTTGGTTCGAGGACCAAGCGAATCGTGAGGGGCTTTCCTTGGCTGCCCGAGTCGGCAACCCACACCTCGGCCGTGTTACGGGCGACCATCTCGACTGAATAGGCCTGACCAGACCACGATGTGAACGCATCGACTCTGGCCACCGCCAAACCAGTCCCGGTTGGCGTTACCGAGTACCGGGAGTTCCCCAACATCGGTGTCGCATAGGCAACCTCCCCTGCCGTCGTGATTAGTTCCAACGTCGTCGGCGCGGTGTCTTGGTACCCGACTTGGCCGTCATCGATGCGTAGCAACGACGGTCGAGAGGTTGAGGCCATCACGACCCCGCCTTCGGTCACTTGAAGGCCAAAGACCGACGACGTAACAGCAGTCTCGAAATCCTCGAGGAACCGGCCATCCGAGTCGAAATGGACGATTCGAAACCGATCAGTGTCCGGCACCCACCACGATCCGTCCATGCCGCGAGCGGGCAACTCCGGACCGTGGCCTGGCCCAGCACCGAGCCCGCCCGGCTCGTCGCCATAGCCGAGCAGCACAACCTGGTCCCACTCTGTGTCGTCCGCCGACTCCGGAAACGGCACAAAGACCTCATTCACTTCGCCCTGTACGGGCACGCTCGTCGTCGCCACGCCGCCGGTAGCGACTGGCTGCTCTTCTCCCGAACCGGTCGGAGGCTCATCGATGGTAACGGTATTCGTCTCGGTCGCAAGCGTGTCCCCAGTAGCAATAGTTTGGTTGGTCAGGGCACATGCCCCCAGCCAAAGCACTGTCGCGACCGACATTACTGAGAAACGAGCCAGCTGCAGGTCCCGTCCCACGCGCACCCTCCTGATCGCTAATGGCGAAGACGTCCATGCAGATCGTCGAACACTTCGCGACATAACCGGAAACCACCTCTCTAGTCTTTCCTCGCTACTGCTTCATTTGTACGTGACCCGCAAACGGTTCTCGCCAATCCTGAGCGTCGATGGAATCGAGCGGCCGATTCGATCAGTGGGCGATCCGCAGCAAGGTTCGGGTTCCGAGTTCTACCCGGTATGAGCTTCGGCGACGATCGTCGTCGGTTCGTAGTCGATACCCTCGATGACGGTGTTGGGTGGGATGCCTAGGCCGGGGTTGCCATCAATGTTTACGCTGTGTCGAGAAACCACCTGTCCAGCTGCGTCGAGGACGAAAGTCAGGGATCCTTCATGTGGGGTGGAGTAGGTAATCGAGAAGGTGGTGGTGCCGTCGGTGCCTTCGACCAGGTGAAGGTTGTTTAGGCCGGCTAATACTCGTAGTGCTGCGGCTCGCAGTCCGGGATTGGCGGGTGATTCGCTGATAAGGCTCAGTGCTATGTGGGCAACATCGATATCGGCGGGCATGATCGAATCGGGCTGGAACGTGTCTTCAATGGCTGCCCTGAGGGCATCGGGATCGGTAGGCCAGTCCCGTTCGTCAAGAATCGATGTCCCATCGGTGGCGGTCTGAAGAGTGGTTTGGCCTATCTGATCGACTTCATCTAACCGGGCTTCGTAGTAGTCCACCTTGTCCTGTGGTGCGAAGAAGACCGGTTCGTGAGTTGTTGTCCTGATCTGAACGGTGTTTGCGTTCCCAACCCAGATTTCCCGAGTCTGTGGGAGTAGATAGGCCATTGGGGTAGTTCGGTCGGCGAACGGGTCTGCCGGTACGGTTCCCAACACCACTACTTCTGATCTTGTGTAGGCGTACGACTGTGGGGGGATCGTCATCGGGTCGGCCAGTTCAGCTGCTTGCGCGATTTCAAGCAGCGTCGCTCGGGCTGGCGATAGCTTGACCACTTGAATGACAACAAGCGCGACGACCAGACTCAGCGACACCGCCAGGGCCCAGACCACCCATCTCCGCTGGCTTGGCTGGTTCGAGCTTTCATCGGCGATCGCCTGAGCGAGCGCTCCTCTCGCCAGAGCCGCATCGGCGGTGGTAGGCGACGGGTTCCCGGCGAGCGTACGCAAACGAGCGTCAAGGGGATTGGTCACGAGCCAACCTCTTCATCGGGGATTTGATCGGGGTGGTCAGGTGTGGATGGCTCTAATGCCGTGAGGAGTCCTTCGTGTTCGCGAAGTTTGCGCCGGGCCCGCGCAAGCCGTGAGCGAACGGTGCCGATTGGGGTTCCGAGCGCATCAGCGACCTCCTGATAGGTGAGCTGTTCCACCGCGTACAAGATCAGGACATTGCGGTCGGTTGTCGACAGCCGGGCCAGACCGTCGTTGAGGACCCGGCCGATCCTTTGAGCATCGATCTTGTCGACCGACTGGTCGTAAGGGTCCGGCGATTCGGCTTTGACACCCGACCCGGCCAAATAGAGGCGATTGGCTCGGCGTTGGCGACGGATTTCATCACCAACAACATTGGTGGCGATCCCGTACAACCACGGCCGACAGTTGGGCCGAGTCGCGTCGTAGCGGGCCCGGAACCTGAAGGCTCGAACAAACACGTCGGCAGTCAAATCAGGAGCCTGATCGAGGCCTTGACGTCGGGCAACGTATCGAAAAATGGTTTCGTGGTGGCGGTCGAAGATCATGCCGAATACCTCGGGGTGGGCCAGCGATTTGGAGATGATATTGGCGTCAGAGGCTTCGCGGTTGTCCACCCTGAAACGTTACATGGACCACGGATTCCCTGCTGATCGCTAGTGGTACGAAACAGACTCGGCCATGTTGTTAAGTGTCGACAGATTATCGGTTGTGCCTGCACCGTACGTGTCCTGAAAGGAGCCACCCTTGTTGGGGAGGTTGTAATGACGGAGTCGGCTGCATCCGTTATACGAAGACGAGATCCGATTAGACCAAGATGCGCTCGTATTCCACCAACCACCCGTACATGAGGACCCGACAACCGTAATCGAGCTTCCTGACCCACCAAAGCCGTCGTAGTGGATGCCCAACGCGAACGATGACATAGCCGCGATGAGACTCGCGTCCTCGAACATGACCGATCCTTCGGTGGACTCAGCCAAGCTGATCGTGCCGCCGCTTGCCAACCAAACGGCATCAGCGAACGTGGCAAAACAGGTTGGCTCGCTCGCAACAAGCTCACCTGTTTCAAGCTCATCAATGACCGTAACAACACAGTGGGCCTCTCGTTCGATTGGTACTGCAAAACCAATAGCAGGAGTTGTCAGCAGGGATGCTGCGACAATGCCGACGACTAGGACACGCCTATTTATGGTCATTTGCTTCCTCCATCGGTGACAACCTGTCGCACGGTTGTTTGTCGGAGATTGGAATCAGGTTCTCGGAGAACTGAAATCGGTCCTCGTACAAACACCCTGTTGGGGAGTCGATCGTTGGGTGTGTCGATTCTCCATCGGTGCCCGGATGTCGGCTCCCCAAAGCCTGGAGGGATGGCCGGGTCTTGGGAACCGGGCGGGAAACTCCCGCATCGAGTTAAAGGAGGCGCAGATGGTTTCGACAGTCCGTCTAAGAAGTGCTGGCCCGGAGGGGTTGCCACACGAAGGGGAGTCGGCATGAGACTTCCACGTAAGCTGCATCTGCTCTGTGGCCCAGTCAGCATCCGCAAGGCACATTTCAAGAGATTCAAGAGAGCTGGAGTCCCGGGTCTTTCTCGTCGGCTGGCCGCGTTATCTCTGGGTCTGACGGTCGGTGCGAGCCTGATTTCGATGGTATCTGCGGACCGAGCTGAAGCCTATTGCACTTCAGGGCTCGGCCGATGGACGGGTTCGTCGTACACGCTCCATGTGGCGAGCGGCGTGCCCAGCGGGTGGAACACGTCGATCAACAACTCCCGGGTCCAATGGGACGACTCAATGATCAATCTGTTCTATCCGTACAATTCGACGTTGAACTACAACTACCCCCTGTTCAACACTGGCTTGGGCTACAGCTATCAGATGACTTACGACAATTTCGTGAGCATTGGCTGGCCTAACACATGGCCTGGTGGCACATCACTCAACACATACGCATCAAACCATTCAAGCTCCTGGATGCGATTCAACAGCAACTGGACCTGGAACACGTCCGGTACCCTCAGCCTGTCACAGATGAAAGCAGACGTGCACACGATAGTGATGCATGAGATGGGGCATGCCTCGGGTCTCAACCATCCCGACGTATGTGGCTCCATGACCTCCGCCGAGGTCGCTTCATCCATGAATCCCAATTATGTCAAGAAGTGGACAATAAATTCCGACGACGCCGCTGGCATCCACAGCCGATATTAGGAGGGAACACCAATCGTGCCCAATAATCGAAAGAACTATCAGTACGTGGGCCGCCGGTTAGTCGGTCTCATCGCCTTCAGTCTTCTCATCGGAGCATGTAGCGGGGTCACAGCTGGCCCTACAATCGCGTTCGAAGTATACGAGTCGCCATTCACTACTCCCGAACAAGCGGTCACATTCAGCGGCACCCCGATCGTCGTCGTCGCGGTAGTTACAGGATCGAGGGAGGCTCGCTGGAACGGTAAGGAAGGCCACAGACCAACAGCCTCCGAATTAGCATCAAATGGCCGCCCTGAGTTCGTCTGGGTTCCAGTCGACATCCGAATAACCCAAGTACTGCGCGGCGATGTCGACAACGAAGCGCTTATCTTGCGCTCGCTGGGTGGCAGAATCGGAGATGTCACCGTCGACTTCGGCGACAACACCTCGTTGCCGGTGCTGGACCCTGGAACAATGTTGGTGCTGTTCCTGAATCCTCCAGTCGACGCAGGAGACGGGCTGATCGCATCCACTCCCAACCACGTCTACATCGTTGAGGGCAACGTGGCGAAGAGTTCCAACGGAACACACGAAATCGGACTCGACCAACTCATCGAGATGATCAGGAATCCTCCTCTTCCGAGCCAGACCGAGACCGGAGACGGCAACACGACAACAACAACGTTGAATCAAGGACTCTGACGGATTCGCGGCGTCGGTGGGGACTGTAAGGGTTGAGCCAGCCGAGCACGGTGGAGTACTGGTGAAACGGAGGGACAGTTAACTCGCCGGCGCTAGCCCGTTCGAGAGTTGTCGTGGGACTCGTGCTCGCCCTCCTTGGTGTGACATCTTGCACATCGGGGGCAGCCGACCTAGGGCCGTCAACGACGGCGCCCATTGTGCCCCTTGGCGCCGCGACGACAACGCCGCGCCTGGTGATTCCTGCTCCCACAACAACCACCAGCGCGGCGTCGAGGTCCGCGACAACGCTCCGCAGCGGCGCCACCCGAGGTGATGAGGCGGACAATGAGCTGTCTGTGGCGGACCGCCTGGCGATACTGCGAAATGCCTACGAGGCCATGAGAGTTGAGGAATGTTGCGGCCAACACCAACCCGTTGGAGTCGTGGCGAACCTCGGGTTCCGATATGACGAAGGATCGGTTTACATCGAGAGTGGACCCTTCGACTTCGTAGCAGCCGCAAGAATCTCCGATACACCAGCCGAGAAGAATGGCCTTCACCTCGCAGCGGACGGGCAAGTCGTGATTTTTGAGTGTGGATTCAGTTGGTATGTGGCTGAATACTTGAAGAACGGCTTAAAGGCAGAGGTACCGCTCGAAGCGATGAGCTTGCTACGTGACGCACTCGCCTGTGGCCCATCTTGACTTCTCGCATGATGTGATCCGACGCGGCGTGCCAGGTCACGGCCTCCGTGGACGCTTACTGTCCTAGGCCTGTTGCGGCTACGTGACGTATCGGAAGGTCCTGTTGAGCGGCTGCCGGGAATTCGCTTGTCGGGGCACCGCGTGGGGTCAGGGTTTGGGTCGCTCCTCCGATACGAGAACACTCCTCCCAACAAGCGGGTTCCAACCGACCGAGAACCCACTTGGCCGTTTGGACAAAGACCTTTTCATGGAGAACGACAGCAAGGTAGGAGGGAGGTTTACTGAGTCCGAACTTCGGAAATTCCACATTGGATGGAGTCGCATCTGCAAAAGGCAGATCGCGACACCCTATTCCGGAAGGATGCGTACCTATGATAAAAAGAACCCTAACGACGCTCGCGCTAGCATTTGCCATAGCAGTACCGATGGCCCAGCCAGCGAGCGCCGCAACCTGTTCGAGCGGCTGGACCGTACGAATGCAATCCAATACGAGCATCAATGCGTGGCACACCTGGAATACTGGACAGAAGTACTATTCAAGCGGCGGGTCACACACGACGGACACCAACAAACAATCGACAGTGATCTTTGCCACTAGCGGCAACATGTATTCGTCGTCGACCTATTGCGCTCCTGGCGGCTCCGGCTAGTCGCGATGTCGTCAACGGAGGCAACCATCCGAAACATTCACGTTCCCCGGGGTCTGCGTCGGCGCTCTAGGAAAACGCAGACCCTGGACGCCAAGGTTCCTCGTTCAACACGCTCGGTCCAATGCCTCCTTTGCCTCCTTTTGGTAGCGGTAGTCGCTTGCAGTTCCGGAATCCCTGATCCAGGACACGAAACAGTCTCGAGTTCTCCCGACTCGACCCTGTCTGCAACTACGGCCACCTACGTCGACCCTGACAGCCTGCGAAACCCGGACAATCGTCCAGATCCAGAAGTAACACAGAGCCGGATGATCGCATGCATGGAAGAGGCTGGCTTCAAACCAAAACGAGTGGACGGCGGGTACGAACTCGATTTCCGGCCTGAACAGGCTTCCGCAGCCTTAGAAGCAGCCGAAATCTGCGGCAACAAATCGCTGGGTTTGGAACCTGGGGCGTCAGTTCCGGCACTCAAGGACGAAGACTTCACTCGCTACTATTGGCGGCTAGTCGATTCGATGATTTGTCTCTCTGAAGCTGGCTTCGAGGTGTCGGATCCCCCATCGCTAGTCAGTTTCATCGAGACGCAATCTGACAACTGGAATCCCTACCGCGACATTGCGACCACCGAGAGTCTCGATCGGTCTAATGAGGCTGAAGTGGCTTGCCCTCCGCCCGATTTCTGATCTAAGACCCACCGGCCGATCCGACTTGCACCTCAGCTCTGTCTGACACGAGCGGGAACACGGCACGTCGTGTGGTGTGTAATGGGTTTATTGGAGGTTCGTCTTATCGGTTTCCTATCAACTGTTTTGCTTGTTGCTATGCATGCTGGGGCTCCTCGAATTCGGCCCGGCACACCAAACCATTGGTGTCGTGGCGAACCTCGGGTCCCGATATGACGACGGATCCGTTTACCTCGAGAGTGGACCTTTCGACTTCGTAGCAGCCGCAAGAATGTCAGATACACGACTCGAGAAGAATGGCTTTCGCCTCGCCCGGGGCGGAACAACTTGTGATTTTCGAGTGTGGATCCAGCTGGTACGTAGTTGAATACTTGAAGAATGGCTTGAAGGCCGAGGTGCCGCTCGAAGCAACGAGCTTGCACTTGACGGACTCGCTTGCGAACCATCCTGACTTCTTGCTTGTTGCGATCCGCCGCAAAGCATGGGACCGCGACGTTTTCTGAACCGACAAGAGGAGTTTGCTCGGAGAACTGAAATGGACGATGGGACAAACACTCGTTTGGGGAGTCGATCGTCGGGTTTGTTCGATTCTCCATCGGTCCCTGGACTTGGAATCCCAAAAGAGGGGGCAGCCAGAGTTTTGTGACCGGCGAGAAGCTCCAGCCACCGAGAAAGGGAGAACCAGATGGTTAGGACAGCCCGTCCACAGAAGTCGGACCAGGAGAGAGGAGTCGGTGTCAATCTCGAACGGGTAGCCACGAAAGGTTTCGTTTTGGATGGGAGTCTGAAACGATCGACGCACTTATCCGTCACGCTGATTGTGCTGGGATTGGCTCTGGCGGCATGTGGTGCCGTAGATCAGCCCGGCGTAGCCTATTCGCCTGTTGTCGTGCGTTCGGCGACGACGAGCCAACAGGAGCTTGATGTACCGGCTGATACCCGACTCGCCCCTGACAGCGCCAGTCTACCTGCCGGGTCATATGAGCGGTCGGTCATTCCTGTACAACCAGGCGAAACCGATATGCCAGCCGCCGGGATGACGACCGAACGACGCATCCAAATCAACGACGAGATGGTCGAGTTGGCATACCTGCCCGTCGATGGTTTGGGCGGTAGCCTGGTTCCCTGGGTCGTGCCGGCACCTGGCGCGGGTACGGTTTACTACACGACGTGGGAAGATGAGTTCGACCTGAGTGGTCTACTCCCCGGCGACGTCGGCGGGGTCCCCGTAATCCGTCGCTTTGATGTGCGGGCCAAGACCGACACGTTGTGGCGCATGGGTGCCTATGCGCCCGCCGTTACCGTCGACGGTAAGGTTGGCTTCGTCGAAGACCTCAACGGCGCCTACAACTTCAGCGTCCCGAATCCGAATCGGGTCATCGTCGCAAACAGTGACGGGCCAGACGAGGTGTGGTCGACGGATACCGAAACAGCCTATGTCACGGTCGCCTGGGCCAATGACAGCCTGATCGTGTATACCGTGGGAGAAGGCGAGTACCTTCAGGTGTTCGCGTTTGACGGACCGGACCGGCGGAGGCTCCTCAGCGACGGTGGAATGGTGGGCGCAATCAGCCCCGACGGCAGCGAAATCCTGATCGTGGAAGTTGCCGAAACGGGTTCGCGATTCACGCTAACGCGAGTATCCGACGGCGCCAAGTTGGCGGTCTTCGATCCTGCAGACGCCGGAATGGGTCCTGTCTTCAGCTCCTACGGCGGCGACTGGGTCGATGACACCATTGTCCTGCCCGCGGCCAACGGTGACAGCGGAGAAACTGAAGTGGGACTACTCCTCTTGACCCGCACACCAGCTTCACTCGTTGTTGATCGATTCGTTGGACTGTCAATGGGCGGCCTCGACTACGTACCGGAATGGGTCTCGGTCACTGATTCGGGTGGTCTCATCATGCGGGCAACTATCGACTCTGGTGGTCAGGACCAGCACGTCGAGATTGGGTGCAATTTGGAGACGAATTCGTGCTCCACCGTCTCAAGCTCAGCAGACATACGATCGTCGGCCATTGTTAGAAACCCAAGCCGAGGAGCAACGCAATGAACCATCTCAACAACGGCCACCGCGTAACGGTATTCGTCGGAGTCCTGTTTGCCAGCGTGTTTCTAACCATACAATTTGGTGGCACGGCAGGCGCCACGCCCGGCTCGGCCTACGGTAACGAGATGTGGTTCCAGCCCGGAAGCACCAACATCAACGGCACGCTCAGAGCGTACAAGAACGGCTCCCAATATACGAGCATGACAGCAGGGTCGGGCTTGAGCAACTCATACACTCCATGCCAGCTGAACCTCGGACGTCTTCCAAACGGTTGGTACGGATCGGGCAACGACCATCACAAACATGACAAGAACGGGGCTGAGATCGACGGTCGAGTATGGGGACTCCAAGACAAGGATTGCGGTAGCGGCACGATCCGAAGAGAACTCTTCATCCACACAGAAGAAACTGTCTCCAACGGACAATACTGCCCTACGACTGGCGACGACAAGCACTGTTGGGAGACCGCCGCTTGGGACTATCGATCCATAGGCTGCGTGAAGATCTCCTACCCGGCCAACGGCTTCCCCAACAGCATTGGAAGCCTGAACAGTTGGTGGGATAGCCAGATCGGCGGTGGCCACGGAGTGTATTACTCCAACATTCTCTGGGTGGGATCCGTGGCCCCCCCAACCTAACGTGAGGCCCATAGCCGCGCCGCCTGGTGGTGGGCATCGAACTCGGATCCGGGAACGGTGAGTTCGGCCTGAGCGTTTCTGAGGATCGTACGCTTGGGCCACGCTCTTTCGTGGAATCCGGTGGTCACATTGATGATCAGCAACTGGCTGCCTACATCAATGAGTCTGACCGATGTTCAGCATCGGTGGGTCTTCTAGAGATTGAAATCAAGGTGCGGGTAGCGAGTGAACAGGCCTTTATCGCCGAGCACAGTGGAGTACTAATGAAACGGAGGGACAGTTAACTCGCCGGCGCTAGCCCGTTCGAGAGTTGTCGTGGGACTCGTGCTCGCCCTCCTTGGTGTGACATCTTGCACATCGGGGGCAGCCGACCTAGGGCCGTCAACGACGGCGCCCATTGTGCCCCTTGGCGCCGCGACGACAACGCCGCGCCTGGTGATTCCTGCTCCCACAACAACCACCAGCGCGGCGTCGAGGTCCACGACGACGCTCCGCAGCGGCGCCACCCGAGGTGATGAGGTGGACAATGAGCTGTCTGTGGAGGACCGCCTGGCGATACTGCGAAATGCCTACGAGGCCATGGGAGTTGAGGAATGTTGCGGCCAACACCAACCCGTTGGTGTCGTGGCGAACCTCGGGTTCCGATATGACGAAGGATCCGTTTACATCGAGAGTGGACCTTTCGACTTCGTAGCAGCCGCAAGAATCTCCGATACACCAGTCGAGAAGAACGACTTTCACCTCGCCGCGGACGGGCAGGTCGTGATTTTTGAGTGTGGCTTCAGTTGGTATGTGGCTGAATACTTGAAGAACGGCTTAAAGGCAGAGGTACCGCTCGAAGCGATGAGCTTGCTACGTGACGCACTCGCCTGTGGCCCATCTTGACTTCTCGCATGATGTGATCCGACGCGGCGTGCCAGGTCACGGCCTCCGTGGACGCTTACTGTCCTAGGCCTGTTGCGGCTACGTGACGTATCGGAAGGTCCTGTTGAGCGGCTGCCGGGAATTCGCTTGTCGGGGCACCGCGTGGGGTCAGGGTTTGGGTCGCTCCTCCGACACCATCGTTAGTACACGAGGACGGTCCTGCCGTTACGTGCAGTCGACCATCCCTGTGGTAGGTGATCGAGAGCAGCGGCGCCTGGCGGAGCGCGAGGCAGCCATCACCAAGCGAGAGGGCGAACTCGTTGAAGCCAACGATCGGATGCGCCGTCGGGGTGAACAGCTGCAAGATCGCGAGCGTGAGGTAGAGGTTCGTGAATGGCGGTTGGAGCTAGCGAAGGAGCTGCCGAGTCAACCATCGGCGACTCGGGCGAAGACTGGTCGCAATGAGCGATGCCCGTGCGGTTCAGGCCTCAAATACAAGCAGTGTCACGGCAGCCATGGAGGTAGCGGGCTCCGTCCCACATGAGACCGGGTAGCGCGTGCTACCGTATTTCAGCGGGCGAGTCGACCCTTCGGGACCCCGACTGCGCGCCACTGTCCGCTGGTCTCCGAGTTGGAAATCTAACTGAGGCAGTTGGTGAATCAGCGCGAGTTCCGACTACTGCAGCTCACCTCACGGTCGGCTAAGAATGCTCAGTATGAACACGAGGCGACGGTTTCGACGAACCATCGATTCCCTATCTCAGTGACTCTGAATCGAGCGATACCAACTTCTGGATCTCCGGCAAGAACCCCCGAGCCCGTGTTGGATGTCTCAGACACGATCTCCCAACTCCCCTGCCAATCTTCCCATGGGCCGGTGTTTTCTCTAATGAAGCTCGAAATTGCGTCGGCTGGGCTCTCGGACCCGCCAGCCGTGGAGTCGATCATGACTTCCGTTTCTTGGACGCTCGGTACAATTCCGGCTCCTGTGTTGAAACATACGAGGTCACCGATTGTCAGGAGCGAGGAAGGTGACGACGTTGCAGGCGGCTCGGAAAGACCACCGCAGGCGCCGACTAGCAGTACGGCGAAGCCTATCAGCGCGCTAGTAGGCTGATGCAACCGTGTGCTCGTCATGGGTGGCAAGGCTACGTGCCCATGGGATTTGCGCGTTACTCCAGGAATCGCACATCGTCTGCTTGGCTGATGTCGAAGGGCAGTCGGTTGAACCGGAGAAGTGACCAGTGAACCCACCCGCATGACCGAGTTCGTGCGTAGACACGCCCCAGAGATCTGTCTGGCCAGAGGGTGGTGTTCCGGTGCCTGTGTACCAGGTGCGACCTGTTGAATCGAAGGCAATGGCTGCCTTGATAATGTTGCTACCTGAATAGCACCGTTGGCTCACAGCAAAGTTTGATGTAGACGTCTCTGTGAACCAGACGCCGTTGTTGGGTACGAGACAAGCGTTGCTAACCCATAGGACCATTGGGTTTTGGTATGACGAGTCGGTGAAGTCGAGGGTGCTTCCCGAGACTCCATCCCATGAGTCGTCGCCCCGGTACATGGCGATCCGCGCGGCGTCTGTATTCAACGTTCCGGTCAAGTAACCTCGATACATCGTCGGGTCTGAAGCCCAGCGCTGGGAAACGTAGTAGGTAGAAACAGAGTGAGCCTGCGCTGTCACAGCAGCCGTTGCTAGGAAGGCGAAAAGGAAACACGCCACACCCAGGGTGACCTGAGAGAAGCTCATTCGCTCTTGTCTCGGTTCAGTTCTCATCAGACCCGGCCTCCGGTGCGGGCTCACCAAAGACTTCCTCTGCAATCTGGCGGTAGACCGACTCGTCCGACACGATGTCAGACGTACAGGTGAATGACTCCAGCACGAAGTAACCGTTGGGCGTCTGTTCTATGACCGCCCGAGCGGTAAGAACTCCGGTTTGGGAGGTTCGATCGAAGAAGGTGAGGCTGTCGTGGACACTCGCGGAGTCTTCGTCGTAGGCAAAACTCCGGCCGGGCGCAACTACGTCTTTCATCGCGTCGATGTCGCTGAGAGTCTCGGCCCCTTGTCGGATTTCCAAGGCATGGGATCTGGCAGCAGCGAGGGCGGAGGGGGCTCCGACGGCTTCGGAGTCTCGCATAGCCGAACCAACTGAGATCGTGTCTAAACCCTCACACATTTCGAATTCGATACCGGCGACCTCGAAGTGGTACCGGCCTTGAGTGCTAGCCTCGCCAGCCCCTGCCACCCCCGCGATCACTCCACTGGCAAGGCCTACTACCACCAGGATTACGCTGCGATATGCCCGTTTTGGATACATTTGGGACACCTCTCGAGATCACTTATCCCATTCAGGTTCATATCATTCGTATACGACGGTGCGTTCGTCGGGAAGCTACGCAGAAGCGGGGTATATGTCAAGGTACAATTCATCGTTGATGAAGCAAGCCGATCGCTTGGACCACAACCTCGCCAACTGGAACGAAATCGATGCTTCAATTGACCCATTACCGCCCGCAATCCCGTTACCAAACGACACGGGCTCGCCAATCGCGGCGTCTACGAAGTGCTGCTCGCGGTCTTTCATGCGCAGCCTGCTTTGCTGGCGCCGATTGAGCTCGCCACCATGCTGGGCCTCTCACCCTCTGGGATGACGAATCGGCTCGATTTGTTTTGAGAAACTCGGGATGGTGCGAATGCGAAATGCGAGGACCTGAAGTCGGTTTCCGACCGGCGGATGATCGCTCGTCTCGGGTCGGTCCTTCTGCGATCTTCGAGATTGGCCGGGTCCTTAGGTTTCTGCTCGAACTCTGATGGGGCTTTCGTAGTTCCTTGGATCACGTGCGATCCTCGGGGTCAATCACGCTATGCGGCGACCAACCACGTCTCCCAAGGGTCGCGTGTACTTGGGGTTGAAGTCGCCCCTCCGACACGAACGTTAACCCCACGCGGACTCATCTCGACTGAGACGCGGCCTTCGGGGTGGTAGGTGAGGTTCACTCCTAGTTCTCCGTAGAGGTCTGCCTTGTCTTGGGGGTCGGCTTCGGACAGGACAGTGACGATATCGCGGAGGGCGTCGATCAGAGCCCGAACTTGTGAGCTGGTGAGCTTTCCACCGGGGATGGTGTGACCGAGCTGAGCTTGCAGGTTGGCCCGTTCCCGATGAACTTGTGCCATCCAGCGGGCCACCAGTTTGGCGTCAGCGCCCTCGTCGAGGACTGCCTGGTATTGGCCAAGACGACGATCACAATCGTGGATCTGTTCGGTGAGTGCGGTCTTGCGGGCTTCGTCCTCGACGCTGGGTTGTGAAACACCGGCGAGGATCTCAGACGTTTCCTCGAGGTGCTGGTCGTCGAAGAGGGATCCAAGCCACTGGTCGAGGCCCGGGGTCACTGCGGCTTCTTTGACGTAGACGTTGCGGGGATGCTGGGCCGGTCCGACGCCGTACTCTTCGGGGAACTTGCACCGGTAGTAGGGTCGATCATGGTTCTGCTGGCCGGCCATGCGCCTCCCGCAAACACCGCATCGGATGAGACCGGAAAGCAAGTAGCGACTTCCGGACCGGCGCGGGGCCCGACTGGTGGGTCGACCGAACGCTTCCTGGGCGGCTCCAAACAGGTCGGGGTCGATGATCGGTTGGTGGACGGCATGCTCGGACCACACCCATTCGTCGGGGTCGTTCCAGCGCATCTTGGTCTGATGTCCGAGTGCCACGTCCCCGACGTCGACGAGAACCTCGTCGCGTCGTTGCCGGTTCCACACTTGGCGGCCGGTGTAACGGGGGTTCTTGAGGATGGCCCGCACCGCCGACTTCGCCCAGACCCCGTGCCCGCCTGCCCGGTGTCGGTTGCGATCCGGGTCATGAGCAGACGGGGAGAGGATGCCTGCTTCGGTAAGCCCCCTGGCGATCGCGTACAGACCTTTCCCGGCCGCGAACTCCTCGAAGATCCTGACCACCACCGGGGCCGCTATGGGGTCCGGTTCGAGGCGTTTCAATGTTTGTCCTGTGGCTGCTTTGGATGGGTTGGGGTGCGGTCCGGCGTCGACGAGGACGTAACCGTAGGGTGGGCGTCCGCCGAGGAATCGGCCTTCGATGGCTGCTTGGGAGGCCATCGCTGATCTGACCCGGGTTTTGATGCGGTTGCGTTCGCCTTTGCTCATCCCCCCGTACAGGTTCATGACCATTTCGTGGGCGTCCGATCCTGGATCGACCGCACCACCAACTTCAGGCACCCACAACCCGACGCCGTAGTGGACGAAGACGGGGAAGGTGAGTCCGAACTGGTTCCCGTAGAACG
>CBDTUI010000066.1:0-15587 GCA_965363765.1 uncultured Acidimicrobiia bacterium
TCACAGTGACCTGGAACCGTTCCTCCATCATGTGGGCGAGATCACGGACTTCCTCGACCGGCATCTGCGTCAAGAGCCTTCGCAATAGTCGTGCCCAGGTGACGCCGAGCACCCTCGTGCGGAGGTCAACTTCAGCATGAGACGCTCAGCCTTGCACCCGATAGCGTCGACTCCTAAATCAAGGACACGTCGTCGATGGAGTGATCGTGTCCAGTGCCGGCTCGCCTTCAGATTCCAATCGCCCCTCTGTCAGCCGCCTGCCGGCGGCTGACACGGGCTAGGGAAGCTTCGTGGATCTCGTGGCGTGAGGTGTCGAGTCCGAGCTTCGTGCTGGCAGCACCAACAGGCAGGTACACCGCTCGGGTCATCCCCGATAGGCAAACCCCGATTGGAAAGAGCATTTCCCGCGAAGGTTCCATTCGAAGGGGGGTGCCGCCACGACGAGCACGTCGGAGATCAGCTCGGTACCTTGTATATGGTCGCTGATTCCGCAGGTCACCGGGCCGTTGACGATCGCCTCGCTGGTCGAACGAACCTCTACGAACGTCGGAACTCCGATACGCCAGCGCCCGGTTTCGTGAACGAGTCGGATTGCGGCCGGGCGCACCATCGAGACGTTCAGGATGGCTCGAGCGTAAAGCCGGTGGGTATCGCCGCCGATTCTGCCGAGGAAGACGTCGGCTAGATCACCCTGTCGAATCTCATCCGCTGATTCGTCGACAAAGAGGGTCGCTCGCCATCGGCTTCCGGGTTCATCATCTGAATAGGAGCCCACCATCACGGTCGACAACCCCGAGAGGTCTCGGCCATCGACGTGGCCGTTCCCGATCATCCACGACAGAACGAAATCACAGGTGTCATAGGTCGATTGTCCCCCCGCTCGGTTCCCGTGGCGCCGGCACGGACACACCGCCTCGCAGTTGCATGCCTCGTAGAACGATCCACGCAGCTCCCAAGCCACTTAGCCTCCCAGGATCGAACCGAGACCCGAAAGAATCATGACAATCCCGCCGATCGCCGAGATGACCTCGCCCCGTTGGAATACTTTTTCGGCGAGAACGAAGATCGCCAGTGCAGCCACCCAGACGAGATTCATGACTCCGAGCACGAAGAGCAGAATCATCAGCGCCCCACAGCAGCGAAAGCACAGGGTTCCATGATGGAGACCCATCTTGAAGGCGCCTACCCCACCTTCTTTCCACGACGTCATCAAGAACCCCATCGGCGTGCGGCATGCTCCAAGGCTCCGTCGCTTCACGGGGGAGAATTGAAAGGCTCCTGCACCGATCAACAGCACACCCGCTAACCAGCTCTGGGTGACTACTCCCATTCCGTTGACAAGCGCCAGCGTGTGGAGTACCCATTGAAGTCCGGTAGCCGCTACGGAGAACGCCGACCACACCACCACGTAACCGGCGATGAAAAGGGCGGTCGATCCGCCCCGCTCGTCGACCGCAACACTATCTAGGCGTTCGTAGGTGAGCACCATCGGCATGGCTGATGGGAGCATCATCGCCGCCATCATCACCGCCCACATCGCGACCATCAGCGCGCCCTGGACTGGCGTCCACGTGGATGTCATGGGCATCGCCAGAACGGATGATACGTCGCCCATTCGAGATGCCACCAACCAGATGTACATCCATGAGCCGGTCGCCAGAACGGCCAGGCCGGCGATGACCGCCCACCTGGCCCGGCCGACCGCTACGGCGGTGGAAGTGGTCACGCCGCGTAATTGAACGGAGATGAGAACCCGTTCTTTTCTGCGAGCTCCCAGTGCATGCCGTGATCGTCGTAGGTGAGGTGCTCGGACCGTGAAACCACAGCGTCGAACCCCGGTGAGATCGCTAGAGGATGGTTTCCGACTGTGATGTCGGCTTCACCCTGGCCTGGCACGGAGACGATGGCCACATTCGCGATGCCGCCGATCGTCATCGAGGTCCGTTTGCCAGACTTTTCGAACTCGATCGATGCGGGTCCTGCACCTAGCACCTTGCCGATATGGCCTGCCAAGCGAGCTGGATGGCCACCGGCCTGGCCTGAGAAGATCGCTGCCAATGCCTGGCCTTGAGCCTCAGAGGCACGATCGTCGAGGTACAAGGCCACCTGCCATTCGACCTTGGCCATGTGGCCGGGCGAGTAGACGGCGAGTGCGACGTTTAATCCATCGAGGCTCGTACCTTCGAACTCGCCCTTGGCAATGTGCCATCCAACCAGCACCGTGCAGTCGTCCTCGGTAGGGGGGCTCAAGAACACGCAAGGACACGCAGCCTCACAGTTGCATGCTTCAAAGTATTCCCCGTTCAAATTCCAACTCATGGGTCTTGCTCCTTATGTGGATTGCGGGATGTCGCGATACCGTCGCACGGCGAGGTCAAGGAGAGTTCAAAAAACGTTCAACCTGTTGACCGTCGCCGAGGTGAGCATCCCCGGTGATGCAGGCCAGCGAGGCCTGACGGTTCAACCGTGAACACAACCGTGGCGGAATGGTCCGATTGCGCTGAAGCAGAGGCCGTCAGGATTGCAGCGTGTGAAGCGCCCGATTGATCGCGTCAAGGCTGGTGGCCACCAGTTCGGACAACGACATGACCGAGCCCCGTACAGTGAGTCGGCTGTATTCGGCGTCGCCGAGCACATCCGAGAGTTCAGCGAGCAACCTTGCCTGGGGATGAGTGAGGACCGAGCCGGTATCGGTGAGGAGGGCACCGCTCAGGATCGCCGCTTCATTGGGGAGCCCGACGTGGGCCAGTGCAGTTACGAGATAGCGCCATGCCAGGCGAAGCTGGGTAGCGTCTCCGACCCGGTGCCAGTGATCGATCACCCCGGCGAAATCATGGAATCCTCCACGCAAATCATCGTGGGCAGCCTTGGTGGAGGCCAGCTCCATTCGGGCGATGCCACCGAACCAGCTGTTCCCGACCGAGTCGGCCATCCGAACCGCCTCCTCGAACATCGCCACCGCCTCCGCCGGTGACCGGTGTTTGACGGCGAGTCCGCTGGCGTAGAGGGAGAACGACAACGCCGTCGGGTTGCCTGTCTCTCTGGCGAGGGCCAGCGCCTTCGCGGCGGCCTCGATTGCTTCGGCCGGACGCCGGAGCACTGCGTTGATGACCGCTACGTAGTAGGTGGCCCACGCTTCGCGGGTGATATCTCCGTCCTCACTCGCCTCGGCGGCAACCAGGGAGTAGTGCGCCAACGCCCCCTGCGCCTCGCCGCTGTAGAGAGCAATGTCCGCTACCACGTCGTCTGGGTGACCGGATCGCGCGATCACCTTGCCGGCAGTATCCGCTCCCGCGCTCGCGAACCGGACACCATCGGCGAACCGCCCCCGACGCCAGGCGCCTCGGGCAGCGCTACCGCACACGGCCCGCCACCGCGGGTCACTGGGTGTGGTCGACTCCCAAACCCACTGCGCCCACCGGCTCAACTCGTTACGGGACCGCCAGTACCCCCAATCGGCAATGGATGCCACGATGCAGGAGGCGGTGTCGACGTCACCGGTCTCGATCGCCCACCCGATAGCGCTGCGAAGGTTGTCGTGAGCGAAAGAGAGTTCTATGGCCGCAGCGCTTTCTTCGCGGGTGAGAAGTCGAGCGGCCTCGAACTCGGCAAGCCTGCCGAAGTGCACGGCATGCCGTCTCCTTGCCTCAGGTTCGTCGTCACCGAGGCGGACGAGTGCGAAGCGCCGGATTGTCTCGAGGAGCCGGTAGCGGGTCCGTATCCCCGACGTATCGGCGATCACCAATGACTGGTCAACCAGGTTCGACAGCCAGTCCCGCACGGTGTCTGGTTGGACAGAGTCGGGCACACATACCGACAGGACATCCTCGGACAGGAAGATGCCCGACATAACGCCGAGTCTGTCGAGTAGCCGGCTTGGCATCTCGGAAAGCAACTCGTAAGACCAGCGAATAGTTGCATCGAGCGTCCCATGACGCGAGTCGTCAGGACCATCGCGGCGCGATATCTCGACGCTCGAACCCAGCGAAACGACGATCTCCGCAGGTGTCATCGATCCAAGACGAGAGGCAGCAAGCTCCAAAGCGAGGGGCAGTCCATCCAAACACCAGCACAGCTCGACAACGTCTCTTCGGTTGGCTTCAGTGATCAGAAAGGAGCTTGGAGCGCGCCGCAACAGAAGCGCAACCGCCGGCCATTGGCGCAGCACGTCGATAGGCTCATCGTCCCGGTCTGGGAGAGGCAGAGACGGAGTACGCCATTCGTGCTCACCATCGATGTGCAGCGGGGACCGGCTCGTGGCAACCAAGGTGAGCTGTGGGCAGCTCCTCCCGAGAGCAGCCAGCAATCTGGCCACTGTGGGGGCAAGGTGCTCGCAGTTGTCGACGATCAGTAGAGCTTTTCGAGGCCGCAGGTACTCAATCATGCTGGCCAGTGGCTCCGAGTTCGGGTGGGGTTGAACTCCTGCGCTCGCTGCCAGGATTGCGTCCACCGCCGACTCGTCGAATACCGATGACAGGTCGGCAAGGAATACGGGCTGATCCCCACGCTCGACTACTAGTCGACCCAGCTCCATCGCCAACCGGGTCTTTCCGACCCCTCCGGGGCCGGTGAGGGTCAGCAACCTGCCCTGTGCCATCCGTGCCAGGAGGTCCTCGATCTCCACACTTCGGCCGACCAGGTCGCCGGAAGGCGGCGGCAGCCAACGGGGTCCGGCTCCTGTCGTTGTCGCGTCGTGGAGGAGAATCTGCTCTTCTAGGGAGCGCAGCTCGGGACCCGGCTCCACGCCGAGTCCCAGGGCCAGCCCGTCCCGGAGCTGCCGATAGACCACCAGAGCATCGGCTTGGCGTCCCGAACCATAGAGGGCGCGCATGAGAAGACCGCAGAGCTGCTCATCGAGCGGAGCTTCGGTCAACGCATCTTCGATCAACTGAGTTGCTTCGGCGGGGCGGCCGGCGGCGATTGTCGAGTCGGCCCACATCGCGATCGCTCGGTGCCGCTCGCGGTTGATAATCGCCTCTTCCTCCTGGACCCAGGGGCGATCGAGGTCGGCCAGAAATCGACCGCGCCAAAGCCCAAGCGCCGTTCCCAGGAGGGCACTGCGATCTTGAGGATCTTCCAGGCCAGCTGCTTCCTTGATCGTCGCGCGAAATTCGTCGATGTCAGTCACAATCGATCGAAGATCAAGACGGTATGACCCTTGCTCACCGCGCAGGTCGGCGGAAGGTCCGAGCAGATGTCGCAGATTTGTAGCGTACGTCCGGATTGAACGAATTGCTCCGTCGGGTGCATCTACACCCCAAACCGCCTCGACGAGGGAGGGGATGCTGACTGGTTCGCTGGCGTGGAGCGCCAAATGACAAAGCATGGCGCGTTGTTTAGGACCTCCGGGATGGACTGACCGTCCATCGATGATCACTTCGAGAGGCCCGAGAAACCGCAGCAAGACAGAATCGCCGGTCCGCATGTTCGGACGATAATCGAAACCCGGATTCCCCGCGGTCCGTGGGCGCGCAGTTTACGCTCCTGGCGTAGCGCGCTGAACAGTGTGGGGAGTGAGGCCGCATTGATGAGACGGCGTGGAAGACTCGATCATTTGCGTATTACGTTGATCTCGGACATGCGCGGCAACGGCGTGGCGATGAACGCCGTTTGGCATCGATTTGAACCCGCTGGCCGCAGCCAGGTCTACTGGGGGGTCGGCGCACCCAACAGATCGCGGATCGCGGCGGCCCCGGCAATGAAAGCGTCATTCACGTTGGCAACGATGGCCTCGTCGACTTCACCAGTCCATTCGTCCATGAAGAACTTCTTGACTTCGATGGCGATCGAGCAGCCACGGTCACCGTAACGGGCGTTGACCCACCTGCTCATCGCGCCGCCCTTGAACCTGATGTTCTCACGTACGTCGAGATGTCCGTGATCGAACGGGTAGGCAGCTAGCGACTCGGCGAGCGTATCGATGATCGGTCTCCAGCTGGGTGCCATGGACTCGGTCCCGAGATTGATCTCCGGGTTCTCCTCGGGATCGTCGACGGGCCGATCAGGTCCGGTCCGTCGATGGTTGTAGGAATGCACATCGAGTAGGACGAATCGACCATGTGCGTCGACGAGTTCGTCGCAGATATCGCCCAGCTCCGCATAGAAGCGATCGTGTAGGGCCAGGGAGTCCTCAATGAACTCCGGCGGTAGCGGTGTTGCCCACACTTTGAGGCCCCACGCATCCTCCGGCCGGACGTACACGGCGCTTTCTCGGGGCCGGTTGAGATCGACCTCGAAGCGTGACCTGTCGACGATGATCGAGTTGCGGGCGATGCCGACCCAACGGTCCGTGAAAGGGTCTTCTTCGCGTAGCCGCTCGTCGTCCGGCAATGCCACAAGTTTCGCTGCTTCGTCTCGCAGCGCATGCCCGGCGTGGACGGAAGTGGCGAGGATCGGATCGTCGCCGCGGGTGACCTGCCATGGATCGTTGGTCGTCACAGCGTTGCCATTTCGACGTTGTTGAAGCTGCGCTTGTAGAACCCCATGTAGCCAACCTTGCGTTCTAGGCCGTCGATGACGGCTTCGCTGAAGTTGACGCCTTCGAGCTTTTGAGCCGAGCCGAGGCCACCAGGGCTGAAGACGTTGATCTCCATCAGCTTGTCACCGACGATGTCAAGCCCCACCAGGAACATGCCGTCCTGGACCAGCTTCGGGCGCACGATCTCGGCAAGATGAAAGGCTGCGTCCGTCAAGTTGGCTTTGGCGAGCTTTCCACCAGCATGAATATTCGACCGCATGTCACCGCCGCCGCGGAGTCTCTGGAATGCGGCATAGCGGCCTTTGTGTCGCAGGGGCTCACCGTTCATGAGGAAGAGCCTCGTGTCGCCTACCTCTGCGTCCTTCAAATACTGTTGAACGATCACGTAGCCGTCTCGGGCAACGGCGTCGATCATCTGGTTGAGGTTGGCGGTGTCATCTGCCCGCACTAGGAACACGCCCTCTCCACCGGAGCCACTTAGGGGCTTGATGACGGCCTTGCCTTCGGACATCACGAAGTCCTTTATGGACTGCCGATCGCGGGTAATCAGCGTGGCTGGGCGCACTTCTTCGGGAAACAGCTGGAAATACATCTTGTTCTCAGCCTTGGCGAGGCCGTTCGGGTCATTGAGCACGATGACTCCATGGCGCATGGCGACCCGTCCGAAATCGAGAGCGGCGCTTTTGGCCCATTCACGCTTGCCCTTCTCGTCGGATGGGACATTGCGCAGGAACAGTATGTCGAGGTCGTCGACGGTCAGTCGCTCACGGATTGCAGTCTTGCCCTGGAGGTCACGCAGATATGCCACGCCGTCCTTGTAGCGGGGCTTGGGAACGCGGGTCGCTTGTGCCCGGACCAATTCGTCGGGGTCATAGGCGAGATCACCAACGTTGATGAGCCATGCTTCATGGCCCCGGTTGTTGGCGGCCACTCCAAGCCGGGTTGTGGTGTATCCCGCTTGCTCGGTAGTGATGTCGTTGACGACGAAGCCAATCCGCATGTATATCTCTCCAGTCGAGGTGATGGTTATCCTGCGTCGCGTCCGGGTCCAAGTGCTGGAGTCGGGCAAGAGACGATCTCCCAAGAGACGTAGTCTGCAGTAGGCGACGACGCATATCTTATCCGACGTCGGGTCGGGGTCCAAGTGCTGGATCTGGAAAAGACACGAATTTTGCAGCTGGCGTCGAGGGATGGTTTCGGCGCTCGGGCCGATCATTCGCGGCCTCGATCGCCGCCCGGGAGCCCCGTTTCTTAGGTCGGGGCCGGGACGACCGAGGAACCGCCCCGGGTGCACCGCCTGGTAGGATTCCACGCACCCGCGAACTCAGGTAGGCATGGCGACTGCGCGAAAGACCCAACTCAGTCCGGCCCTGCTCGACTCCATCATCGACCGGGTTGCTCTGGGCCATCGGGTGCGGCGAACATTGCCGCCGGATGGGCGGATCCACATCGATCGACAACTGCCGTTCCTGGTGGTTTACCGTCCTCCCAAGGGGGCGTCCGACGCCGGCCTGCAATCGATCGTCAGCACGCAGGCCTCTTATGTTGTGGCGCCCTCGGATCCAGCCGGACGCCGCTTCACCCTTGAACTGGTCGAGCGCATCGCGTCGCTGCAATCCCAAGCCTTCGGTGGCTTTCTTGTGGTGGAGGTGTGGGTCAAACCGGGTTCCGACGAACCCCACTACGTCACAAACGATGCAATACCGGAGTTCGTAGTTGAGGTCCCCCGGGTCCTAGAAGGCACCCCGACGGTTGAGTCGCTGGTTAAGGGGTTGTCACGGGTCACCGTCCTCGGGGTGAGCGCCGACGTTTTGGTCCAGCCATCCGTCAAGCTGGCACCTCCTGGCGAACGCAGACTTCTATCGGTGGCAGCTGCCAAGCCCATCAACGCTCACCTCATCGGTGTGGCGGCGTACCCGGCCTGGCGATCATCCGAGACGAACGAGCTGTATCCCCTCGTTCAACAGACCATGTCGAGACAGATCTCCCGATCTCTTGCCCAGGCAGCCTTCGTGTTCGCGCGGGAAGAGACCTCACACCGACCTCTGCATTATCACTCGTTGGGCCGCCGGGCGGTCGTGCGCGCCGTCCACCAAGTCGACAGCCAACTCGCCGCGGTCGCCGAATCCTTCGATCTTCTACTCACGGTTACGCCAGTGAACGCCGAGAGCGCCTACAACCGCTTCCGCCGCTCAAAAAACGATAAGCCTCCCCGGTTCCAGTATCGCCCCCATACGGTCGACCCTTCGCTCCTCAAGCGGAAACTGTTCAACATCAAGATCGAGCGTGTCGAGGACCCGACTCTCGAGAGCCTGTTTCTAGAAAAGCGGCGCGAGCTCGAGCTTAAGCTATCCCTCATCGAGGACCGTTTCACCGACCGTTTCCTCCCGATCAGCATCTCGCTTTACGGCAACGTCGACGACGAGTCCGTTGCTTTGGCTAAAGCCGTCAACGAAGACCTGCAGGGCCGAGATCGCGCCCGTCGCGTGCAGCGGATCTCTGGCGAGGAATTCGCGGCCGCCGCGGAGATCGAGATGGCTACCTACCGCGAAGTGGATCCGTCGATCACACCTCGAGTCGATCTGCGCGATGACGTGTCCTCCCTGATGGTGTCAGCGGGCAACCTCCTCGTCGGCCGGAGTATGTCCATTCCCGTTGACCGGGTCCAGGCGCTAATCCAGCACGAGGTCGGCACCCACGTCGTGACCTATTGGAACGGCCGCGCTCAGCCGTTCCGGCTTCTCGCATCGGGGCTGGCACGCCACGATGAGCTGCAGGAAGGACTTGCCGTGTTCGCCGAATATCTCGTTGGCGGGCTGACTGCCGGAAGGCTCCGCACCTTGTCGGCCAGAGTCTTGGCGGCTCGATCTGTTGCCGACGGAGCCGAGTTCATCGATACGTATCGGCTGATGACCGAAGACCTCGGCCTCTCGACGCGAAACGCCTTCATGGTTTCAATGCGAGTCCACCGCGGGGGCGGGTTGGTCAAAGATGCCGTGTACCTACGAGGCTTGCGAGGCGTAGTGAACTATGTGCACCAAGGTGGCCGGCTTGACACCCTGCTCGTCGGCAAGATCGCTCCCGAACACACTGCCGTGATCGAGGAGTTGCAGCGGCGCCATGTACTTCGTACCCCTCCGCTTCGCCCTAATTTCCTCAACGATCCCGACAGCCACTACCGGATCGAGCGAGTCCGCAAGGGCGTCACCCTTGCCCAGCTCGTCGATCCCGTCTGATACCTCGGTGGTTCGGGGAGTCGTCGAAGTGGGGTACTGGCTACGGCGCACGTTTACCCGGGACCTTTATATCGTCGCCGCTAGCGCGTCGATGATGAGATTGAGACCGAACGTGAACTCGTCGTCGAATGTATGGGGCGAATTCGCTGCCTGTTGCTGTAGCGCGGCGAGGTTTGGGTAGTCGTCAGGCCGGATGGGTTCGGTCGAAGAGGATTCGCCGTCGGCTTTTGTCTCGGACTCGCCGGAGCCCCCGTTGGTGAAGCTCACTTCCTGGATAACGTGTCCGTAGATGTAGCTGTCCAGGAGCGAGAAAGCGTGGGCGGCGTTGCGCAACGAAAACCCTGCCGCTCGGAGTGCGCCAACTATTGCATCGATGTATCGCAACGCGGCCGGTCCGGTGTCGCCGCCTGCCTCGAGCAGACCGATCGCCCACGGGTGTTTCACCAACACCTCTCTCGCAGACTCGGCCCGTCGGGTCATGGCCTGTTTCCACTCGGAACCCGTGTCTGGCAACTCGATTTCAGCCACCACGAGCTCGAAGATGCCATCAAGGATCTCACGCTTGTTCGCAACGTGTTTGTACAAGGACATGGCCTCGACGCCCAGTTCAGCGCCCAGGCGGCGCATGGTGAGCGCGTCGAGTCCGGAGCGGTCGGCTAGATCCACCGCAGCTTGGAGGATTCTTTCTGTGTTCAGTGGCGTTCGGGCCGGCATTCTGGGTGCCATCACGTTGACAAGCTTACTAAGTAATCGTAGAGTTTACTAAGTAAGCCAGAATCAAACAAGCTACTGAGGAGAGAAATGGCAAACCAGACTGTGAACGCAAAGGCCGAAGTTGGCCCAGAGTTAGAAACGGCCACTGTGAGCGTGAGAGTCAAGATCTCGGCTCTGTGGACGGCGATGCTCTTTGTCTTCGCCTATGTCGACCTTTTCAGCCTGTATCGGCCAGATTTCCGAGCTGAAATCGAAGCGGGTCAGATCGCCGGATTCGCAGTCAACCAGTCGTTCCTCGTTGGGGTTACGTCCTACATCCTCATTCCCAGCCTCATGGTGTTCTTGTCGCTCGTGCTCGCACCTCGGGTCGCTCGATGGGCCAACCTGGTCTTGAGTTCGGTGTACGCGCTCACCATCGTTGCTGGAGCCATCGGTGAGTGGACCTACTACGTCCTCGGGAGTGCGATTGAAGTCGTCCTGTTGGCAGCTATCGCCTACTTCGCCTGGACGTGGCCGAGAAATGCGTCCCAAGACTCGACTGTCAGGGAACGGGAAGCGACCTAGGGTCGCGAACCCTTAGGAGGGACCTCGGTGTCGAGTTCTGAGCTGAGGTCGGACATGAGCGTGATCCTGGCCGGGTGGGTCTCTCTCTCAAGAGACCACCCACAATGCGGGCAACTTGACGAATCGGCCAGTTCAGTTTCGAGAACGCGTCCGCACGACAGACAAGTTTGTGCGAGCCAACACGCCGAATCTCCCATCATTCCCCAATTATACCAGCCACCTCGGTGTGAACCGCTACGAGCTGATTGGTCGCACTGCAGACCAGACTGCGCTTTTAGGCTTTGGTTTCATGTCGTCTCGTGTCCCCACCGGCGAGGCTGATCTAGAGTTGTGCCGATGCACGCTGCCGATAGCCACGACCTCATCCGGGTATCCGGTGCCAGAGAAAACAACCTCAAAGATGTCAGCATTGAGATTCCCAAGCGTCGCCTGACGGCGTTCACCGGGGTCTCGGGATCGGGCAAGAGCTCGCTGGTGTTCGATACGATCGCCGCCGAGTCCCAGCGGTTGATCAACGAAACGTACAGTGCCTTCTTGCAGGGTTTCATGCCGTCTTTGGCCCGACCCGAAGTCGACTTGCTTGAAGGACTGACCACGGCGATCCTCGTCGACCAGGAACGGCTCGGCGCCAATTCCCGTTCAACCGTCGGCACCGTCACTGACGCCAACGCAATGTTACGAATCGTCTTCAGCCGGCTCGGTAAACCATTTGTGGGTTCGGCCAAAGCATTCGCGTTCAACGTGCCGTCGGTACGGGGGAGTGGTGCAATCACGGTTGAGCGCGGTGGCAAGAAGAAGGCCGAACGAAAGTCCTTCTCGATCACTGGCGGCATGTGTCCGCGCTGCGAAGGCATGGGGCAAGCATCCGACATTGACCTGACCCGGCTCTTCGACGAATCGAAGTCACTCAACGAGGGCGCCATCACGATCCCCGGCTACAAGTCGGGCGGCTGGATGGTGCGGAGTTTCTCAGAGTCGGGCTTCTACGACGCCGATAAGCCCATCAGCAAGTTCACCAAGAAGGAACTCGACGACTTCCTCTACAAGGACCCCGTCAAGGTGAAGATGAAGGGGATCAACGTCACCTACGAAGGCCTCGTCCCGAAGATCCAGAAGTCGTTCTTGTCGAAGGACGTCGACTCCCTGCAGCCCCACATTCGGGCCTTTGTAGATGAGGCGGTGACGTTTAGTTCGTGCCCCGACTGTGGTGGGACCCGGCTCAACGAGGGAGCCCGATCGTCGAAGATTAAGGGCGTCAATATCGCAGACGCCTGTTCGATGCAGATCAGCGACCTGGCCGAATGGGTCGGCGGACTCGACGAGCCATCGATGGCGCCGTTGCTGACCGCCCTGCAAAAGTCGCTCGATTCATTCGTTGAAATTGGCCTTGGTTACCTATCGCTCGACCGGCCGTCGGGCACGCTTTCGGGCGGTGAGGCCCAGCGCACCAAGATGATCCGCCACCTCGGATCGGCTCTGACCGACATCACCTACGTCTTCGACGAGCCGACCATCGGGCTGCATCCCCATGACATCGCCAAGATGAACGGCTTGTTGCTTCGCTTGCGGGATTACGGCAACACCGTCCTCGTTGTTGAGCACGAACCTGACACGATTGCCATCGCTGACCATGTCGTCGATCTTGGCCCGGGGGCAGGCACTGCTGGGGGCGAGGTGGTGTTCGAAGGGACTGTTAAGGAGCTGATGTCCAGCGACACATTGACCGGGCGCCATCTTGACGACCGGACCCCATTGAAGGAGTCGGTGCGTACCGCATCCGGCGTGCTGGAAGTGCGCGGCGCAGACAACCACAACCTACAAAAGGTCGATGTCGACATTCCCCTGGGGGTGCTCGTGGTCGTCACGGGTGTCGCAGGGTCGGGGAAGAGCACCCTGATTCACAGTTCGGTGTCGAATCAGGAAGGTGTCGTGGCGTTCGACCAGACGCCCATCCGGGGTTCACGGCGATCTAACCCGGCCACCTACACCGGGCTACTCGACCCTATCCGCAAGGCTTTTGCCAAGGCAAATGATGTCAAGGCCTCCCTGTTCAGCGCCAACTCCGAAGGTGCCTGCCCTACCTGCAACGGCGCCGGCATGATCTACACGGATTTGAGCTTCATGGAGACCGTCGCCACCACTTGCGAGGACTGCGAAGGGAAGCGGTTCGAAGCATCGGTACTCGAGTATCACCTCGGAGGCCGAGATATCAGCGAAGTGCTCGCGATGTCGATGGCCGAAGCAGAGGTGTTCTTCAGCTCCGACGAAGCATCTACGCCGGCTGCCCACAAGATTCTCGATCGTCTTGTCGACGTCGGACTCGGCTATATCAGCCTTGGCCAGCCCCTCCCGACGCTGTCGGGCGGCGAACGCCAGCGACTCAAGCTGGCGATCAATATGGGCGAAAAAGGTGGGCTCTACGTGCTCGATGAGCCGACCAGTGGTCTCCATCTTGCTGACGTCGATCACCTGCTGGGACTACTCGACCGGCTCGTCGATTCTGGCAAGTCGGTGATTGTGATCGAACATCACCAGGCCGTCATGGCCCATGCCGATTGGATCATCGACCTCGGTCCCGGCGCCGGACACGATGGAGGAAAGATTGTGTTCGAGGGAACCCCCGCCGACCTGGTCGCCGACCGCTCGACCCTCACCGGCCAGCATCTCGCGGACTACGTCAAACACGCCTAGGACATTCACCCGGCATACGATTCGGCGGAGGCGCCCGGACAATCGCGACAGAAATTACTTGGGGCCGTGCCGGTTGTCTGCGCATACTGTCCGAAGTGGTGCCCTGACTCCAGAAGGAGCGTGTTGTGGTCCTTGATTCTTTGACGACTGAAAAGCCCGATTCCGGTCCGTTGATTGCGGGGTTGGTGGGAGGTATTGCAATCGCGGCCGGCACCTTCCTGCCGTGGCTGGCAGTGACCACACTTTCGGGGGACCTGACGGTGAATGGCATGAGTTGGGACGGTCCTCTCGTGCTAATTTCCGTCACCTTGTTGGCCGTGGTTGTGTTCATGGCGCTGACGGGCAGCGGAGCCTCCCGGTCGACGGGAATCGCGATGGTTGCCGTCGGTGTCGTATCGCTTGGAACCGCCGGTCAGTTTCTGGCGGCCGTTCTGTTTGACGCCGGCGATGCGATTTCGACTATCGGTGTTGGAATGTGGCTGGTTGTGATCGGGGCCGGCCTTTCGTTCGGCGCAGGAGTGTTGGTGCTGACTCGGCTTGGGACATCCTCCGACGACTCGTCGAACACGTGGAAGGCAGTCGCGATAGGGGTAGGTATCGCTGCGGCGGTGGCAATCGGATGGGACTTCATGGCGAACCAAGTCGGCGGCAGCGAGTTCTCACAAATCTCTCTGACCCTCGATTAGCGCGACCTTGAGCCCGGTTGAACATTCGAAGATGACCCCGCCGGCAATGGCCGGGTGGAATCTTGGCCTCAGGTTCGTTCTTGAGTTGGTCGCCCTGGTTGGTCTGGGGGCGGTCGCATGGAACAGCACGGGCGGGGCTTTGCGCTGGGTCGCGGTGATCGGCCTCCCGGTTGTTGCGGCGACTGTCTGGGGATTATTCAACGTCCTCGACGATCCCAGCCGCTCTGGGAAGGCACCGGTCGAAGTGGCGGGTTGGATGCGACTCGTCATCGAGGTGGTCGTTCTTGGTGCGGGTGGATTCGCGTTGGGTAGCGCGTTCGGTCGTTCGGTCGGCGTTGGATTCAGCGTGGTCGTCCTGGCCCATTACCTGGTTTCGTGGAGCCGGGTGCGGTGGCTGGTGAGTTCGTAGCGAGTCACCAGACTCGGAAGTCCAGCGCTACACAGCTGATCTCCCGAGCAGTTCGAAATTGCAACGGTGGCGGAGCAGTGCCTGAAGGCAAGCCAACCCAAACCGGAAGGTTTTGAGCAAGCGGGGAATGTCGCTGACTAGCCGGGCACCCTCGGAGGGATGTCACTCATCCGGGGGATTGCTCCCATCGACTCCTCGACTGACCGGAGGTGCCGGACACATTCAGCGATCAGATCCCGGAGCGCCCCCTTGTCGATGTCTGCGAAACGTTTGATGTGAACTGTGGATTTGCTGGCTTGATGAGGTCCGAGCCTTGCCAAGATGTCGTCGAAGCCGCGCAACCCCGACATCATGTAGACGGTCAAGCGGTCCTTCCTTGGAGAGAAACCAACGTCGAAGAAATCGCCCTCTTGTCCGGTCTTGTACCGATAGTGGTATTGCCCGAATCCAATCGTGTTGGCGCTCCAGACCCGAGGTTGGTCGCCTGTGACGTCCGCCATGAGATCGAGCAGCTCGGATGCGTCTTGTTTCCGACCCTCGTTTGGGATCGCTTCGATGAGGTCTTGAACCGGGTGTTGGTCTGGTTTTGCCACTTTGATGAGGGTACCTGAGCCAACACTGGGTGAATGCTGGCATGCCGTAGCGGATCGCTTCGTCGGCGTGCGACAGGATCGATCGAATGGTCGATCGCAAGTCAGTCAGTGTCCTCTTATTGCGGCTGTGGATTCCCTCGTGGCACAAGGATACCGAGCACCTAGTTCGAGAATCCGTCCAGGAAGGAGCTGAGATTGTTGCCGAGGTGGTCAGTT
>CBDTUI010000067.1:0-15210 GCA_965363765.1 uncultured Acidimicrobiia bacterium
CCGGACAGCGTTGACATGACGATGGTGACCGCCACGACGCCGATCACCGCTACGACGATACCGGCCACGGCTAGCCCGGCCACCTGACTCACGATTGCCAGGATCCCGATGAGGACGAAGGGCAGCATGGCGATAAACCCGATGATCCCGAAGCCGACGTTGGCGACCATGTTTTCGCCCCAGGTTGCCTTGAAGAGATTTGCTGACCGCTTAATTGAATCGATAACGCCGCTACCTTCGATGACAAAAACGGGGATTACCAGAAAGGTGACGAGTGTCCAGGCCAGCCCAGCGATCGATGAAACGATTGAGCCGATGAAGCCAGCCCGCTCTTCGATCGCTTTGAGAAGCGCCGATACGGTGGCACTGATCGCCGCCCAACCTGCGATAGCTGGCAAGTGAGAAGTAGCGGCACGGAGTGCTGATTTAACCGTCGGATCTCCACCCGACAATCGTTCATGGGCTGCGCTTACGAGTGCGGTATTGAAGAAGATGACCACGAAGCTGGTGGTGAAGTAGAACGCTGCTGCGGCAATCCATCCCAGGGGCCCTTCCCCCGAGGTTAGGGCAACCGGGAGGATGAACGTCGCGCCCATGATTATGGCGGCGATTCCAGAGAGAACTGGCAACCAGATCAGCTCCTTGTCGGCCAGCAGGACTTGCCAGGAAGCTTTCGCCAGTGCGATCGTATTGCGGATTCTGCCCATGAGTTCTCCTCTTTGCGGACCAGACGATGTTCGGAGGCTCGCGGTTCCAGCTTATTCGATCGTTGAGGATTCATCGGGATTGGCGCACAGCGATGACGTGAAAGGCGTGGAGGTATTCGGCCAGGACGGTTAACGTGAGATGGTGCGAATTCTCGGGGTCATGATGATCTTGCTTACGGCGTGCACTTCGGTGGCTGCCCAGGTCACATCTACGACGGTCGGGCTTACCTCGACGACCGTCCCGAGTGCCCCGCCGACGACCGGGGCGACCACGACCACGTTCCGGATCACGGAGGCCACGACGTCCACCCCGTCACCCGTCCCGACCGTCGACGAGTATGGCCGACCGGCATGGCTCGGGACGAGAATCTTGCCGGTCGATGATCGAGGCTTCGGGGAAGTTCGTCCAACCCCGGATGAGTTGATCGGGCGGGCGTTCGGCACCGTTGATCTACTGGCGCCACCTGCCACGGCCGACTTCGCTTCAACCGTGATGCCGGTGCCCGATGACGTGTTGGACCGGTCGACATGGACGGCTGATTGCCCGGTGCAATCGGAGGATCTCGCCTATGTAACCGTGTCGCATTTCGGTTTCGACGGACGGCTACATACCGGAGAGTTGCTCGTCAACCGAAGCGTCGCCGATGGCATTGTCGAGGTCTTTAGGTTGCTGTGGGAGGCGCAGTATCCGATCGAGGAAATGCGGGTTGTTGCGGCGCCTGAGTTGGATTCGCCTCCCACGGGCGATGGGAACAACACGACGGCGTTCGTGTGTCGTGCGGCGACTGGGGGCTCAGCGTGGTCCCAGCATGCCTACGGTCTGGCGATAGACATCAACCCGTTTCAAAACCCGTACCTCAAGGGAGATCTGGTTCTGCCTGAACTCGCCAGCCACTACATAGATAGAGGCTCAGGGGAGCCGGGCATGATTGGCTCCGATGGAGCCGTTACCAAGGCCTTCGGTGCGCTGGGGTGGGGGTGGGGAGGAGAGTGGTCTTCACTCAAGGACTGGATGCACTTCAGCCAGAACGGCCGTTAGGCGACTTTCCCGGCTCGTAAATGTCGATGAAGTTTGTCCCACACGCTGGAGTGGGCCAGTTTGGTGCTCATCGAGGTAAGGGTCTGTACGAAGCTGGGCACTGCCAGTTCGGGCTTCATCGGGTTTGGTCGCATTTTTGCGAGGACTTCAGGTTCGGGTCGCAGGACCACGACATCGGTGTCTGGCCACTCTTTGCGGATTTCTGCCAGCTCCGATTCGAGGGCGGTTTGCCCGACCCTATCGAGCAGGGTTTCGATTGGGGTAGCTCGGAGTCGCTTTTCTGTGGCGGCCATGGGAGCCAGGATGAGGACTAGATCAAGGGGAGTGGGGGATCCCAAAACGAGATCAGCATGGGTACCAGACAAAACTCCGCCATCGACGTACGTCGACCCGTTGATCGAATACGGAGAAAAGATCATCGGAACGGCCGAGGAGGCAGCAACGGCCTGACCCAGGGTGACCTCGTCCGAGGTGTCCGATCCGAACACCACTCGCTTTTTCCGTTTAAGGTCGTACGCCGAGATCAATAGGGGCCGGTCTGGCCAGCCGTGAGCAGCTTCCCCGACGTGGTATTCCATCCATTCGGCGATCGCATCAGAGTCGTACATGCCCGGCGAACCAAGAATCAGGCGGAGACCGGGGCGTCGCAATCCGGGGACTATGCCGTGGCGAACCCAGCGGGTGACGCCAGCACCCGAGCGGGTGGGGCGAAAGAGTTGTTTCGAAATCCGGGCCGCGACGTCACCGGGGTTGTCGGTCGGCTTGACGATGCTGGAGAGTTCGAGACGGCCTGAGCGGACGATACCGCCAACAAATGCACCGGCCGAGGTGCCAACCACGACATCGGCCGTGTTGGGATCCCAACCAGTTGCCATTTCAATAGCCATGAGCGCCGCCATCTCGTACGACGCACCCGTGACACCCCCGCCACCCAGGACGAGTCCTACCCTGCTCATAGTCGTCAGGTTACTACTCCCCACGGTTGGGGTGGACGCACCACGTCAATGGGAAGGTACCCGGGATGTCCCGTGTTGGAACGCTAGGGATCACTTGTATCCCTGCAAACGCTTAGAGGCGAAGTTCAACAGCTCCGAAGCTGCGACCACACGAGGGGCAAGCCGGATCCTGATCTGAGGTCTGGGCGTGACACCACGGACACGGTAGATCCTCAAGGGTTAGGTCCTGGCTACTCGACAGCGCAGGGTACGATTTTCCACGCCGAGTAGCCGGGCGGCTGTTTTCCTTGTTTCCAAAACCACTAAACACGCGTACGTCCTTTCGCCGTCTAACCAAAGGTTAAGCGGGTAGCAGGACGTTTTGGTGGATTTCGGCTTTACAACGTCGAGTATGCGGTCAGTTGCTCGACATAGGGACGAAGGTGTTCGAGCCGGCCGCTTGACGTTTCTGCCTCACGAAGCAGAAAGGACGCAATGTGGTAGACGACCCAGGGTCGCAGATCGTCGTCGGAAAGGTTCGCTCCGTATCCTTCGGCGAACGCTGCCGACGCACTCGATCCGGAGGCTGAGCCGAGCGACCAATACGCCAGTGTGAAATCCCACTCCGGCGGTGTCAATGTTGCCCAGGTCCAGTCAAATAGCGTTACCTCAGCGGAATCGTTGACATAGAAATTGGTGGCGCCGGGGTTGGTATGCGAAAAGGTTGCAGTGCTGCACCCTGGCGGGGGAACCTTCATCGCTGCCTCTATAACGTTGGCTCCCATGTTGAGGCGCCCCCTGAATCGATTGAGCCGCTGGAAGGTCGATTCGTAGTCGGACGCCACCTGCTCGGCGGTCATTCCTCCATGAAGGTTCGTTACGTTGGCAGTATCGAGCTGGTGGATGGCTCGGACGATCTTTCCGCAATTGGTGGCGGCCTGGTTGTTTTCAGGCAGCGTTGCCATCGTCCATGCGCCCGGATCGGCGAACTTAACCCAATGGGTGCCTTCGCTATCGCCGCGTTCGAGTATCGACGGGGTGCCCGGCGTGCCACTGAGTACGGTGAACGCCCGCTCCTCGCGTCGCGCGTAGCTCTCACGTTCGTAGATTTTCAGGATGTACGGCCGAGTAGGCGAGTGCACTCGGAACGTGTGGGTGGCATCCCCCGGTGTTCCAAGTTGGTTAACCCGCCCCCCGTCCGCCAAGCCCCTGGCCAGCTGGACTGCGTCCATTATGTGGACTCCTATGGGTAATCAACTTCTCTGCTGCGTTTGTGCTTGATAGCCTAGCTTCACCAACAACAGGAACGGTTACTAAGTGTCGATACATCTGATCTACCCCGACGGCTCGTCCCATTCGTTCGAGGATGGCACTACGGGTCTCGAAGTCGCGGAATCGATCGGGTCGCGGCTGGCGCAGGCTGCCGTCGCCGTCGCGGTCGATGGCGTCGAGTATGACCTGAGTCGCCCGGTGCCGAGTGGTTCCCTATCGGTGATTACTGAGAACACCGAGGCCGGTCGTCATATCGCCCGCCATTCAGCGGCGCATATTATGGCCCAGGCCGTGCTGGGCCTTTTCCCCGGGTCAACCTTTGCCATCGGACCCGCTATAGAGAACGGGTTCTACTACGACTTTGAAATCGGCAGAGGGTTTACCCCCGAAGACATCGAAGTGATTGAACAGCGTATGGGCGAAATCGTGGCGGCTGATCAACCGTTCGAGCGATTCGAGCTGACCCCGGACGAGGCGCTTGATGTTTTTGCCGACCATCGGTTCAAGGTCGAAATCGTCAAGTCCGTAGACGCGACCGAGGTTGATGGGAGTTTGGGAGTTATTTCCGCCTACCGAAACGACAAGTTTGTCGATCTCTGTCGCGGGCCGCATCTTCCCAGCACCGGGCGCCTCAAGGCGTTCAAACTGACGAGGGCGGCCGGCGCCTACTGGCGCGGTGACGAAAACAATCCACAGTTGGCCAGGATCTACGGCACCGCCTGGGAGTCAAAAAAGGCGCTTGAGGAGCATCTCCATCGTCTCGAAGAAGCCGAGCTACGCGACCATCGCAAACTCGGCCCAGAACTCGACTTGTTCTCATCTCCGAGCGAACTGGGCGCGGGCCTAGTGCTTTGGCATCCCAAAGGCGGCATCATCCGCAAGATCATGGAGGATCACAGCCGTCGACTGCATGAGCGGTTCGGATTCGACTTCGTCTTTTCGCCGCATCTCGCCAAGGCTGACCTGTGGGAGACCTCAGGGCATTTGAGCTTCTACGCCGAAAACATGTACCCGGGTATGGAAATGGATGGTGGCCAGGAGTATCGGGTCAAGCCGATGAGTTGCCCGATGCATGTGCTCATCTATCGCAGCCGGGGGCGCAGCTACCGGGATCTTCCGATCCGGCTATCAGAACTGGCCGCGGTGTATCGCAATGAACGGTCCGGCGTCATCCACGGGATGATGCGGGCGCGAGGTTTCACCCAGGACGACAGTCACACTTTCTGTCGACGGGATCAGATCGGCGAAGAACTGGCGATGCATCTCGAGTTTGTGTTGACCTGGCTACGCGACTTCGGTTTTACCGAATTCGAGGCTGACTTGTCGACCCAGCCGGCCAAGTCGGTCGGAGAACAGGACCTTTGGGCTCTTGCAGAAGAGACGCTGGAAGACGCGCTAAAGCTGGCTGAGATTCCATATCAGGTTGCGGCAGGCGAGGGTGCCTTCTACGGACCCAAGATCGACGTCCACATCAAGGATGCGATCGGGCGCCGCTGGCAGATGTCCACGATACAAGTTGACTTCGCGTTGCCCGAGAACTTTGGGATCGACTACATCGACGCGGACAACCAGAAACAGCGACCGGTGATGATTCATTCGGCCAAGGCAGGCTCAATTGAACGCTTCTTCGGTGTGCTGCTCGAGCACTACGCCGGAGCCTTCCCGATGTGGCTTGCTCCTGTTCAGGCAGAGGTGATTCCGGTCGCCGATCGGCACAATGAGTATGCCGATTCGGTCGTAGCGCAGCTGAAGTCGTCTGGCCTGCGAGTCGATGCCGACTTAGCTGATGCGACCGTTGGTGAGAAGATCCGCAGAGCGATGACCTCCAAGATTCCTGCGGTTCTCGTGGTTGGCGACGACGACGTCGAAAACGGCACGGTCGGGTTTCGTATGCGAGGCTTTGACGAGGAACGCGGTGTTTCTATGACGGACGCGATCGGCCGCCTCGTCGAAGTGGCCGAGATCCCATCAGAGGAGGCATAAGTGGAGATTGAAATCCCCAAGGAGCTCGCTGACGCAGCGGGGATGCCCGAGGACTTGAACGCCAACGTGACCGGGCCCTATCTGTTCGCCTCGCCGATACGCCGTCGAATCGCCGCCCGGATATATGGGGCAGGGGCACTGCTGGCCGTACTCGGCGCGTTGACCGGACTCCCACAAGGAATGTGGATCGTTGCCGGAGCGCTAGCTCTGCTGGCAGCCCATCACGCCAAGTCCGCACATCCGTTGCAGATCTCCGACGCTGAGGCCCTGGCGATAGCCGGCCGTCAGGTCGAGTCAGCGGTCGGTCACGCGTCGGCTGCCCTCCGATTCGAGGGCTTGTTTGCCAAACCAGTGTGGAATGTGCTCGTTTACGACGCGGCGTCACCGCCAACCCAACGAGCCCTCGTCCAAGTCGATGGGCAGACCGGAGAACTCGTCAGGGATGTCTACGTTGAGCCGCTCTACGAGCCGTCGATTCCGGGATAGTCCCGCGCGGTTGCACCGGTATAGATCTGGCGTGGTCGCCCGATCCGGGTGGTCGGATCGCCGTGCATTTCTTTCCACTGGGCGATCCAGCCTGGCATACGGCCGATGGCGAAGAGCACCGTGAACATGTCCGTTGGAAAGCCCATCGCCCGGTAGATGACGCCTGAGTAGAAGTCGACGTTCGGGTAGAGCTTGCGTTCCACGAAATATTCATCTTCGAGAACGATCTTCTCGAGTTCCATTGCCATGTCGAGTAGCGGATCATCGAGACCGAGCATGTCGAGGACGTCCTGGGCGACGTCCTTGATAATCATGGCTCGTGGATCGAAGTTTCGGTACACCCGGTGGCCGAAGCCCATGAGCCGGAAGGGGTCGTTCTTGTCCTTGGCTCGCTCCACCCAATGTGACACGTCGCCCGGTTGCTCGACCATTTCCGTGAGCATTTCAACGACGGACTGATTGGCGCCACCGTGGAGCGGTCCCGACAATGCGTGGATGCCAGCCGCGATGCTCGAAAAGAGATTCGCTTGGCCGGACCCAACGATCCGGACCGTTGAAGCAGAACAGTTCTGCTCGTGATCGGCATGCAGGATGAACAACGTGTTCAAGGCGTTCGAAATCACCGGATCTGGTGTGTATTCCTCAGCCGGAACCGAAAACATCATATGGAGGAACCGGCTCGCATAATCGAGGTCGTTGCGTGGATACACATACGGCTGGTGCACTCGATACTTGTACGACCATGAAGCCATCGTGATGACTTTCGAGATCAGTCGCGTTGTGGAAATCCGCACCGCTTCTTCGTCGTTCGGATCGAGAGCGTCCGGATAGTACGAAGCCATCGCCGATACCTCCGAAGCCAGAATCTGCATGGGATGAGCGGCATGGGGGAACGCCTCGAAGAGATGCTTCATGTCTTCTCGGACCAGGGAGTGCGAGGTGATCTCTTCGGTGAAGGTCTCAAGCTCGGAGCGAGAGGGGAGCTCACCGTTCGAAAGTAGCCAGGCCACCTCGAGGAAATCGGCGTTGGTGGCAAGTTGTTCGATGGGATACCCGCAGTAGCGAAGAATGCCTTTTTCGCCGTCAATGAAGGTGATCGCAGATTTGGTCTCTGCCGTATTTCCGAACCCACGGTCGAAGGTGGTGAGGCCGGTCTCTTTACGCAAAGTGCTGATGTCAATACCCATCTCGCCCTCTGATCCGACCGTGATGGGGAGGGTAATAGTTCTGTCTCCAATGGTGATCGAAGCTTCCTTCATGTCATCCTTCCCGATGGTCGTTGTCGGTCCTGTAGCCTACTCGCTGACCGGGTCACCAAAATGAGAGTCGAACGTACTAGTTCGACAGGAGAGAGAACAGCATGATCGAGCTGCGAGTTCGCAAACGTGTTGATCGGCTGGTCAATCCGATCGGACGCGTTTTGGCTCGGATTGGTGTCACCCCGACCTGGCTGACGATGATTGGACTCTTCGTCACCGTGACAGGGGCGGTCCTTGTCGCCCGCGAGCATTTCGTCGCAGGAGCTCTCGTAGCGCTAGCTGGATCCGCCCTTGACGGTTTGGATGGTTCGGTGGCTCGGGCCCGCGGGTCGGCCTCGCTTTCAGGAGCGTTGTTGGATTCAGTGGCAGATCGCATGGGCGAGACGGCGATGTGGGCGGGACTCGCCTTCGCCTTGTCGGACTCAGCGCGCCTCAGTTTGTTGTGCGTCTTGAGTCTTGGCGCGTCGCTGCTTGTTTCCTACGTCCGTGGCAAGGCCGAGAGTTTGGGAGCGGACGGTCGGGGAGGCATCATGGGGAGAGCAGAACGCATCATTCTCATGACGCTGGGACTTCTCTTTTTCGAATACGTGGAAGTAATGCTGTGGGCTATGGCCGCTCTTACCTGGCTGACTGTGTTGCAACGGTTCTTCATTAGCTGGCGGCAGCTCGAACACGGCACTCCGTGAACTACTCGGTCTTTCGCGTTGCTTCGGCCGTATTCGGTGTCCTTCCGGAGTGGGCTATGCGCAGGTTCGGTCAGATGCTCGGCGGGTTTGCTTGGCGGCGTGCCGAACAGCGGCGAAGCAACGCCACCCGGGCGATGGCCCGCGTTTTTGGCGAAGACCCAGGGCACCCGAGTCCCCAAACTGTTGAGGTAGCCCGTTCGATGTTCCGGTCGTACGGTCGGTATTGGGCGGAGACGTTTTGGATTCGGCCCCGCCGGGTGCGATCGGTGAGCAAGTACGTTGATGTAGAGGGGGTCGAGCACTTCTCCAACGCGCTCGCGGACGGTAAGGGGATCATCTTTGCGTTGCCGCACGTTGGTAACTGGGAGGTCGCCGGGACCGTCGCCGTGGCCCTACATGCTGAGTTGTTGGCCGTTGCAGAGAAATTGGATGATCAGCGGATTGTTGACTGGTTCGTTGGACTCCGCAAAGAGCTCGGTATTGATGTCGTCATCGCCTCGGGACAAGAGAAGGTTTTTGAGGTCTGTTCAAATGCGCTGCGTCGTAACGCGGCGGTGGCGTTGTTGGCCGATCGCAACCTTTCCGGTCGCGGGGTGGTGCTGTCGTTCTTTGGGGAGGAGACTCGGATGCCGGTCGGTCCGGCCAGGCTCGCCCTGGAGACGGGAGCCCCGATCGTCCCAGTTGGTTCATTTTTCAAGGCGGGCCGGGGTCACCGGGTGTCTTTGAAGGCGCCGATCGAAGTGTTCCCCGACGACGATGTGGCTGCAATCACGATCAGAGTTGCGGCGGCGCTTGAGGAGGTGATCAGGGAGGCTCCGGAGCAGTGGCACATGGTTCAGCCGAATTGGCCATCTGATCGTCGTCCCAGGCCATGACGAGAATTGCGATGGTCTCCCCATACGCTCTCGATATCCCAGGTGGTGTGCAAGATCAAGTGCTTGGATTGGCGGCACATCTGCGCGAGCGGGATCACGAAGTCGAAGTGGTCGGCCCGGAGAGCGATCACCACGCCTTCGGTCGAGTGAGTCGCTGGCGTGCCAACGGCTCTGTGGCTCCGATTTCGCTTGATCCAACCGGTTGGCGCAGGGTTCGCCAGGCGTTAGCCGGATTCGACGTGATCCACATCCACGAGCCGTTTATGCCTCTCGTCTCGTGGGCTGCTCTTTCTGTGCCGGCTGATCGCAAGGTGGTCACCTTCCACGCTGACCCCTCAAACACCATCAGGTCGCTGTACCGGGTGGCGCGTCCCCGCTGGGCCCTAGGACCCGCCACCGCGGTCGTGGCAGTCTCAGCCACCGCCGCCAGCGCTCTCGACTGGGCCCGTCCTGTGCAGGTGATCCCAAACGGAGTTCGGGCGATTGCGAGTTCTGATTCGCGCCAGGCGAAACAAGTGGTGTTTCTTGGCCGTGACGAACCCAGAAAAGGGCTGGCGGTGCTTCTGGCCGCCTGGCCGACGGTCCGCAAACAACATCCGGACGCCCACCTCGTCGTGATGGGATCCAAGCGGCAGCCCCACGATGGCGTCACGTATCTGGGCAGGGTCGAAGAGGCAGTCAAGGATGATGAACTCAGCCGCTCGGCCGTTTTTTGTGCTCCCAACCTCGGAGGCGAAAGTTTCGGGATAACTGTTGCGGAGGCGATGAGTGCCGGTTGCGCGGTTATCGCCTCTGACTTGTCAGCCTTCAGAGACGTGCTCGGCGACACCGGAGTCTGGTTTCCGCCAGGGGATTCCGAAGCGCTAGCCCGTCAGCTCATCAGCCGACTCGACGATTCTGACGGCTCTCGCCTGATGGGGGAGAGGGCATTGGCGAGGTCGCTGAAATACCGCTGGGATCGTGTGACCGATGCCTATACGAATCTTTACCAAACCGACTCGGCAAAGTGACCAGGTACCGCTAACTTGGCACTGTTCGCAAGCCCTCTTCAAGGATGTTTGATGCGTCGCCACTCCACCTTTGTCTTCCTCGCTCTTGCAGTGATGTTTGCCGCCTGTTCCTCAGGCGATGAGTCGACGACCACGACGGAAGCTGCCATCGGTGGTGACTCGACCACGACCACGTCGACAACGCTGCCGCAGGTTCTTGTTGACGAATCGGTCTGGCCCTTGACCGGGTTACCGACTGACGGTTCTGACGGCACGACAGCCCCGGTGCTAATCGTCAAGATTGACAACACGGCTTCGTCTCGGCCGCAGACCGGATTGGCGACGGCTGACGTCGTCTTTGATGTACTCGTCGAGGGTGGCGTTTCACGATTCCTGGCCGTATTCCAGTCGGCAATTCCCGAAGAGGTCGGTCCGGTTCGGAGCGCCAGGGAGGTCGACCCGAAGTTGATCGAGCCTTTTGGAGCCCTCTTCTCGTACTCGGGTGGTCAAGACTTCGTGGTAAGTCGAGTCCGTTCGGTTGCAACGGATGTTGGTTTTCCCCGACTCGGTGACGCTGCCTACTACCGGGCTGCCGATCGCCCGGCCCCATACGATCTCCTGCTTCGGACGGCCGATGTCATAGACACCGAAACGCTTGGCCTTGCGACCGCGCTCCTCTTCGGTGACCTTCCCGATGGCGCCGGTGAGACGGCGACCGAGCTCTCGCTCAGCCTGTCCAGCTTGAATGAGGTGACCTATTCGTTCGAAAATGGCTCCTATCAACGTTCGGTTGGGGGAGAGGAGCATCTCGACGCCGCAGGTGAACGGATCGTCGCCACCAACGTGGCCGTTGCCTACGTGGATCTGCTGCCGACCGGGCGAACCGACTCGGCGGGAGCGCCAGTGCCCGACTACGACGTCGTCGGTTCGGGAGCTGCGGTCGTGTTCCGGGACGGCGTGGCCATCGAGGGAACCTGGCAGCGGGCTACATCGGCGGATCTGTTCGCGTTCGTGGATGGATCGGGAGCGCAGATTCCGCTTGCTCCTGGATCCACATGGATCGAAGTTGTTCCGAATGGCCGCCCGGTTAGCTGGAACTAGACTTACGCAAAACGAGGAGAGCCCATGGAACAGGCGACAGACCGAGTCAAACGAGGATTAGCCGAGATGCTCAAGGGCGGCGTGATCATGGACGTCGTTAATGCTGAGCAAGCCAAAATCGCCGAAGACGCCGGAGCGGTCGCCGTGATGGCGCTTGAACGCGTTCCAGCCGACATCCGCAAGGATGGCGGCGTGGCTCGCATGTCGGACCCGGAAATGATCGACGCGATCATCGCGACGGTCTCAATACCCGTTATGGCGAAGGCTCGCATCGGACACTTTGTTGAAGCTCAGGTTCTCCAGGCGATTGGCGTTGACTATGTCGATGAGTCGGAGGTTCTGACGCCGGCCGATGAAGAGAATCACATCGACAAATGGCAATTCACCACCCCGTTCGTCTGTGGCGCTCGCAACCTCGGCGAGGCACTTCGACGCATCGGTGAAGGGGCGGCGATGATCCGGACCAAGGGCGAAGCAGGAACGGGCAATGTTGTTGAGGCAGTCCGCCACATGCGCCAGATCACTGCCGACATCAGGGCACTCTCGACGATGAGCTCAGAAGAATTGATGCGGGCGGCTCGTGACCTGCAGGCTCCGTTCGATTTGGTCCAAGAAGTGGCCAAAAGTGGCAAGCTCCCCGTCGTGAATTTCGCCGCCGGTGGTCTCGCCACACCAGCCGATGCGGCGTTGATGATGCAGCTGGGCTGCGATGGTGTCTTCGTTGGTTCGGGCATCTTCAAAAGCGGCAACCCGTCGACCCGGGCCAAGGCGATCGTTGAAGCAACGACGTACTATCAGGACCCTTCGATCGTCGCCAAGGTTTCGAGAAATCTCGGCGAGCCGATGGTCGGTATCGAAATAGACACGCTGACGGACTCTGAACGGTTCGCCAAACGAGGCTGGTAAATGATTGGTGTTCTGGCGCTACAGGGGGATGTGCGAGAGCACGAATCCATGCTTCAGGAGCTTGGTGTCTCTACCAGGCAAGTGCGCAAACCCGAGGACCTAGTTGGCCTTGATGGGATCGTCATCCCTGGTGGAGAGTCCACCACCATCGGGCGACTTGCCACGCTGTACGGGGTTATCGAGCCGCTCCGCGAAGCGATTGCCGGTGGCTTGCCAACGTACGGAACCTGCGCCGGATTAATTTTGCTCGCCGATCAGCTTTCCGAGGGAACTCAACCATTGCTCAGGGTGATGGACGTGGTCGTACGGCGAAACGCTTTCGGCAACCAGAACGACTCGTTCGAAGCCGACATCTCAATCGACGGCCTGCGTGAGCCGTTCCACGCGGTTTTCATTCGCGCACCGTGGATCGAGTCGCACGGGGACTCCGTGGAGGTGCTTGCGAAGTGGGACGGCCACCCGGTGATGGTGCGCCAGGGGCACATTCTTGCCACGGCATTTCATCCTGAATTGACCAAGGATGAACGGATTCACCACCTATTTGTCACGATGACCAAGGAGACCTGAGATGTCAGGCCACTCAAAATGGGCGAACATCAAGCACCGCAAAGGCCGCCAAGATGCGGCTCGGGGCAAGCTGTTCGCCAAACTCGTCAAGGCCATCGAGGCGGCCGCTCGGGCCGGGGGCGGCGATCCCGCTGCCAATGCAGCGCTCACAACGGCTATCGAAAAGGCCAAGGCGCAATCGCTCCCAAGCGACAACATCGAGCGGGCGGTCAAGCGGGGTATTGGCGAAATCGAAGGCGCCAACTACGAGGAGTTCTTCTACGAAGGCTACGGGCCAGGTGGCGTGGCATTGCTCGTGCATATTCTGACCGACAATCGCAACCGCGCGTCATCGGATGTGCGGGCTTCGTTCAGTCGCAACGGCGGGAACCTGGGAGAGCCCGGGTCAGTGGCCTACCTCTTCGAGCAGAAGGGGTACCTCATTGTCGACGGTGAAGAAGACGACATCATGATGACCGCCCTCGAGGCTGGAGCCGAAGACATCCGTCCAGCCGGAGATCAGTTTGAGGTCATCACAGCGCCCGGTGACTTTCAGGCGGTTCGAGTTGCCCTTCAGGCGGCTGGCCTTGCCATTGAGACGGGTGAGGTGACCCAGCTTCCGTCGACCACCGTCCCCGTCGACGAAGCGACGGCACCCAAGGTTCTGCGACTCATCGACGCGCTTGATGACGTTGATGACGTGCAAACGGTGTACTGCAACTTCGACATCTCCGACGAGGTGATGGCCACCCTAGAGGTCTAAGTGATGCCACAACTGCGGGCATATTCACGCTACAGTAACCAAACATATGTTCGTTTTAGGCGTTGACCCGGGCCTGACCCGCACCGGCTATGCCGTTCTCTCAAATCACAACCTCAAACCGGACCTTCGATCAGTCGGAGTGATTCGCACCACCCCTAGTGACACCCTTGCTGAACGGCTTGCGGAGCTCTACCGGGACCTTTCGTCGGTCGTCGCCGACCACGAGCCCGAGGTTTTAGCGATCGAGTCGGTGTTTGTAAATCAGAATCTTCAGACGGCGATGTCGGTAGCCAGGGCCAGCGGTGTGATCATTCTGGTAGCCGCCGAACGCCAGATCCCGGTTTTCGAATACACGCCGTCAGCTGTGAAGTCCGCAGTGTGTGGCTACGGATCCGCCACGAAGGACCAGGTCCAACAGATGATCGTCCGGCGTCTCGACCTTCCGAGTGCGCCCCAGCCGGCCGATGCGGCCGATGCCGTGGCGGTAGCGCTATGTCATATGCAATCTGCCCGGCTGCGGGTTGCTCAATGATTGAGCGGCTCCGGGGAACCTTGATCAGTCGCCGACCCGATCGAGTTGTCATCGATGTGAGCGGGGTTGGATATTCAGTATCGGTCCCGACGTCGACGGCGCGTGATCTCCCGGGAGTCGGCGAGGAAGTGGTGCTTCATACCCATCTCCATGTCCGAGAAGACGCCATGGTCCTATATGGATTCGACGATGAGTCGGCACTTGACATGTTCCGTCTGTTGCTCGGGGCGCCCGGGGTGGGTCCGAAGGTCGCACTGGCGATGGTCTCGTCGTTGGACACCGATGAGATTCACCGCATAATCTTGTCGGAAGATGCCGACGGGTTGACCGTGGTCCCCGGAATCGGGAAGCGGTCAGCCCAGAAGATCATCCTTGAGCTTAAACCCAAACTGGCTGGCATGGAAGTAGCCGTCGTCGGATCCAGTGGGGCAACTCAGCATGTCCGGGATGCTCTCGAAGGGCTCGGCTACACGACGGCAGAGATTCGAGAGGTCATCGGATCGCTTCCACACGACGAGACGACCGAGGAGCAGATCCGTCAGGCGCTACGAATGCTCGGAGGTGGCGCGTGAGAGAAGAGAGTGTTTTAACGGCCGCCCCGATCGAGGATGACCTGGCAACCGAAGTAACCCTTCGTCCCCAGAACCTTCAGGACTTTGTCGGACAGGCGAAACTCAAAGAGCGCCTGATGATTTCCCTCGAAGCAGCCAGTACGCTCGGCAAGCCGCTCGACCACGTTCTACTGTCGGGCCCACCCGGTCTTGGAAAAACGACGCTGGCTCAGATCGTCGCCAACGAACTCGGATCACGGTTGCGGGTCACCTCCGGGCCGGCCCTCGAACGACCCGGGGACCTGGCCTCGATACTCACCCATCTCGATGAGCGCGATGTGTTCTTTATCGACGAGATTCATCGCCTTCCCCGCGCAGTTGAAGAGGTTCTCTACCCAGCGATGGAGGACTTTCAGCTCGATCTGGTTGTTGGCAAGGGGCCATCGGCTCAGTCGCTTCGTCTTGAATTACCCCGATTCACCCTCGTCGCAGCCACAACCCGGAAAGGCAAAGTCGCCGCCCCGTTGCGGGATCGGTTTGGCATTGTGGACAAGCTCGACTTCTACGATGCCGACGAACT
>CBDTUI010000068.1:0-15187 GCA_965363765.1 uncultured Acidimicrobiia bacterium
GGGATCTCGATCCGCTTCTCGTACCAGCGAAGCAACAGGCTCAGCGACAACGTCAAGGTCACGTAGATCACGACGAGAACAAAGAAGCCTTCTCGAAAACGGAAGGTCGATCCGGTGTACAAGCGGGCCATCTGAGTGATCTCTCGAACCGCCAGCACTGACGCCAGCGAAGTGTCCTTCATGAGCGAGATGAGGTCGTTACCGAGAGCAGGAAGCATGTTGCGGATGGCCTGGGGCAACACGACCTTGCGCATGATGGCCCCTTCAGAGAGGCCAACCGCTCGGCCCGCCTCGACCTGACCCCGCGGAACCGATTGGATCCCAGCCCGAAACACCTCGGCAATGAAAGCTGCGTAGAAGAGCGACAACGCGGCGATCATCCGGATGATCGGGCTGATGGCGCGACTTTCGATGTTGATGATGTCGGCGAAGTCCGGCGCCAGCACCTGAGCCACCACAAAGATGAAGACGATCATGGGGATGCCGCGGATCAACTCAATGTAGAGCTGCGATATGTTGCGCAATGCTGACTTAACGACCGAACGGTTACCTTGGTCGGCATCCGACAGCCCGGCTATCCGACCCAACCCAATCAGCAGACCAAGCACAGTGGCGATCACAAAGGAGCCGATTGTGAGCGTGAGGGTCACCATGATGCCTCTGCCCCAGACGAACGCCTTGCCAACGATGACCTTGTCCACGACGACATCATCGAACATCGGCCACGGGAAAATATTGTGGAACGCCTCGTTATAGTTGGGGTTCAACACGACTGCGGTGCCCATCGCCACAATGATGGCGATCATGCCGACCAGCCACCACGGGAAGTCGTGTGAGTCGAATTCCATCAGGGCCTTCGGCCCTGGAGTGGGAGGATCACCGACTGGATTGTTGGCCACAGAGGCTCCCCTTAACGAAAGATGCGCCGGACATGGGTCCGGCGCATCATATCGAATCGATTGATCAGATGGCTGCTCAGCCGTCTAAATCGTCGTAAGTAACCGTGAAAGCGTCCGTGAAGTAGGTTTTCCCTAGCTTCTCGAGCGTGCCATCTTCTTTCATGACCGCCAACGCTTCGTTGACCGGACCGACCAGATCAGATCCCAGTGGATAGATGAAGCCGAGCGGATCGGACTGCAGCGCACCGTCCAACGTCACGATCACATCGGAGTTTTCACCGACGTATCCAAGACCCGCTGCATCGTCGATGATGACCGCGTCGACGTCGCCGCTGATCAGGGCCTGAATGGCCAAACCGAATTGGTCGTATGCTCGCACCCGACCCTCGTCAACGAGGCTGACAGCTAGCTCATAGTTGGTGGTGCCTACCTGGGTACCAATGACCGCATCGCTGGCGATGAGTGCATCGGCATCCGTATACCGGGTGTCGTCGAGACCAACGATGAACCTCTGCTGAACGACCATGTAGGCGTCTGAGAAGTCGACGATTTCCTTGCGCTCGTCGGTAATCGAAATCCCATCGGCAGCCGTATCGATTTCGCCTTGGGCAACCTGATCGATCACAGCGGGCCACGCAGCTTCCACGAACACCGGCGAACAGTTCAGCAGATCGCATATGGCGGCCCAGGCGTCGTAATCCCAGCCTTGACCATCTGTCTCGCCAGGCAGGATGTAATTGAAGGGCAGGTAGGCATTCTCGACACCGACTGTCACCTCTCTCCCTTCGAGGTCAGGAAGCGAGGACTCCTCGGGGAAGAGATCGTCGTAGGTGACGGAGAAGCTATCGGAGAAGAACTTGCGTCCGATCGTCTCGAGAGTGCCGTTTTCCAGCAACACGCCGAGTGCGTAGTTAACCGGCTCAACGAGTTCCGAGTCCAGTGGGTAAATAAAACCGAGCGGGTCCGACTGGAGGGCGCCATCCAAAGTCCGGATCGAATCTGCGTTCTCTCCGATGTAGCCGAGGCCAGCAGCATCATCAATGATCACCGCATCCACGTCGCCGCCAATCAACGCCTGAATAGCAAGGCCAAACTGATCAAAAGCCTGTACACGGCTTTCGTCGACCAGGCTGACCGCGAGCTCGTAGTTAGTCGTGCCGACCTGAGTGGCGATAACGGCGTCACTGGCAATCAGTGCGTCAGCATCGGCGTAGCTTTCGTCATCGAGTCCGACAATGAACTTCTGCTCGACGACCATGTACGGGTCGGAGAAGGCGACGATTTCTTTGCGGTCGTCTGTGATCGAGATACCATCAGCCGCCGTGTCGATTTCACCGTTGGCGACCTGATCAATCACCTGGGGCCAACCGGCCTCAACGAACGTCGGGACACAATTCAGGAGATCACAGATGGCGTGCCATGCGTCGTAGTCCCAGCCTTCGCCTTGCGTCTCGCCAGGCAAGACGTAGTTGAACGGCAAATAGGCGTTTTCTACGCCGACCGTGACTTCACGACCGCCGAGATCGAACTCACCGGCCGCCATGGTTGTTTCGGTTGGGGCGCTACCTGCTGTCGTGTCGACGCTGACAACGTCATCGCCACCGCAGGCGGCAAGCGCCATGGTCAGCAGTACCAAAACTGCCAAGAGTTTCGAGAATTTCATGTTTGTTCCTCCGAGTTAGCCCGTTGGGCCTTCAAGACATTACCGAGCAAATCCCCGGACTGCACACTCGGGTGGTGCGTTAGGAGTCAGCCAGACGGCTAATAGCGGACTCCAACTCGCCAATTCTTACCTTGATCCAGTCCCCGGTGTGGATCAATTTTTGCCGTAAGACAACATGGGCGGCATCGCCGGAGCCCCCGGCGCCGTCGGACATCGGAGTGATCGCTATGGCCGATGTCTTCATCAGTTGGTTGAGTTGGGACCGGTGTTCGCGGAGCTCGACTTCCATGTCCTTGATGGTTCTGCCGTCATCTTTGTGAAGGACCGGCAAGGTGGCGCGAATCTCATCCATCTGCACACTGAGCGCGTACTTCTGGGGGAATGCATCGTCGGGAAGGTCGGCCAATTCGCCAGCCAGCCGAGAAAGTTCGTCGCGGGGATCGGTCATTCGGATCTCCTCTCGCTCAATCAGAAAGTCTATGCAGGCTCATGCGACTAGCGAGGGCCGTAGTATCGGCGCGGTGACCGAACACGAATCTGACGTGTGGGAAAAACGATACGCATCTGGCGAATACCAGCCTCGCACGTGGACGTCGTCTTTCCTGGTCGATTGGCTACCGAAAGTGCCGGTTGGAACAGCACTCGACCTGGCTTGTGGATCGGGACGTAACGCTCTGGCGCTGGCGGCAGCCGGGTTTGAGACGACCGCGATCGATATCTCGGAGACGGCAATTTCGATGGGGAAACGAACAGCAGAGGAGCGAGGCCTCAGCGTCGAATGGCGAGTCGCCGATCTCGACGCCCTCCAACTGAAACCGGAGAGTTTCGACTTGATCACCTGTTTTCGTTTCAGAAGCGAATCGCTCTGGCCACGGTTAGCCGGTGCGCTCACAACGAACGGCTGGCTGATCGCCGAACACCATTTCAGGACTTCGCTTCCAGTGGGGGGACCACCAACCGCTGCCTTTCGGCTCGAACCTGGTGAGTATCTACGAGCGTTCGGAGACCTTCGAGTCATCCATTATTCGGAGACGATCGAAGACGCCGATAAACCTGGAGAGTCGTATGCGATCGAGCGGATCGTGGCCTGCAATGGCGATCCGGGATTCTGAAACGTCGCGCCGCCCGAAAACTCAGAATCCGAGGCGCGACTGGACGATTTCACGAAGAACTGGCAACGGAACCGTTCCATAGCTGAGGACCGCGTCATGGAAGTCCTTGATGTCAAACTGATCACCCAGCACTAGTTCGGCTGATGCTCGGATCTCATCGATCTCAAGACGCCCCATCATGTAGCTGGTGGCCTGGCCGGGAGCACCGATATACCGGTCGATTTCCTGCTCTACTTCGTACACGGCCATCGGTGAGTGGGCCACCATGTAATCGATGGCTTGCTGGCGCGTCCATCCGAGCGCATGCATGCCCGTATCGACGACTAACCGGCAGGCTCTGAGGGAATCGGCGAACAACATGCCAACCCGCTCCCAGTCGTCTTCGTAGAGCCCCATCTCGTCGGCGAGTCTCTCGGTGTACAAGCCCCAACCCTCACCAAAGCCGGGAAGGTACAGGTGGCGATGGAGAGGGTGCACGTTCTCGTTCTCCATGCCGAGAGCCAATTGAAGATGATGCCCGGGGATTCCTTCGTGGTAGGCGATTGCTGCCACCTGGAATGTTGCCCACATGGACGGTTCGGCCGTATTGAAGAAGAACTGTCCGGGCTGGCTACCGTCCTCGCTCGGCGTCCGGTAGTAGGCCAGTGCTCCTACCTCGGTGGCACTCGCTACGCAGTCCGCCTTAGGAAGAACTCCGAACCAATCTCCCATGACCGCTTTGGCCTTCTCGAAGGCTCGGACCGCCTCCATAATGATTGATTCGGCGTCGTGGTGATGCAGCGACTCGTCGGTGCGCAGTCGCCGGTAAATCTCACCGACCTCCTGGGTTCCAAGTAGCGGCCCCGCCAGCTCGAGGTATTCCTCCTCCAGGCGAGCCACCTGGGTTAGACCAACCGCGTGCACGTGCTCGGGAGTGACGTCGAGGGTGGTGTGGGCTTTGACAAGCCGGCGGTACAGCTCAGAACCACCATCTAGATGTAACAGGCCTGGTTGGTCGTCCGATCTCCCGGCGGGTTCGGTGGTGACCCGTAAGGTTTCTACGAGCCGGTTCAGGGCGGGTTTGACCAATCGATCTATGCGGTCGGCGGCCTCACCGACCCAGCGCTCGGCCTCAGCGGCTGACAGCTCTATTGGCGCGGCCTGCCGCGCAAAGGGCTCTGCCGGGTCGGCCAGGAGGGCGGTGAGCCTAGAGGCCGTATCGCCGGCATGTCGTGCCAGGGGTACCCGGCCGGAATCAACGCCCTCTCGAAGGCGATCGATCAGCTGGTCGATGAATACGGGAAATGCATCAAGTTTCTGCAGATAGCGATCGCCGTGATCGTGCGTGACCAAGGGCTGAACGGTCATGCCCGGCAGCAGCCAGGAAACGATTCCCATCTGCATATTCGGGCCGAGCAGCTCAGCCTGGGCGGCGTGAGTCAAAGCATCGTTGGTGGCGGCAGCTGCAACGGTCGCCACCAACACGCGAGAAGTCAGATCGTCAGCCGTCAGAGATCGAGCCTGAGCTGCGAACGATTCGTATTGAGCAACGGCAGCCAACGTACCGGCAGCCGATAGATCGGTCCATCGCTCCACGTAGGACAGATCACCGCGCATGAGGCCGGCGTAGTGGTTGGTCTGTTTCCGAAAGTCCCAATAGGCGTCGGCGAGTTCACTGGCAGTTGTCATGGGGCGATACTACGCACAGCCCTCAACCAGATTCGCTCTGATCGAATGCCGAAACTGACGTAAACCATACGGCCACGCCGTCGGCTTCGGGAGCTGCACTCACCCAGCTTGCATCAGTGACGCCGAGCGAGACGATATTTCCGCCCCTTTCGACACGGACCAACATCGTCCCTGAGTCGCCCGCCTCGGCAGTGGCCTCGGCGCCGATTCCTGTTGCCTGCTGAACGACCAGATCGGCTACATCGGCGAGAGCGCCCGTATTGTGCCACTCATGTTCCGTTGCCGAACAACTTCCGAGACACCAGGAAACATCGGCGCGGTCGCCAAGAACCGAATCCAGCGCCGCCGCCAGGTCGTCCTCAAGCGCCAGGGTCGAATCGGTCGACGCCCACCAGAAGATACCTCCAGCGGCGATGGCCACCACGAGCGCAATGCCCCACAACCGGTACCGGCCGGTCCGGCGCTTCAGGCGCGCGGAATCCTCTAGTTCTTGATCCATGGGCCACCACCCTAGATCGGGAGAACGCCAGCTACGACCACCCCAACGAGCGGCAGCGATCGACCGTCCAATGCATCATCGATCCGAGCCGATACAATCGTCGGATGCAGCCAGTAATCGGGATCACCACCTACGACCGTGCCGAACGTCCATCGCCAACGGAACACTATGCCGCCCACTATTCGGTCCCGACGGAGTATGTCGACGCGGTGCGCCGGGCTGGCGGGGTGGCCGTGTTGTTGCCTCCCGGCGAGGAGAATTGGACCCGTTGGATGGATATCGTCGATGGCGTCGTAATCGCTGGTGGTACTGACATCTCACCGGAGCGCTACGGCGGCAACTCTGATCATCCGCTCGTCAGCGCAAAGTCGGTCGCCCGCGATGAGTCGGAACTTGCGCTGGCCACCGCTCTGGTGAATTCAGAGATTCCATCGCTATTTGTATGTCGGGGCATGCAAGTGCTCAATGTGGCACTCGGCGGCACTCTCCATGCCCACCTCCCCGATGTTATCGATGACGACATCCACCGCGACGAGGACGGGTTCTGGACCACCCACGTGGTCGACGTAACAGTCAATTCTCGACTCGCCAACGCGATGAGAACCGAACAGGTGACGACGTATTCGGGGCACCATCAGGCACTCGACCGCTTGTCGGAGGCGCTAACCATTACGGCGGTCGCTCCCGATGGGATTATCGAAGCCGTCGAAGTCCAAGACCATCCCTGGCTCGTTGCAGTGCAGTGGCATCCCGAGGTGAGTGCCGCGATCGACCCCACTCAGCAAGCTCTCTTCGACGCCCTCATCTCACACGCGTAACCGTCGGGAAAAATTTCGAGATTTTGGGCGATTTCTGGATTCAAACCTTGTCAGACAAGGTATCATGTCACACATGGCTAAGTATCAAGGACCCGGACTCACAGAACTCAGACGAGGTGTCGTCGAGTACTGCGTGATGTCCATGCTCTCGAAAGAGAAGATGTATGGATTCCAGCTCGTTGAGACGTTGGCCAGCCACGATGGATTGGTTACGAGCGAGGGCACGATGTACCCCCTGCTTGGCCGGCTCCACGACGCTGGTCTCGTCAGCACCGACTGGCAGCAAGAGGGGTCGAACCGACCCCGTAAGTACTACTCGCTAACCAGCGCGGGGTCAGCCGCTCTGGAGTCATTCCGCAATGACTGGGCTCGATTTCGAGACACCGTCGACAAAGTTCTATCTATCTCAGGAGAATGAATGCTCATGCAGGCGTCTAACCAAACTCTTATCGATGACTACCTGACCGCCGTCCGGGAAGCGACCCGTTCGCTCCCCCGCGGCCAGCAAGAGACAATCGTCGGTGACCTCGAATCTCACATAGAGCAAGCCTTACCAACCGAACCAGGCGAAGCCGAGGTAAGGACCGTCCTCGATCGGCTTGGCTCTCCTGAATCGATCGCCGCCGAGGCCGGCGCCACCGCCGTTGCCGCCAACCGTCCATCTCGAGTCAAGGAAGTAGTCGCCTTAATCGGTATCAGCATCGGATCGCTCTTCATTCCGATCGTCGGATGGATGGTGGGCATCGTGCTGGTCTGGATGTCCCCGGTTTGGTCCAAGGTTCAGAAAGTCGCCGCCACTCTGGTCTGGCCGGGCGGATGGTTCGCGATGCTCTACCTGCCCTTGGTGAGCGTTCGATCTGCGAGTGATATTTCGAACGCAGGTAGCAACGCCGTCGGTCAAATATTGTTGCTGATTCTGTTCATATCGGCTCCACTAGCCGTATTGGCGTGGCTCATCGGATCACTGGTTCGAGCAGACACGAAATAGCCGAAAGCAACCCCTTGACGATTGCCGAGGCGGTAGCCTCCGCTGACGCCGCCGCGTCGACGGCCGTTGCCAAGGAGGTTCGTCATGTCCGGTGATGGTGCAGTGCCCTATGTTGTAAACGCTGGCGAGGGAAGGGTCATCCAGGGACCGGCTGGAGGCCCCGCCACCGTGAAAGCGCGAACCGAAACCACCAATGGATCGTTCACGATGGTCGAGATCACCATCGGCCCCAAAGAGGGGCCACCGCTCCACTCGCATCGACGCGAGGACGAAATGTGGTACATCCTCGATGGCGACTTTCGGTTCATCGCTAACGAAGAGATCTTCCCCGCCCACACCGGCTCGTTTGCGTTTGTACCGCGAAGAACCGCCCATTGCTTTCAGAACGTAGGTGACCAGCCCGGCAAGCTGCTCGTCATGTTCGCTCCTTCAGGGATGGAACGTTTCTTCGAGGAGCACGCTGAAATGCCACCGGGTCCGGTGGATCCAGACCGATACCGGGAAATCGCCAACAATTCCTGGATGGACGTACTCGGGCCACCGCTCGGACAACTCCACCCGCTGTGACCTGCGGGCGACACACCCCTAACGCCTCAGCACCTCGGCGAGAGGCTCGTGCCAGTCGGAGTATTTCGGGGTCCATCCGAGGATGTCTTTGGCCTTTTGGTTCGACACAGCAGGCTGTTCATCAATCAGATACCTCAGAATTGTCAGCGGACCGAGGGAAAACGTTATTGGTGGCACCCGGATCGGTACGGGAGCCCCGATCTCTCTGGCCATCCACGGCAAGAGGTCGCCCGCTGTTACTCGAACATCATCGGTGATGTTGTAGATCCCTGATGGTGCACCCAACCCCTTGACTGTGGCGTCCGCCGCATCATCCAAGTGAAGCATGTGGAACGAACCCCGACCTTGCCCTACGACCGGGAGCATGCGCTTGTGAAGCATCTCGGGATAGGCACCGTCGGGTGCGAAATAGGTTCGCGGACCATAGAAATGTCCGTAGCGGAGCACCACTCCTCCAGCAGAGATCGTGGCGGCCTCGAGCACGCCGATCGCTTTGATTACCGCCCGGTGGCTTGCCGGGGCCGTCAAGTAGAGAGGATCGTCCTCCTGGCGGATGCCGCTGCCAGGTTTCTGGACGAAAGCAATCGACTGAGCAACCAATTTGGCACCAGTCTCCCTGGCCGCCTCGGCAAGTGCCGGCCCTCCCAACGCTCGCAACTGGTTGGTGAGTTTGGCATTCTTGTTGGCTTCGATCGGGTTGATCAACGATCGGGGAAGACTTGTTAATTGATTGACAATCGCATCCGGTCGGGCCTCAACAGCTGCCCGCTTGAGCGCCTCAGGGTCTAAGGCGTCTCCTCTGATCACTTCACAACCCGTCGCAGTCAGCTCTTTGGCCTTAACGTCGGACCGGGCCAAAGCGACAACGGTGTGGCCTCGATCCAAAAGACGGTCGACGACGGGCGGCCCGATGACGCCAGTTGCTCCGGCGAGAAAGATCCGCACGTCAGGCTATCGCAGCGAGCACGTCGGCTTGCCCGAGATGAAGCGTGTCGTGGAAGAAAAAGAACTGAAGTCTTGACCCGACCGACACCTCCTGATCGCCGGCAGTCACCAACCGATCGAGATTCCTACCGGCGTCACCCCGGAGGGCAGCAGCAACCGCTTCGCCGGACTGCTCGAGCAAATCTCGGAGCGTGTCGAAGGGGAGGACTTGCGGTCCGTCGGTGGTAATCGGGTCGGATTCACGGCCATAACGGGGACCAAGTCCTTCAATGGCCGGCGCGTCCAGCATCTCCAACACGACATTTCGATAATGGATGATGTGCCCGACTGTCCAGTTCAGACAATTGGCTCCTTCGAACTGGCGAAGGCTGGTGGCATCGTCGACCCCGTCAATCTGGCGGGTCAAATATCCCGTATTTCGTTCGAAACTTACGGCTAAGTCCTCTACGACGTTCATGCCGCAAGGCTACCGCGTACGCTGACAATATGCTCCACGAGAGACTTGCCGCAGCTCGGTTTGGCGTCCTGTCCACCGTCCGTCCCGATGGAAGGCCCCACGCCGTCCCGATCGTGTTCGTGGTGGTGTCTGGTCACCTGATTACCGCCGTCGACCACAAACCCAAGACCAGTAAAAAGCTCACCCGGATCAAGAACATCGAACACAACGCCGCCGTATCGGTTCTCGTTCATCACGACAGCGACGACTGGGCCGACCTGTGGTGGGTCCGCGCCGATGGTGAAGCTTCTATCCGCCATAAGCCAGAGCCACAATGGCTCGAAGCTCTGGCCGACAAGTACCCGCAATACCGCGGGCTGCCCCCCGAAGGACCGTGGATTGACGTCGCAATCAACCACATCGGCGGATGGTCCTTCTCGGCCGAATAGGAATACTCGGTTGGCCGACTCCTAATTCAGCCCCAGCGTTTCACGATCTGATGAACGACCGGCTCGAGCGTCGGGTGATCAGCTACCAGGTCCTGAGCCATCCCGACGATCTCCCGACGCGGATCGCCCGAGAACTCGTAAAACTCGAAGGTCGCCGAGGCAACATAATCACCACCCACATCGAGCGTCGTGAGGTAGTGGGCTACCGGACCGAGCAGCCCGGCCATCGATCCATACAGATCCCCGATCAGCTCATTCGCATCAGACCCCGGTGCGTAGATCTGGTCCATGACCCACAGTACGAAGCAGTAGAGGGCATTGGCCAGTTCGGCGACTGGCCGGATGTAGGGCGGGAAATCGGTGACGTGCGGGTTCGACATCACGGGCCGGACAAACCCGAGTTCGACGGTACCGTCGGCCAGTTGCTCGAATTTGTAATAGTGGGTCAGCTCGCGGTGCTCGGGATCGGCATAACGATGGTCGCCGACCCCTTCTCCCTGATGGATGATGATCTCCATGGCTTCGATGGCCGAATCGCAGTCATGGACTCCCACCAAACCCCCGCTGTCAGCCGCATCGAACTTGACGGGGTTATAGAAGGCAGGATCAGACAACTGTCGGTCGAGGCGCGGATTGTCGAACGGTTCCAAGCGGTATACGGATTCCTCGATCGCCGAATAGAACTGGCCGAGCGTTTCGTATTCGTCTGCCTCAGGGGGCGCCCCGACCTCAGCTGGCTGTTCGATGACCATAAAGAGGTCGCGAATGACTGCTCGCGAGCAGGGCTCAAGACTCACGATGGTTTCAGGGACATGGTGTGGCAACACAACCGGATAGGACGGGATACTGGCCGGTGCATAGAACTTGGGCTCGCCACCGGTCCCCAACAGGAGGTTACCAACCAGGGCAAGGTGGAGCATCTCTTCGACAGCAACACTTCGGATGAGCTTGACCGCATCCGAAGCCTGGTCGTCCAGCGAATACATCGCGTAGAGGTAGGTAGGGATCGTGGTGAGCTCAACTATGCCTGCCAACCGCAAATGAGCGTGAAGTTGTTCTACGGTATCGATCGGCATCAGGCCTCAAAGCCAATCTGGGCGTGGGTACCGTCACATAACGGCTTGTTCTTTGAGGCGCCACATCGGCATAGCGTCACCCGATTCCGGGGCGCCATCTCCTGTCCGTCGGTCATCACGATCGGGATCCCTCCAGTTACGGCAAGTGGCCCGTTGGGAACCGGGGCGATCTCACAAGCAAGTGCGGGCTCGATCAGTTCGCCGTCGATCTCGTACGCCAGCGCTCCCGATGGACATTTCTCAAGCATCGACATCAGGTGACCGCGGACCACCGTGTCCTCGGTGTCGGCCAGCATCTTGAACCAGTTGGTTACGCGATTCCCGCAGAATCCGGCGTGCTCACAGAGCTCCCCATCACGAAGCACGACCATGCCGGTGCCGTCGTGACGATCGATGTTCTCGGTGGGACGTCCGACCGGGGCCCGTTCGGCGCCGCCAAATCCCTCGAAGCTGTGAGAACCATCACAAAAAGGTTTGTTATCGGACTTACCGCATCGACAAAGCAGGTACGTCGCCGGAGTTTCGATCACGGCATCGCTCTTCCAGGTGAGCGGTTCGCCGAACTCGGACATCACCTCGTCCTTAGGGCGCAGGGGAACACCCCCCGACACCTCGTAGGGGCCGTGCACCGTCACTTCAATCTTCATACTCGCCCGCCAAAACCGCGTTGTGATTGTCTCGTCGCGTCCCTGCCCGCTGATCATACGCGGGTAGGGTGTTGTCATGTCGACCGAATCCAAGACGGAACTGTTCTGGGATCTCGTCGAACCGCTCTACGACACACACGTGACCCGCTCGACCATGATGGGATTCCCATGTGTCCGCTTCGACGGCTCGTTCTTTGCCTCCCTCGATCATCGGTCAGGTGACCTGATCGTAAAACTGCCAAAGGAGCGCGTCGAGAAGCTCGTTGAGGACGGCACCGGTATCCCATTTGCGCCGGCAGGACGCACGTTTAAGGAATGGGTATCGGTACCTGCCGAAGACGAGGCAACCTGGTCAGCGCTCATCGCCGAGGCCCAAGCCTTCGTCGAGAAGCCGTGACTCCGAGCGGAGCCTACGACGCGGTGGTGGTTGGGTCTGGACCGAATGGCCTGGCGGCGGCCATACGCCTTGCTCAGGCTGGCCTGTCGGTCATCGTTTTAGAAGCCAATGAGCAGATCGGCGGAGGGACGAGGACTGTCGAACTGACCGAACCAGGGTTTCTCCACGACGTCTGCTCGGCGGTAATGCCGTTCGCCGAACACTCGGCGGCCCTTAGATCAATGCCACTCACACAATTCGGCCTCAAATGGCTTTACGCAGACGTTGAGGTGGCTCATCCACTCGATGAGGGTGACGCAGGGATAATCGTTCACGACGTCCAACATACGGCCGACCGATTGGGTCGCGATAGCGCTTCATATGCATCGCTTTTCGGACCGCTTTCTCGCGACGCCGATGCCATCTTCGAGTTCGCCATGGGGCCGATGCTGAGAGTCCCCAAACACCCGTTCAAGTTGGCCCGCTTCGGTCTTCCCGCTCTTTCCTCTGCGAACCGACTGGCCAACCGTTTCGATGAACCGACAGCGAGGGCACTATTTGCCGGGCTGGCCGGACATGCCGTTCAACCATTTTCAAGCCACATGTCGGCGTCCGTTGGTCTGGCGCTCGGGGTCGCGGCTCACGCCTACCGGTGGGCGATTCCGAAGGGAGGAGCTGCCAGCGTCACGACTGCCATGGCCGACTATTTCACGTCTCTGGGAGGTGTGATCGAGACCGCCTGCCCGGTGCGAGCGGCCACCGATATCCCATCGAGCCGACTCAAACTCCTCTCGGCAACCCCGACTGCGTTCGCCTCGATCTTTGATCTGGCGGAGCCAAAATGGGTCTACGGACCTGGCGCCTTCAAGGTGGATTGGGCTCTCAATGGTCCGATCCCTTGGGCCGACGCCTCTGTTGGCCAAGCAGCAACCGTGCATCTCGGCGGTTCCTTCGAAGAGATCGCCGCAGCCGAACTCGCCGTGCACTCGGGAGATCATCCCGACCGACCGTATGTGCTGCTCGCCCAGCCCACCAACGTCGACCCGAGCCGGGCACCCGCCGGCAAGCACATTGCCTGGGGTTACTGTCATGTGCCGAACGGCTCCGATTTCGACATGGTTGAACGCATCGAGAACCAGATCGAACGTTTCGCGCCCGGATTTCGGGATCTCATCATCGCCAAGCACATCAAGAATCCCGCCTGGTACGCCGACTACAACGAGAACTATGTGGGCGGTGACATTGGCGCCGGAGCGTTCACGCCAATGCAGATGTTCGGTCGGCCCAAACTGTCACCCAATCCCTATTCGACGTCGCTCGAGGGGGTCTTCCTCTGTGGTGCTTCGACCGCCCCCGGAGGTGGTGTGCACGGGATGGCCGGATGGAACGCCGCGCATGCGGCGCTTCGATCGATCGGCGCACCTACCGGGAGTGTCGTTTAGCCCGGGTTAAAGCTCGGCGGCTTCGGCGCGCTCTTTGTCTCTCAACAGGCGACGGAGAATCTTGCCTGAAGCCGACTTCGGAATCGTGTCAGTGAACTCCACTCGACGGATCTGCTTGTAGTTGGCAACCTTGCCTGCGACGAACTCCATGACCTCGTCGGCAGTAAGTTCCTGCCCTGGCTTCAGCTGAACATATGCCTTCGGCAGCTCGCCAGCCTCAATATCGGGTATGGGAATCACCGCCGCGTCGGCGATGGCTGGGTGCGTCAACAACAGACCCTCGAGCTCGGCAGGGGGCACCTGGAAACCCTTGTACTTGATGAGCTCTTTAAGCCGATCGACGATGTAATAGTGACCGTCGGCGTCAACATGGCCAATGTCGCCGGTGTGCAGGTATCCGTCAGCGTCGACGGTCGCCGCAGTGGCCTCGGGGTTGTTCAAGTATCCCTTCATCACCTGGGGGCCCCGGATCCACAGCTCACCATCCTCGTCGAGGTCAAGATCCGCACCGGTTTCTGGATCGACGATCCGACACTCCGTGTTCGGAACCAACACACCAATTGAGCCAGGTTTGAAACCACCCGGCGGCGTGGCGTGGGTGATCGGAGAAGTTTCGGTTAGCCCGTACCCCTGGACAACCTCACAACCAATCCGGGCCGCCGCTTCGGCGGCGACCTCGGCGGACAGAGGGGCCGCCCCCGAGAACACCTGACGGGCTGCGGAAAGGTCGTACTTATCGACGAGAGGATGCTTGGCCAAGGCCAACACAATCGGGGGAACCAAGTAGTGACGGGTGACCTTCTGGTCCTGGCAGATCCGCAGGAATTCTTCGAGATCAAACCGTGGCATCGTGACCAGAGTCGATCCGTTCGCAACTGCTCCGTTCATGAGAACCTGCATCCCGTAAATGTGGAAGAACGGCAGCACGGCAATGCCGACATCGTCACTGGTGATACTGATTACGGGCTCTGATTGGGCGAGGTTCCCAACCAGGTTGCGATGCGTAAGCATCACGCCTTTCGATAGTCCCGTCGTGCCGGACGAATACGGCATAACAACGACGTCTTCGTCCAGGTCGACATCAGCGTGGCCAACATACGGTTCACCGAAGAGATCGGAAAACGGAGATGCGCCCTCCGCCTCACCGAACACGAAGATCTCATCCACTCCACCGGCGGACTCGGCGGCCGCCTGAGCTACTTCGAGGAACATGGGAATCGTGACGATATACCTGGCTCCCGAATCGGTCAGTTGGTGGGCAACCTCATCGGCTGTGTAGGTCGGGTTGATCGTCGTGACGGTTCCGCCGGTGGTGGCCGCTCCGTGAAATGCCAACGCATACTCGGGCAGGTTGGGAGCCAGAATGGCGAGCACGTGTCCCTTACCGAATCCGCGGGCCGCCAATCCGCCCGCCACCCGAGCCACACCATCAACCAACTGCCCGTGCGTAATGGTCCGGCCGGTTGGGCCATCAATGAGGGCTGGTCGATCCGGGTCAGCCATCGAATTGCGCAACACGTACGACGTCAGCGGCATATCTGGAAGGTCAACATCAGGAAATGGGCTCGTGTGGATCATGTCCGGAACTTACCATCTGGGCGA
>CBDTUI010000069.1:0-15186 GCA_965363765.1 uncultured Acidimicrobiia bacterium
CATGTCGCTGACGGGAAAGAGGCATTCATCGCCTACTTCGAACAGATGGCCGACGAGTATCCCGGCAAAGAAACTCGTTTCGTCCGCTCAATTGCCGAGAACGATTACGTCGTACTGCACTGCCATCAGACCTGGCCGGGCAGCGACGACTACGCAGGCATCGACATCTTCCGGTTCGACGAAAACGGGAAGGTTGTTGAGCACTGGGACGTACTCCAGGTAATCACGGAGACATCCGCCAACGACAACGGCCTGTTTTAGGATATTCCGGGTGCGAAGTCAGCCATAAATTCAATACCGATCTGCCCGACATGACCCCAACAAACCGGGCACAATCAGATCTATGGCGAAACAGATAGATCACCTGCTGAACGCGCTCGCGCATGGCCGGCTACCAAGGACAGACGGTCGGTCGTGATGTCGCCGGGACAGGCGAACACGTCCGCTTGGGAATCGCCGTTTCCTGGGGGAATCAGCTTTGCCCAGGTGGACATCAGCGAGGTCGATTTTGCGATCGTCGCCAACGACCCGATCGCAGCCCAAGAGCTGGCTGCCCTAGGAGATGGAGCCACCGAGGCCAGACGTCGTGAGTTCGCGGCAGGTCGGGCCGCCGCCCGCCAGGCGCTCCACGGACTCGGGGTGGATTCGGTGCCGGTCCTTATCGGCGAACGGCGAGAACCGCTCTGGCCGAGTGGAACTATCGGGACGATTACTCACGCAGAAAACATTGCCATGGCCGCCGTTACCCGGGTTGATCAGTGGTGTGGAGTCGGGCTGGACATCGAATGTATCGACGGCCACTTTCCCGATCTCCTCACGATGATCACCACCGAATCGGAGCGTGCCGACCTGGGTCCACTGCTCGACCGGAACCCGCACCGCACCACCGTGGCCGTGTTCGCCGCCAAAGAAGCCCTCTATAAGGCGCTGTTCCCGCAGGTCAAGAACCTGTTTGGGTTCGATGCCGCCCACGTGAGGCCTGGCACCGAGCCGGGATCGATGACGCTCGAAATCGTCCAGGATCTCGCCGCCGACGTGAGGGCGGGAGCTCGCTATTCGGTCCAAGCAACCTGGAGTGACCGCATGGTGTTAGCTTCGCTCGCTATCGAAGCCTGATCTCCATAAACCAAGCCTGACCGCTCCGCCATCCCGGGATCAAACTATCGAGAGACGATCCGACCGTCTTTGAGTTCGATGATCTCGTCGACGCCACCAAGAACATCCTGATTGTGAGTGATGAGCAGCACGGCCGGACGGGGTTTCAGCGTGGCAATGTTGTTCATTACGGCATGGAGCGCATCGCGATCAAGGTGGTTGGTCGGTTCATCGAGAATGAGCAAGCTCGGCCGGTGGATGACCGCCCGGGCAATCGCCAACCGCTGGCGCTGACCCCCAGACAGGAACACTCCCTCGTCCCCGATATCTGTATCGAGCCCATCCGGGAGGCTCTCGACGAACGAGGCGTCGGCGATCTTGAGGGCTCGGTCGATGTCGTCGCGCGTGAGTCCGGCTCGGCCGTACGTGATGTTGTCGGCGACCGATCCATGAAGGAGGATGGTTTGCTGTGGAACAATCCCCATGGCACGGCGGAGCGACACCATGTCGAGATCTGGGTACGGCAGCGAGTCGGCCAGTACTTCGCCACGGTTAGGACGGTAGAAGCCGAGAATCAGGCTCACGAGCGTTGACTTTCCCGACCCATTCGGTCCGGTGATCGCAGTGACGCTCCCCGGCTGCAACTCAAGCGAAACACCTTCGACAACTGGATCGTCGCCGTATCCAAACGTGACATCGACCACCCGCAGATGCCCTCTGAAGTCAATCTGGGTAGTGCCGTCGTAAGGCCGGGAGTCCACCTCAGTCAGGAGCGCATCGAGGTGGGTCAAGGACGTCACCCCTTCGATCACGGCCGGCACACGCAGAGCGATGCCGCCGAGCGGACCCCGCAAGAGCGCGAAGCCTGCGTAGAACGAAATCAGCTCCCCGAGCGACAACTTCCCCTGGGCAACGAAGATACCGCCGACGATGAGAACAGTGGCTCCGGCGATGGCTAGGAGCGTGGTTTGGGACAGCGAGTATGCCTTGTTCCACACCGACTGCTGGACGCCTGCGTCTTCCAATTCGGCCGCTCGAACCGCGATCCGATCCATTTCCATGTCCTCGGCACCGTGGGTTCGTATAAGGTCCATCGTGCGGAGAATCCGGAGCACCTCACGGCTGAAATGTTCGAACATGCGGTGCTGGTGGCGGACCCGCTTGCGCAGCACCCGACCCAACAACCGGCCCGAAATCATGATGGCCGGTCCGAAACCGAGCGTGATAGCCGCCAGAACCGGGTTCATTCGGACCAGCACGATTCCGATCCCGACCACAATCACGAATCCCGGCAGATACGTGTCGAGCACGGCCTTGGTTCCCCGGTCAATACGGCCCGACTCCTGAACGATCTGGTCGTGGAGAACCGACGGCTCCTGGGACGTGACGAACCGGCGGCTCACGAGGAACAGTTTCTCGACCGCATCCTGACGGAGACGTTTGATTGCGTCCCGGACCACCGATGCCGTCACATACCCGCCCCAGAGTGACAGCGCCGCACCGACCAGGGTCAGGGCCAGGATGGTGAGGCCGATCATGAGGAGTCGGTTGACATCTTTGGCTGGTATCGCCTGGTCGATCGCCTCGCCCACGAGGATGGGAATCGGAATGAGTGTGAGGGCGTTCAGCAGCGAGAGCACGATGCCACCGATGAGCCGCGAGCGCGAGGGCCGGTAAAGACTTGCATACCGTTTGAAGGCCGGCCAGTTCATCGTTGCTCCCCCGTCCGGTCGCCGTTGGTCAGTGCAGCCTGGATATGGGCGGCGACCATCACTGCGTGGGGAGCGCGCATGAGAGACTGTTCGCCACGGTGGGTTCCTGGCACGCCGACCACCTCAAGTTTTGGTCCGGTCACGTCACGCCAGGCGTCGATGGCCGAAACCTTGGAAGCATCATTGGCGTCGCCAGCCAAAATATATAGCACTCGTCCGTCGTACGGCTTGGGTTGGTAGGTCGAGGCAGCCTTTGCAGCCGCCCGGAACATCAGCCGCTCAACGAGGTGACGGTCAAGCGCCCGACCGGTCAACCGGGCAGCAACGGTTTTGGGACCGTGACGGAGCTGACCACCCAATCGTCGAGCCCGACGAGCCACCCGTTTGCCGCGGCCGGGGCCGATCCTCCTGCGCTCCGGTCCTGGAGCAGGGTTCGATGGGGCTGTGCGTCGGGTCCGGGCGTCGATGACAACCACCAGGTCCACCTGGGCCCCTTCTGAGCGGAGACGCCGGGCGACCTCAAAAGCAATGAGACCGCCGAGCGAGTAGCCAACGAGAACATGCGGCCCGCTGATGCCTGCCGACTTGATCTCGGTCAGGCAGTGCTCGGCGAGTTCCTCGACAGTCTTGAGCGGTGCCGCTGTTCCGTCCAACCCGACCGCTTCGATGCCGAGGACTGCGCGATCAACGTCGAGGCTCCGCGCCATAAGTTCATAGGTCATTACGTTGCCGCCGGCGGGTGGCATACAAACAAGCGCAGTGTCTCTGCGACCCGGTTTGATAGTGACGACATGACCAGTTGGTGTGGGTCGATCCTGGCTAATCCGGTCAGTGAGTGCAGCCAACGTTGGCGTCTCGAAAAGGGCAGAGAGGGGCAAGCGCTGGCCGAACTCTTCTTCGATGGCCGCCATCAGACGAATTGCCAACAGCGAATGCCCACCGAGATCAAAGAAGTTAGCGTCGGCGCCGATTCCATCGATCTCGAGCGCTTCCTCCCACAGCCGCGCCATGGCGATCTGGGCCGTTCCGTGCGGCGGCTCAAAAGTCTGGGGGGTAAACATCGGCGACGGCAGGGCAGATTCATCTACTTTGCCGTTGGCGTTGAGCGGCAGGGCGTCCAACACGACAATCGCCGACGGGATCATGAAACCCGGCACCAGCGGCTGTAGATGATCGAGCGCCTCCGGTGATGTCACTCGTCCGACGACGTAGGCCACGAGCCGCGAATCGTTCTCGCTGGTGCGAACGACGACGTGGGCCTGCTCGATAGCGTCATGGCTGCGTAGATGAGCTTCGATTTCCCCTGGTTCGATACGAAAACCTCGCAGTTTTACCTGCCGGTCAATCCTCCCGAGGAACTCAATGTCGCCGTTGCGCCGCTGGCGGACCAGATCACCCGTGCGATACACCCGGCCCCCGTCAGGGTGTACGAATCGGTCAGCGGTCGCGGCCGGGTTATCCCGATACCCGGCCGCCACTCCCAGTCCGCCAATAACCAACTCGCCAGGGACCCCGTGGGGAACCTCGTTCAATTGCTCGTCGACCACCGCCACTGATGCCCCCGATATTGCAGTCCCAATCGGAATGCTCTTGGCAGCCACCGGGACTTCCGTGATGAGTTTCCACGTCGCGAATGTCGTGGTCTCCGTCGGGCCATAGCCATTCACCAGCCGCCGGGGCGGCCCGCCGTCCAAACACAGGCGGATAGCGTCGGGGTCGAGCGCTTCGCCTCCAACCATGAGCGTGTCCATCGACAAGAAGGCGGTTGGGGTGTGACGGATCACTGCGTTGAATAGGGCGCTGGTGAGAAACATGACCGTGATCCCACTGGTGCGGATCTCGCTGATGAGCGCCTCGGGAGCCAGCAAGGTTGCGCTGCCGAGAACGTGGAGTTGTGCGCCGTTGAGAAGGGCTCCCCAGATTTCGAAGGTGGCCGCGTCAAACCCGGTATTTGAGGCGAATCCGATGACCGAGTCACTGTCAAGGTCGACGTAATTCGGTTCGGTGACGAGGTTGATGATCGATTGCTCTTCGATCTCGACTCCCTTGGGCGCCCCCGTGGAACCCGACGTGTACATGATGTAGGCGATGCGGTCCGAACTGGGACGGGTCATGTCTTTGCCATCGGACCTCATCTCGATGTGCGGTTCACCGATATCACTTCCGGCAGATACGATGGCTTTCAGCCCGGCATCCTGGGCAATCGTGTCGATCCGAGCCTGGGGGTAGGCGAGATCAAGAGGTACGTAGGTGGCCCCGGCCCGCAAGATGCCCACGATCGCCGCGACGATGTCGGCGCCGCGAGGCATTTTTACCCCCACCGTATCGCCGGGTTCGATGCCTGCTCCCGCCAACGATTCGGCGACCCGGCGCGATGCGGAGGCCAACTCGCCGAATGTGTGCGACTTCTCGCCGTCGACCACCACGGTCGCCGCTTCGGATTGGGCAAACACTCGATCAACGAGGTCGATGAGCCTCTCGCCGGGGATGGTCCTCGGCTCGACCACCGACTCAAGCGGCGCCATTCCCAACGAGCGAATTGGGCTATCGGTCTCTGCAACTACCGCCCGCGCAAGTTCCTGGAAGTGCTCAGCCATCGGCACGATTGAATCTTCGTCGAACAAATCCTTGCGGTACTCAATCAGGAAAGACACGTTTCCTTCGCGAGACGTCACAAATGTCCGCAGGTCGAACTTGGCCGGGTGGCCGCCTAAGTCGACGCCAACTGGGACCGTCGACAGGTTCGCCAGGGACAGAGGTGAGGTCGACACTGCTCGCATGTCGAACATCGTTTGGAAGGCGGGTGTGCGTGACGGGTCTCGAGGTGCGTCGATATGCTCGATCATGGCGTCGAAAGGCACGTTGCGATGGGCAAGTGCTTCGAGGACTGCTGCCCGGATCCGTTTAAGCATTGCTCTGGCCGTCTCACCCGGCTCGATGCGGACCCGGATCGGCAGCGAGTTCACGAAGAAGCCGACCACGTTCTCCAGGTCGAGCCGGTTTCGCTCGGTGCTCGGTATCCCAATGACAAAGTCATCCTGGCGGGTGAACCTGTGGATGAGCAACGCATAGATGGTCAGGTAGGCCATGAAAGGGGTCATGCCTTCGTCGCGAGCCAGGCGTTCAATCTCCAACGCAACTTCGCGATCAACCTCGAGTCGGACAATGCCGGCTTCCCCACCCGTCTGCGGTGGACGGATCCGGTCAGTCGGAACGTCGAGGTCGGCAGTGGCACCATTGAGCGTGTCTAGCCACCACTTCAGGTCCGGATTATCCAGGGTCAGTCGTTCCTCTTGTTGCGACGCGAATTCCACATACGACATGCCGACATCGGGCAGTTCGACAGACCGGCCTTCGACGTGCGCACCGTACAGAGCCTCGAGCTCCCGGTTGACGATCCCCATCGAATCGGCATCGGTGACGATGTGGTGAGCCACGATCGAGACGATGTGGTCGTCGTCTGTGAGTTTGAACACCTTGGTCCGAATCGGATGTTCGTTGGCGAGATCGAAGGGTGCGCCGGCCTCCTGGCGCAGCACAGCAGCGAGATCGGACGAAGCCGGGATCTCGATGACTTCGATGGGGGTCGACCGGGCTTCGTCGACAACCTGGAACGGCACACCGCCCTCTTCAATGATCCTGGTTCTAAAAACAGGATGGCGCTCCACGATGGTGTCGACAGCGTGCTGCAACGCCGGGAGCGAAAGGTCGCCTTGGAGACGAATTCTCCACGGCGTGTGATAGTTCCCTGCCTCCGGGGTGAGCATGTGAAGGAACCACAACCGGCGCTGAGCAAACGAGAGCGGGTTCCGCTGGTCAGGTTGCTGCAGGGGCGATTCGTCCGGTTCTACCGACGAATCGCTTTGTTGGAGGCGCTCGACCTCGGCGGCGAACAGACGGGGGGTGGGGGCTTCGAATATCGTGCTGATCGCCAATCCAACGTCGAACTCGGCATCGACCCGCGAGAACGCCCGGATAGCGGTCAACGAGTGACCGCCCAGCTCGAAGAAGTTGTCATCGGGACCCACGTCGGCGCCGAGCACCTCTCCCCAGATCGCGCACATCCGGGCGATGACGGCGGCATCCGCCGGATCCGATGTCGCCCGATGGGCTGTCGGCGCTGAACTTGCCTGGGAAAACCCGTTGCTGGCTTCTGATCGAATCGGATCGTCAGGGTTCGAAACGAGTCGATCCGTCAATCGATCAAAGTCGTCGACGAGGGAAAGGACGGTTGAGTGGTCGAAGAGGTCGGTGTTGTAGACGACACTGCCGGCCAGCGAAGCATCCTCGGTACCCAAATACATCGTGAAGTCGAACTTTGACGCAGTCGAGTCTTTCTCTATTAATTCGGCTGCGACCCCCACAAACTCCGGGTCCGCGGTGAAAGCAGAGACGCCGTACTGAAAGAACACCTGGAATAGCGGCGTGCGATCGGCATGACGAACGGGGGCGATGGCACGGACAACCTGGTCGAACGGCACATCGCGGTGATCATAAGAAGCCAACAATGACGCCCGGACTGAGCGAAGAACATCCCGAAAGCTCGATCCGGGCTCGAGAGTATGCCGGATCGCCAGAGTGTTCACGAGGAACCCGATCAGGCCCTGAGTATCGCCCGATCCCCGGTCTGCGCTCGGCACCCCGACCACCACGTCGCGGCTGCCGGTCCGCTCGTGCAAGTAAGACACGAACACAGCCAGGCCGAGCATGAACGCCGTAGACGACTCAGCGCGCGCCAGGGACTGGAATCGGGTGGAGTCTGTATGGCTAAGCACGAACCGGTGATTCCGCCCGTTGAACGTCATGATGTCGGGTCGGGGCCGATCCGTTTTCAAATCGATGGCGTCCGGGACACCGTCGAGTTGCTGCTTCCAGAAGTCCAGATCCCGATCGTAGGTTCCGTCATCCATCGCCTGGCGCTGACGGATCGAATAGTCCACGTATTGAATGGGGAGCGGATCGAACTGCGGGGCGGAGCCGGAGCCGAGTGCGTTGTATGCCGCCGACAACTCACTGAAGAGAATCGGGAGTGACCATCCATCACTGGCGATGTGATGCAGAGCGCTGATGAGAATGTGTTCGTCGGTCGCCATCTGGACGACAGTGGTACGCCAAATCGCGTCTCTGGCTAGATCGTAACGATACGCGGCAACCTCTTGTACGATCCGGTCGGCTTCACTCTGTCGATCGCCCGACCAGCTACGAAGATCGACCACAGAGAACTGGACCGGACCGGGAGGGTCGATCACTTGGACTGGGTCACCGTCAATGGCTTCGTAGCGAGTCCGTAAAACCTCATGCCGCGAAGCGATTTGCTCGCAGGAACGGCGCAGGACATCTAGGTCGAGTGGACCTCGCAGATAATGAGCCTTGACGATGCTGTAGTTGGCGTTGCCCGGGTACATTTGATCAAGCACCCAAAGGCGCTCCTGGGCCGATGACAACTGAGCCCTCTTTGTCGCCGAACGATCGGGAACCGACCCACGTGTCCTGGCTTCGAGAAGAGCTCGCTTGGCCGGGGACAGACTCGCAATCCGGCTCGCCGGGTCAACTTCGGGCTTGTCTGGTACTTCTTGGCGACCCTTGAGGCGCCGTTCCAGCAGCGCCCGCTTGGCAGGAGAAAGACGATCGATACGGCCGGCCGTGTCGGCTTCGGGTGAGTCCTGCGCCGCGTGAGGACCCGCGATGCGCCGTTCCAACAACGCCCGCTTGGCGGGAGACAGCGCCGCCACCCGATCCCCCTGAGAGTCGTGGCGGTCCTCGGTCAGCCGGTCCGACTCGGCAACGATTGAGGAGAGTTCGGCACGGTCGACTTTGCCGTTCGCATTCAGCGGGAATTCGTCCACCAGCACGTATCGGGCGGGTACGGCCACCCGAGGCACCTTCGAACTGAGATGATCTCGAAGCGATGAGGTAGTGGGAGGTGGCTCGCCGGAAGCGAGGATGGCGGCATCGAGGCGGGTAATTCGCCCGGCCTGCTCGACGGGGACGACCACGGCACGTTTCACGCCGTCGTGTTGCTCCAGGACGGATTCGATCTCTTCTGGTTCGATCCGGACCCCCAAGATTTTCATCTGGAGGTCATTCCTCCCACTCACCACGAGAGCGCCATCAGCGCGTCTCATTCCAATATCTCCGGTCCGATACACCAGGTCATCAGGGTCGCCGGTGACCGGATTGGCCACGAACCCTGAGTCGTTGGCGAAGTTGATGTATCCGAGCGTTCCAAAGTCGGTGCGGATGACCACTTCCCCACTTTCGGCTTCCTCGTTGTGCTCGTTGATAAGGAGGACTTCGGTTCCGGGGAGGGGCAATCCAATCGGGATCGGCTCGTCGGCAACGACGTCGCCGATCACGTGGAACGTGCGAATGAATGTGGTTTCGGTCGGACCATAAAAGTTGACGAGCTCGCCAGGCGGAGAAACGCGTTCCCGCCAGTCCAGAACCATCCGGGCAGTAACGATCTCGCCCGATAGGAACACCCATCGCAGACTCGACGTTGCGGATTCGACTCCGTCAAGCCACAACTCTGCGTGCGACGGCGTGGCGTTCGTCACCGTGATGCGTTGCCGAACAAGCCAGCCGATCGCGTCATCAGGGTCCATTGGATCGGGAGCTACCACCATGCGCGCACCGGTGACAAGCGGCACGAAGATCTCCCGCATCACGGCATCGAAGCCAAGGCTGCGACTCACAGCCACCCGATCAGATTGATCGATCTCAAAGGTGTCCGCCATCCAATGCATGAACTGGGTTAGGCCACCCCACGAACCAAGGATGCCTTTCGGCTTTCCCGTTGACCCCGAAGTGAAGAAGATATACGCCGGGTCAGCCGGACCATGATCGGCAATCTTGAGTGAATCGGGCGGCAACTCCGCCGATGGCCATCCGGGGATCCGCAGTTGTGGCACCGCACGGGAATCGATTGGTTGCCCGTCACCGATCTGGACAACGAGACTCGCTTCTGATTCGCGGATCAACAGGCTGAGCCGCTCGGGCGGCGTTGCCCAATCAACCGGAACGACCACACCGCCTCGGGCCAGCACGGCGACCATACACGCCACTGCGGCCGGGCCGCGGGGCCCGAAGATGACTATTCGGGCGTCTCCTGGCACTCCCCGCTCCGCCATGGAAGCCGAGATGGAAGCCGCCCAATCGAGAAGTTGCCGGTTGGTCATAGCTCGGCCGGAGGCTTCGATGGCGACCAGGTCGGGGTGGCGTTCAGCGCGCTGGGCGAACATTTCGATGGGTGACATCCCGTCGTGTGGCTTCACCTGATGAAGCCGAATACTCCGACCCATCACAGTTCCCCAGCGTCGAGGCGTCGGAGCATCTCCTCGGCTTCCTCGTCTGACATCTGTTCGAGGGCCGTCAAGAAGTCGTCCATGTCGGCGCCGGGCGGTGGTGCCGGTGGCGGAGTCGCGGCAGCGGCCGCCGATGGTGCGGCGGGAAGGTCATCGTCCGAACCGGTCTCAACAGCTAGCGCCGAAAACGCCCCCAAAGTGGGGTGTTCAAACAGGTCAGTCAACTCAAGCGCAACTCCGAGTTGCGCTTCGACCCGTGACACAACCTTGATAGCCAGAAGCGAGTGACCACCGAGGGCGAAGAAGTCGTCGTCTTGGTTGACGGCGTCCAGGCCGAGAACTTCACACCAGATTCGCTCGACGATGTCCGCTCCGCCAGCCGCCGGTGGAGCCACCACGGACGGCCTACTGGCGTCACGGAGCAAGGCGTTCTGGTCAATCTTGCCACCGATGGTCTTCGGTATGTCCGATACCTCGACCAGCGTGTTCGGCAGCATGAATTTCGGGACAGCGAGCGACTGTCGGACTTCGTGTAGGTCGACCGACTGGCCGCCGGCGATCATCACGAAGCCGTGCAGTTCCATATCGCCGGCCCCATTCGCAGCGGCGACCACGACTGCCACTTCGATCCCGGGCACAGCCCGGAGGGCCGCTTCCACTTCAGCTGGTTCGACCCGGAACCCGCGGATCTTCACCTGACGATCGACCCTGCCCACGACCTCAAGTGTCCCGTCGGGTAGGTACCGGCTGATATCGCCCGAGCGGTACATGCGCGTCCCAGCGATCTGGGCGTACGGGTCGGGCACGAAGCGTTGGGCGGTGAGTTCTGGCGCGTTGAGGTAACCACGGGCCACGAGCGGTCCGCTCAAATACAGCTCGCCGAAGATGCCAATCGGAGTCGGGTTCTGGTGTTCGTCGAGGATATAAGCCCGTGACGGTGCGCTCGGCGGTCCAATGGAGACCCACTCATGCACCTGGCCGGGGGGATCAGCGACATCGTTGCCTGATACCCATACGGTCACTTCGGTGGGACCGTATGAGTCGATTGTCCGGATCTTGCATCCGGTCATTTTCAACCACGTATTAACGAGATCGGCTCGAACTTGCTCGCCCCCGAACGCAATTAGTTCAAGAGTGTCAGGCGGCTGGAGATTGGCGGCGATCATTTCTTCAACCATCACGTGGAAGAATCCGACCGAGGTCCGCAAGTGGGTGATCCGGCGGTCGGCGAGCCACTTGAGCATGCGCGGAATCGAGTAGATGGACGACTCGTCGCGCATCACTACGGTCGCCCCGGTCGACAGGCCGGCGTGCAAACTATTCATGTGGGCATCGAACGACAGGCTGTGGAACCAGATGACGCGATCTCCCGGGTTCAGCGGCTCGAAGCCGAGGTTTTGCTGCTGATACCAAGCCACGTTGCCCTGCTCAATCATGACCCCTTTGGGCGGTCCGGTTGAGCCGGAGGTATAGAGAAGATAGGCGAGGTCTTCTGGCTTCGCTTGACTCTCGAAAGGACCTTGGGAACCGCCGTCAAGCAACTCAGATATGTCGCGAACTTCAATTCCGTCGGACCGGGCCGACGGTGTTCCGGTAACGAGGATCAGGTTCGGCTGAGCCTGCTCGATGACGGTCTCGAGCCATTCGCTCGTCAGCTCGGAATCCATGGGGATGTATGCCACTCCGGCCCGCATGGTTCCGAAGATCACGGCGGCAGCTTCGATACCCCGGTCGGCATGGAGAACCACCTTGTCCTCAGGCCCCAAACCACGGCTCGCCAGCGACCAGGCTATCGAGTCGACCATGGCATCGAACTCCGCATAGGTCACCCGGCGGTCGCCATCTTCCAGTGCGATCACCTCGGGAAATTCGGCGGCGACCGAGCGCAGAACGTCGGCCAGCAGCGGGGGCGACGGCAGATAGGCTGACTCAGGTGGATTGAACCCTTCGAGAACCGCACGTTCGGCCTCTCCGATTAGCGCGATGTCATAGATGGCCGGGTCGTCATTAGCAACGGATTCGAGAAGGTTGACGTAGTGGCCGGACCAGCGCTCGATCGTCTCGCGGTGGAACATCGTCGGATCGAAGCCGAACGTAATCGTGGCTCCTGAGCTGGTTCGCTCGGCCCGTACGACCAGCTGGTTGTTGGCACCAGGCGGCATTTCAAGAACGTCGACCTGAACATGTGATGAGGTTCGGACGACTTCATGGAAGTCGCGCATCTGGAACTGCACGCGATGCAGCGGAGTCCGATCCGGCGACCAAGGTCGGACCGAACCGAACACTTGCCCATACGGCACGGAAGAGTTGTCGAGCGCCTCCAGGGTCGTTTGCCGGGTCTGGCCGAGCACCTGCGAGAACGTCGGGTTACCCGCCAGCGTTGATCGAATCGGCACCATGTTGATGAAACAACCGATGAGATGCTCGGTCTCGGACCGCGAGCGCCCCGGTGTCGGCACGCCGATCACCATGTCGTCGACTGCGCAATGGCGGGCGATCAACACCTGCAGCGCCGCCAGGAAGACCATGAAGGCGGTTGCTTCATGACGCTTGGCTAAATCGTCGAGGCGAACCATAACTGCACTCGGGATCTGCACATGGACCCGGCTAGCTACCGCATCTTGAGGGACCTGCCGATCTCGAGGGAGCTGCAGGTCGGGTGGCAGATCAGCCAGTTGTTTGCGCCAGTACTCCAGCTGTGTTTTGAACGAATCCTCAGAAGCTCTGGCTCGCTCCCACCTCGAGTGGTCTGCGTAGTCAATCGTCAGATCGGCGAGACCAGCCACCTCAGATCCGTCTACGGCTGCGTCGTAATGGACGATCAGTTCGTTGAGGAAGAGGCGCTCGGACCAGCCGTCGAACACGATGTGATGCATCGCTAGCGACAGGACGTGTTCGGTCGGCGAGATCCTGATCAGCAACGGAACGAACGGAACCTCGGTTTCGAGATCGAAGGTTCGGGACGTGTGCTGGAGCATGAGGTCCCGGGATGCGGCTTCAGGATCGACGTCGGCCGATACGTCCTGGGTGATGGTCTGCGGGGAGGCCTGACCAGAGATCTGAACCGGTTCCGAGCCCTGCAGAGGGAATATCGAACAGAGAATCGGATGACGGCGTACCACGGCTTCGATCGCCGCATCGAGAGCGACGGGGTCGAGGTCACCGGATAAGCGGACCGACAGCGGCCGGAGGTTGGGATCCTCGGCCACGAGATGTGATGTCAACCACAAACTCTGCTGGACGTGAGTTAGTGGAGACACATTCGAATCGGAGTGCTGTATCGGCGTTGAGGCACCCAGCCGTTCGGCCAGCAAAGCATCGATCGCAGCTCGACGAGTGGCCTCAGACATCTGACAACAACAATTCGTCAATGAGATCGGACTGAGCCGCAACCGTCGGGCGATCAAAGAACGCCACGACCGACGGATCAATCCCTACCCGCTCCCTCACCCTTGCAAGCAGTCGCATCGCCAGCATCGAGTCTCCTCCCAGGTCAAGAAAACGGTCTTCGACCCCGATGGACTCACGTCCGAGAACCTCCGTCCAGATTTCGACAACTACCTCCTCAGTCTTTGTGCGCGGTCCCACCCAACCGGCGTTGGTTTTGCCCTGGTCGTCTAGATCGGAAAGGCCAAGGCGCTCGGCCATGCCGATTCGTTGCAGTTTGCCGGTCGGACCCAGTGGCAGGGAGTCCATGAAGATGATCCGACGCGGGACCTTTGCCGAAGACAAGCGAGTCTCTACGAACTGACGAAGAGCAAGCTCATCGACCGTCGCCCCGTTTTCGAGTACGACTGCTGCCGCTGGTTGCTCCCCCAACCGACGATCAGGAACCCCGAACGCCAGGGCTTGTCTCACGAATTCATGGTCGAGCAACACCTCGTCGATCTCTCGGGGTGCGATGGTTTCCCCCGCCCGGTTGATCATCTCCTTTGATCGGCCGGTCAGGCTCAGATACCCATCCTCGTCGAGCTGTCCGAGGTCCCCGGTCCGAAACCAACCGTCCAAGAACGCATCCTCGACCGCAGTCAGATACCCGGCGGTCACGTTCGGACCGCGCACCACGACCTCGCCAACCTCAGAGGGGCGCTGATGCACCTCCCGCTCGGTGAGGATCGCTACCTCCGGACCGGCGGCAATGCCGACAGTGCCGGGTTTCCGGGCGCCAGGAGGGAGTGGGTTGCACGCCATCTGATGGGCCGCCTCCGTCATCCCGTAGGCCTCGATGACCGGAGCGCCGAACGCTTCCTCCAAACCGCCCATGACCGCTGGAGGCAGCGAAGCAGAAGACGAGCGGATGAATCGAAGCGACGGAACGGGCAGATCCGGTGATGACTTGCGCCGCTCCAGGATCGACTGATGAATGGTCGGAACTGCGGTGTACCAGGTTGGGGAGAACTCGGAAGCCCAGTTGAAGAAGTCGGTCGCCATATATCCGGGCGTAGCTACGATCGACCCACCTGCGCTGAGTGGAGCGAGCAGGGCTGCCACGAGACCATGAATGTGAAACAGCGGCATAACGTTCAAAACCCGGTCTGCGTCTGTTAGCTGCAAGGTCGCGGCAACATGGCCGGCCGAGGCGGTCAAGTTGGTGTGCGTCAGCGGGACCATTTTGGGCCTAGAAGTCGTCCCCGATGTGTGCAGAATCATCGCCACGTCATCGGGCGCAGGTTCCGTCGACGATCCGGAGATCGAGCCAGCCGTTGCGGCGTTGTCGAAAACCAACGACCCAGCCTTCGACCCTGGCGCAACCCGCAACACCGGGACCTGTGCTGTTTGGCAGGCTTCGACGAGCTGCTCAGAGATGTCCTCGGGCACGATCATGAGGCGGGGCTGCAAATCGCCAAGGTAAAACGCGAGCTCGGCGGGTTTGAAGGAGGGATTGAGCGGGGCGGCGATCCCGGCGGCGGTGGACGCTAGAAACACGGTGACCGCTTCTGGCCCGTTGGTCATGAGGGATGCAACAACGTCGGTACGCGAGACGCCCAGTCCGCGGATATGTGACGCCAGTTCGTCAATGGCGCCAGCCAGGTCAGAACCTGAACACGGAGAGCGGTCGGGAGCGAGGAGGGTGG
>CBDTUI010000070.1:0-15102 GCA_965363765.1 uncultured Acidimicrobiia bacterium
ACGACTGACATCAGAGGACCGCCTTGCGTAGCAAAATCGTCACCGTGGCTGCCCCCGATCCGAGTAGCGCCAAACCGACGCCCAGGATCGCAACTCCTATCGGCGTGCCTGCCAGAGCGAACAGACGTCCACTCAACGCCTGCCACCCCAGGAAAACGACGGGGAGCCCTCCGACGATGAGGGAAGAGACCTTTGCCTGAGCAGTCGCTGCTCGGAGCTCACGGTGCAGCGTGCGATCCTCAGCAGCGACCTGGGCAAGGCTCTCGAACATGGCGGCCGTCCGTCCGCCCGTTTCGCCGGCGATCCGCATCGCCGCTGCCGCCGCCTTCCCATTCTGCTGCAAGGCTTCGGAGACTCCTCGGGAGAGATCAGAGATGGGGACGCCGGCAGCCGACAAACGAACCAGCGGGGCCAACTGCAATTCAGGTGCTCGCTGGGCCGCTGACTCGAATGCGCCCCGGAGTGCTGCACCGGCGCGCAACTCCGAGGCCAGTCCGGCCAGGAATCGAGCTTCGGCATTGGTGCGATCGAGCGACGTCAAACGCCGAACCCTCCCCCAACCAACCTGCGGTGGGGCCGGCAGTCGATCAAGACAGAGAGCAAGCGCCGCGAGCACTAGGAGGACGGCCATCTGGTCTCCACCCCACCGTCGCCAACCTCGGCCACCTCGACGATCCGCCGTACGCCGTCTCGGCGGGCCACCTGGACGACCACGTCGACCGCCGAAAGAATCTGGCGTCGCACGGCCTCTTCACCGACCCGACGGTCGCCGGACATCGCCAGGGTCTCCAACCGCCACAAAGCTTCAGCCGGAGAATTGGCGTGCACGGTCGACATCGAACCGTCGTGGCCCGTGTTCAAGGCCCAGATCATATCGAGCGCCTCGGGACCACGGACCTCTCCAACAATGATCCGATCTGGCCTGAGGCGCAGCGCAGATCGGACGAGTTGCTGCATGGTTATCTCGCCGGCGCCCTCGGCGTTGGCCGGTCTTGATTCGAGCCTGACGACATGCCCGGCGAGTTCGAGTTCGGCGGCGTCTTCCACGGTCACAATCCGCTGATCGCTCGGGATCTCTGTCGACAAGACATTGAGCAAGGTGGTCTTTCCTGCGCCGGTACCACCGGAAATCACCACGTTCCTTCGTTCGACGACGGCACTTCGCAGCAGGTTGGCAACTTCGGTCGAGGCCGACCCCGAAGAGACGAGCTCTTCCAGGCTTCGAACGGCCTTCGTGAACCGCCGGACCGCCACGATGGGACCATCAACCGCCACGGGAGGAATGACCGCGTGCAGACGCGAGCCATCGGCGAGCCGGGCATCCACGGTCGGGGAGGCACGGTCGATGCGTAGACCCAGAGGAGCGAGCACCCGCTCAACGGCTGCGACCACGGCCGCGTCGTCGCCAAAGGAGACCTCGGTAAGCGACATCACTCCCTGGCGCTCGACCCACACCTGCGAAAACCCGTTCACCAGCACATCGGTCACGAGTGGATCACGCAGCAGTCGCTCAAGCGGTCCGAGCCCCAATATGGCGTCAACCGCCGCCAAAGCGATGTCGACGGGTTCTAGCGGGGCTTCCTCTTTGGCGACCCGACAGGCGGCGGCAAGCAGCCCGGCGGTTTCCAGCGGAATGTCCTCAGCTAACAGACGAGTCACGATCCGTTCAACCGCACTCATCCGAGCAATCCCCACACCGGCTTCCACGCCCTGACCCATCGACACCGGCCCGGCAGGCGACCATCCAGCAGGGTTCTGATCAATCGTGTAGATGGCCGAGGAAGCTGTACGTCAGCCTCGACCGACGAGGCGCCGAGCCGCAGTCGTTGCACCACGGTCGGCCCGGTGACCCGGCGTGCGAGCGCACCCGGCAGGTCGGCGACGACTGCAATAGATTGACCGGGAGGTGGCTCAGCCCCGGCGTGTCGAATCACCAGTCGCGGCCACCCTGCTTCAAGTGCTGCCAGGACATCGTTGGCTTCTTCGATCGAAACGCCGCCGTTGCGAAGGACTGCCAACCCGTCCCGACTCGGACTGAGATCGGCCCGTCTAGGCCCGGCAGCCACCAAAGCCGCCAGCGAACCGCTACCCGGGTAGTTCGGCCCGTCCGGATCAGCGTCCACCACCAACGCCGTCCCGACCGACGCTCCCAGTCCAAGCGGCGCGATGGCGCCGAGAACCGGGTCACCAGGAATCCAGAGGTTGATCTTCATACGATGCAACGTACGAAATGTGACATCCGCCAACAACCCCTTGCCAAACGCCAAAAAGTATGGCAAAACGGCGGGTGGGCCCCATTGGACCTACTGCCGATAAACTAAGGAATATATATGGCTTCTGGTGCTGCGTTTTTTGATCTCGACAAGACCATCATCTCGAAATCGTCAACGTTGGCGTTCGGGCGGCCTCTCTATGAGGCGGGGATGGTCAATCGTCGTGTACTTGTTCGGGCTCTTATCGCCCAGGTCGTCTACAAGGCGTTTGGAGCTGACCACGACCAGCTTGAGAAGGTCAAGGAACAGCTCGCCAACTTGACCAAGGGTTGGGACCTTGCAGACGTCGAAGCGCTCGTCGACGACACCGTCCATGCCGTGGTGTCACCTCATGTATACGTTGAGGCTCTTGAACTCATCGAATCCCACAAGGCGGCCGGTCGCCGCGTCATCATCGTCTCGTCGAGTCCGCTCGAAATCGTAAAACCGATCGCCGAACTCCTTGAGATCTCGGACGTGATCGCTACCACCTCCAAAATCGAAGACGGGATCTACACCGGCGAGGTCATTTTCTATGCCTACGCCGGAGCCAAGGCCGATGCCATGCAGGAGTTCGCTACGAGCGAGGGCATCTCCCTTGCGGACTCGTTCGCCTACTCCGATTCCTTCACCGACGTTCCCATGCTGGAGGCAGTCGGTCATCCAGTTGCGGTAAATCCCGACAAGGAACTCCGTGAGTACGCCGAAGAGAGAGACTGGTCGATCCGTCACTTTGAACATGGAGTGAGCCTCAGAACGCGGCTGTCCGAACTCCCCAAACCGGACCCGGCCTTGTCGGGGATTGCCCTCGCCTCGGCCGCCGGAGTGGCGCTGGCCACCTACCTCGTCAAGCGATCCCACCGCCGCTAACCAGCCTGGGTTCTGCCTTCGGAAGATTCTCCGACCTGGATACCGCACATCTCTTCAAGAGCCTTCACCAAGGCATGGTTGCCCTCTGACCCGAGGCCTTGGGTTTGCAGGCCCCGATACAGCTGATAGATGAGCGAAGTCCCCGGGATAGGAACCCCGAGATCGTTGGCAGCCTCCAAGACCAGGCGAAGGTCCTTCTGCTGGAGGTCAATCGTGAATCCGGGACGCCAGTCTCGAACGATCATCTGTGGACCGCGGTTGGCCAACATCCAGGATCCAGCGGCTCCCCCTTTGACCGCATCCAATGTCTTTTCTAGATCTAGCCCGCCGGCCTGGGCGACAAGGAGCGCCTCACTGGCGGCGAGTTGGTTACCGACAACCAGGATCTGATTCACGACTTTGACCAGCTGACCTGCTCCTTGGCCCCCAACGTGGGTGATGGTGCTGCCGACCGAGTTGAGATATGGCATGGCGCGTTCCACCTGGTCCGCTGCCCCGCCGATCATGATGGACAGCGTGCCCTTCACAGCCCCCTCGCTGCCGCCCGAAACCGGCGCGTCCAGCCAATGGGCACCTTTCGCTTCGGCAGCTTTCGCCAGTTCCATCGTCGCCGACGGCGAGATCGTCGAGTGATCAATGACCAGCGAGCCGGGCCGTATACCCTCCAACACTCCGTGGTCTCCGAGAACCACTTGCTGCACGTCGGGGGTGTCCGAGACGCAGATCATGACAATGTCGCATTGACTAGCTACCTCCGCTGGCGACGCGGCCGCGCTGGCACCCTGGTCAACTAGCGGCGCCATCCGACTGGCCGTTCGATTCCAGACCGTCAGATCGTGTCCGTCTCTCAGCAGGTTCGACGCCATCCCGGCACCCATAATCCCTAACCCGATAAACCCGATCTGCATTATTCCTCCTCATCGCTAGCGGATTCTGGCTTCGGCCCGGCCGCCCAAAATGCCACCAGTGCCAGGGCAGCAGCAACCGCTCCTCCGGCCGCCCATAACAATCGTTGGTTCTCAGGAGACACCAACGGTTGCTCAAGGTCATCGTTGACCACGTCGGGATCCGGGTAACCGAGAACCAACGGATCGACTCCTAGCTCCAACAGGGTGGTTGGCTCCGACAACGTGCTCGCCCCATTAGTCGTGAGCGCTTCAAACACCACGACCAGGTTGGCGTTCTCGACGACAATCGAGCCGGTAAACACACCCTCACTCTGGCTGCCGAGCGTGACAGTCTCCTGATTGTCGCCAGGGTCGATGAGATGAGCCACCACCGCCGAATCGGCAGGACCCTCGACACGAAAATCAACCGAAATCTTCCCTTCGGACGCGACCTCCGCGGTCGCCGACGCGTCTCCGAACACTCCGCCGACCGGCACGGCCAATGACACAACGATCGCGTATACGAACCACATAGGTCCAGTATGGCGTATGGGAATGTTATGAAACGCAGTGCGTTAGCTTTATCAGCACCCCCATGGAACCAGGACGATCAACCATGCACATCACCGAAGACGAAATCTCTGAACTTCTCGAACGGGATCGTCAGCACAACTGCGGGGAACACGCCGACATCTGCGTGAGCTTGGCCGGGATCGCTGACTTGCCGTCAGTGTTCGGTGACTTCCAGGTCGCCGGGTTCGTTAACAACATCGACGACAAGGAACACGCCGCATTTATTCGGGGCGACATATGCGGCGCAGAGGACGTGCCGGTCCGATTGCATTCGGAATGTTTGACTGGCGACGCGGCCGGTTCACTCCGGTGCGACTGCCGCGATCAGCTAGAAGCTGCCATGGTGGCCATCGGCAAGATGGACGTCGGAATCCTGCTCTATCTCCGCCAGGAGGGGCGCGGCATCGGGCTGACGAACAAGATCAAGGCCTACCAACTGCAGGACCACGGGCTCGACACGGTCGAGGCCAATCTGGCGCTTGGGTTCCCTGACGACACACGCGACTACGGCGTGGCCGCCCACATGCTTCATTCCCTCAACGTGAACTCGATCAAACTCATGACCAATAACCCGAAGAAGGTCGCCGGGCTCGAAGAACACGGCATCAAAGTCACCGAACGCATCCCACATGTGATGGAACCGACCGAACACAATCTGTCCTACATGCAGACCAAAGTCGCCAAATCGGGACACATCATCGAGTTCGACGAGCAGGGCGAGCCGATCACCAGGCGGTGAGTCAGGTTGGGGTGTTTTCGGAACCGTGAGAAAATTGGTTCGTGAAACTTAGAGACACCGTCGAGCAATACCGTCAGCGGATCACCGACGCGGCAGTCAGCCCGTTCGATCATGCGGAATTCCCACTTGCCAACACCCTCAAATACCAGGGGGACCCCGGTCTCTTCGGACCGGACTCGGTCACCTGGAGGGTCGTCGGTGATGCGGCAGCATTCGTGGGCGGCATCCGTGCGCTACTCATTCAGGCGGCCCATCCCGAGGTGGTAGCGGGAGTATCCGATCATTCCACCTATCGCGAAGATCCTCTGGGGCGCCTATCGCGCACGTCGTCATACGTGACGGCCACTTCGTATGGGGCGATGCCTGAAGTCGAGGCAGCCATCGACGCGGTCAGACAGGCGCACCGACCGGTGCGGGGAACATCGCATCGTGGCCAGGCCTATTCAGCCGGACATCCGGAAATGGCCGCCTGGGTGCACAACGTGCTCGTCGAATCGTTCCTGATGGCGTATCAGTTCTATGGGCCACATCCGCTGACTCCGGATGAGGCAAACCAGTTCGTTTCCGAACAGACCAGACTCGGGGCGCAACTCGGCGCCAACCCGCTACCCGACACGGCGGACGATATCCATACATGGGTGACCAACCATCCCGATCTCATGCCTTCGCCAGCGATGAAAGAGACGGTCCAGTTTCTCCGGAACCCGCGCGAGCTCGATCTGTCCACCCGAGCTGGATATTGGGCTCTACTCGACGCAGCGGTGGCGACCGTGCCGGCCAACCTTCGGGACTTGCTCGGTGTCTATTCAGTACCTGGCAATGAGTTCCGTGGCCGACAGGCGGTCCGGGTACTTCGCTGGGCGCTCGGCGCCTCACCGTCTTGGAACCTGGCCCTCCTGCGAACCAACCAGCCGATACCAGACGGGGTTTTCCACGATCGGCTTGCCCCAGACCTGCTCGACCCCGTCTAGCTGGCCATCCAAGCGACGGCTACGATTCGATGCGCGTAGCCCGTGATCCCGATGGAGTAACGAATGACCGAACCAAGAACCTTGTTCGAGAAAGTGTGGGATGACCATGTCATCCACAGCGCACCCGGTCATCCAAGCCTCCTCTATATCGACCTCCACCTGGTCCACGAGGTCACCTCTCCTCAGGCTTTCGACTCGCTCAGATTGGCTGGCCGCACGGTCCGGCGTCCCGACCTGACCATGTCCACTATCGATCATGGGGTTCCAACGGCGGGGCGAGAACTGGGCATACGCGACCCACTCTCCAAGAAACAGATTGATACTCTGATCGCCAACTGTGCCGAGTTCGACATCACCCTGTTCGGCCTCGACGACCCCCGTCAGGGCATCGTCCACGTCATCTCCCCCGAGCAGGGCGCAACCCAGCCCGGCATGACCATCGTATGTGGGGATTCCCATACGGCCACTCATGGCGCATTCGGAGCTTTGGCGTTTGGTATCGGAACTTCGGAGGTCGAGCACGTGCTCGCCACCCAGACGCTCCCTCAAAACAAGCCGAAATCAATGGGCATCACCATTGACGGCGATCTGGCGCCCGGCGTCACCGCCAAGGACATCATCCTGGGCATCATTGCTCAAATCGGGACCCACGGCGCCAACGGTCACGTCATCGAATACAGGGGAACGGCCATCGAAGCCCTTTCCATGGAAGGTCGAATGACGATCTGCAACATGTCGATCGAAGGCGGCGCCCGAGCCGGAATGATCGCTCCGGACCAGACCACCATTGACTACCTAAAAGGCCGTCCACAGGCACCAACCGGTGCCGACTGGGATGCGGCCGTCGAATACTGGCTGTCGCTCCCGTCAGATGATGGGGCCACCTACGACACCGAGATTCATATCGACGCAGGCGAGTTGGTCCCCCATGTTTCGTGGGGAACCAACCCCGGCCAGACGCTCCCAGTGACCGGGAATGTGCCAATCCCCGAATACATCGAGGACCCCATCGAGCGCGACTCGGCCGAGCGGGCAATCGAATACATGGCCCTCACTCCCGGCATGGCGCTGTCCGATATCCAGATTGATAGGGTTTTCCTGGGATCATGCACGAACGGCCGTATCGAAGACCTTCGCGAAGCCGCCGCCGTGCTCAAAGGGAAGAAAGTGGCGTCGAGTGTGTCGGCCATGGTCGTACCTGGATCAGGGTTGGTAAAACTCCAGGCCGAAAAAGAAGGACTCGACCAGGTGTTCATCAACGCTGGCTTCGAATGGCGAGACGCCGGGTGCTCGATGTGCCTGGGAATGAACCCCGACATCCTCTCACCTGGTGAACGGTGCGCATCGACGTCGAACCGCAATTTTGAAGGACGCCAGGGCCAGGGCGGCCGAACCCATCTGCTGTCGCCAGGCATGGCCGCCGCTGCGGCAGTAACCGGCCGCCTCACCGACGTAAGGGGCTTCGCATGAACATCGTCGAAAGAATTACGGGATCGATGATGCCGCTACCTCGGGCCCACATAGACACCGACCAGATCATGCCGAAACAGTTTCTCAAGCGGGTCGAACGAACCGGCTACGGCCAGTATCTGTTTTGGGACTGGCGCCGCACAGCCGACGGCGAGATGGACCCCCAATTTGTGCTCAATCGACCCGAGTACCAGAACGCCAAGGTCCTGGTGACCGGGCCAAACTTCGGGTCTGGATCGTCTAGGGAACATGCTCCTTGGGGAATCCAGGACTGGGGCTTCGAAGCAGTCATCGCCCCCTCCTTCGCCGACATTTTCTTCAACAATTGCACAAAGGTCGGTCTGCTCCCGGTGGTGCTTACCGACAAGGAATGTTCGTATCTGGTCGAGTTGGCTCAACATGAACCAGACGCAGAAATCACCATCGACGTGCCCAGCCAAAAGGTGATTGCGGACGGTTTTGAAGCAGACTTCGAGATCGACCCGTTCATCAAACATCGGCTGTTGAATGGCCTCGACGACATCGAGATCACCCTCGGGCACGGAGACGCCATCGATGTGTTTGAAAGCTCCCGGCCCACATACAAGCCAGCGCTTTCCTGACCGCTGGTCGGCGTCAGCGTTGCGGGTCGGGTCCCGTCTCCCCAATTCACCGAAACGGCCCAAATCACGGAGCCGACTCTGAAAGCGATCGTTAAGTCGCTGCGAGTACGATTCCGTACAGCTACTGGGAGATGATGGGCATTGAGTGACGAACAGTCAATTACCGACGACCAGAAGACCGTGGCAGAGGCCGTTGGGATCGCCAACGCCCCGCTGAGCGCCGCCGACCTGGCGATCATCACCGGATTGCCTGTCGATGTCGTGCTCTCTAGCGGGGACGCTCTCCTCAAGAAGGGTTGGCTGGTCGATGATGCCCTCGGCTATGGGCCGACCGAGCTAGCCGCCGGACTCGAAGTCAGCAATGCTCGCCGCGCCCAGATCAGCCGCCAGATCGCCACTGAAATCGCCGTTGATCGCCCTGGCCTGGCTGGGCGACTCCTGATCCAGGCTGGCGAAAAACGAGACGGGTTGGACTTGCTCACCAATGCCGCCCTGGCGGGCGGGCCGGTCAACCAAGAGAAGCACGACCTTGCTCTCGCCGCTCTCGATGCCGCCCCGGGGGCAGAGCTACCCGCTGATCGATTAGGTCACCTCCACCTCGTCGCCGGTCACTATCAAGAGTCGATGGGCGCATCGGAAAGCGCAGGTGAGTCTTTCGCCGCCGCCGCACTCCTCCTTGAAGGGTCCGACCGTATCGAGGCTCTCCGCTTTTGCGCCGCTACCGCCGACGACTTTCAGCATCCTCAGGAAGCCGAGCGTTGGTTGGCCGCTGCCGAATATGAAGCCGTTCGCCAGAACGAGACCGGCCAGTACAGCTCACTGCTTGCTCACCATGCTCTGACCCTCTCCCGGATCGGTTTCCCTGCTGAAGCCGATCGAGCCCTCGAGAAAGGCCGGGAGACCGGAGGCGCCGACCCAGCCTATGAGCGCTTGTCGGCCGACCACGAAGCCAAAATTCTGCTGGATAGAGGCTATGCCCGCCAGGCCGAGGCGGCATTCGCTTCGCTGAGTTTCCAAGCAGAGCGCGACGGCAACACGGTGGGGGCGGCCTTCTTCAGGGTGTATCACGCAAGGGCGTTGTTCGCCTCAGGGAAAGCGAACGAAGCCCACGAGTTACTCGACGCTATCGTCGAACCATACGGAGCGCTTCTGTTTCTCAAGCAACTTGCCCTAACGGAAGGTGCGGTCTGGTTCGAGCGCTGGGATGAGGCCGTGGACCTAGCCCAATCCCTGACCGAGATCATTCACACAGAAGTGCCCCAATGGGAAAACATCGGTCGGTTCTACCTGGCGAAAGCACTGCTCGGCAGGGGCGATGTTGCCCAAGCAAGAGAACAACTAACAGCCGCCTTCGATGCCTGTCCACCTGGGACGGACGGTTGGCGCTGGCGTCTCCGATGCCAGGGACTCGAAATGGCCCTTTCCAACGCTGAAGGTAAGCCCTGGGATCAGACGGTGGCCGAGAACCTCACCGACGAACTGTTGGTCGCCCGCTGGTTCGATATCGCCGCCGACCTGATGATCAACCGGGCGAGACTTGAGAATGACAAAGAACTCGCCCGCCAAGCAGCAGGCCTGGCTTCCAGCCTTGGCAACCCGACCTTGGCCATTCGGGCTGCCCACGTCGCTGACCTTTGGAGCGACTCCCAAGCAGCCGAAGTGGTCCAAGACGCACAGACCACCCTGAGCAACCTACCTGAGACCGCGCAAGAGCGTTGGGCGGCACTCCCCCACGTAGCAGCTGCCCTAGCGGCTGACCCACCAGAACCGAACGAAGACGATTCGACCCTGGTTGACGAACTGAACGAAACGCTGACCGCCATAGGTCTGGCTGGCTCCGGAGATCTGCTCACACCGGCTCAGCGGCATCAGTCGGGCCTCGTCCGACGCCGACCGGTGACCCGCACAGCCGGTCGGTGGCTAGGCATCGCCGCAGCCGTAGTCGTCATCATCGGCGTTTCGGTCGGAATCAGCTGGGCCCTACGCCCAGAGGCCGACCCAACACCAACCACCCCCATTGCAGCTCCGACTACCACCACGACAACCACCACGATTCCGTTGACGATTGAGGAAACGCTCCTGCCACCGCCGGTCGAAAGGCTGTCAGGCGGCTTCATCGCCGCTGGCGACTTCGCCCGCAGTGGAGCCACCGAGGCGACCGGAGTCAAGGAACCGGGCGGCTACTACTGGAAATACACAGCCGGCGATCGAATCGGTTCGACACCGGTGACCTACGGAAACCTCGTCTACTTCGGGTCACAGGACTTTGATATCTACGCGATCGACCAAACCACTAAGGATGTCTTTTGGACACTGTCGACCGGCGGCGCAGTTCTATCGACACCGGCGGTAGGCCAGATCGACAACTCCGAGGGCGCCATCGGTCAAGGTAGCACCACGCTGCTCGTGGTCGGCAGCGACGACGGGTTTGTCTGGGCCAGGGCGGCGAGCACGCCCGGCAACCAGCCCGAACTGTGGAAATACGAAATCGGCGAACCGGTCCGCACGACTCCCGTTCTCAGCGGCAACCTCGTCATTGTTACTGGCGCCGACGGGCGTGTCCATGGTATCCAAGGCGCCGACGGGAGCGGAGTTTGGGTCTACCCGGCTGAGGGTTCAGTGGCACCTTTCGAGATGTCCCCGGCCCTCGCCAACGATTACGTTTACGCCGGAGACAGCGCTGGCGTAATGCACGTTATCGACGCCAAAACCGGCGGGTTCGTGTGCGATTTCGACACCGGTGCCAAGATCACCACCCCTGCTTCGATCGTCGATGGCACCGTCTACTTCGGTGACTCCAACCAGGGCGTCTATCAGATGGCCGAAGGAGAGTGTCCGACCAGTCGCGGGAACGCCGGGCGCATTCAGGTGAAAGCTGATTTCGAGGTCCTCGCCTACGGTGGCCTTCTTCTGATGCCGGACGGTGTCGCGATCTATGGTTATAACCTCCCGAGTGGCGAATCTGCTGCGCTCAACTATCCGGTTCCGGACGGTTCCAACATCAGTACTGCGTTGATCGTCGCCGACGGGCTCCTCTATTTCGGTGATCAAAACGGGGGCCTGCACGCCATCGATGCGGTGACTCTCGAAGGCGTTTGGACGTTCCAAACGGGCACCCTGATTCGCTCGGCTCCGGCTATCGGTGATGGCGTCGTCTTTGTCGCTTCGGGTTCGGACCTCTGGGCGATCGGGGCTGCGGCTCCTTAACTGGTGCCTGGCACTCAGTTCAGGCCGTGAGCACGCGACGGTACACCTGATCGCCTTCGTAGATCATGGTCCCGCTGGTACCTAGGTCGGTTGTGCTCATGACGAAACCGCGCACACCGTCGTCCAACAGAGACCGGTTTTCGGCCAACGAGGCCACCGATGGTTCCGAGTCTCCGAGCAAGAACTTGGTGAACGGCACACATGGCTTCGCTACCGACGCACCGGTCAGATCGATCGGTCCCGACTCGGTTTCCACTCGCAACCCGCCTGACACATCGACCTCACTGAGTTGCCCGGCGTATTCAACAATGATGTTTTCGGCGGCAAGACCCAGCGGAACCTTCCCAAAGTGGCTGGACATGAAGTCGTAATGGCCCGTGAAGCCGATCGACAGTTGACGCTGCGGCTTAAATTTCGAAGGGCCCGGGTGGTCACGATGATGACAATCGAGAAGCGCCTTCCCTTCCACAACACCGACCACACCGGAAGCCGTAATCCAAAGTGATTCGGCCTGTTCCAGATGCTCGACGTGATACTCACCGCCATAGACGATCTGAGCGTTCTGGACCTGGAGTCGGATTATCCGTCCGATCAGCTGCCAATCATCCATTTCCAACACTCCAGGTCCCGGTGCGTTCGATGAGCAGCTCTTTGAGAAGGTCCGGACGATCGGTGACTAAGCCGTCAACCCCGAGGTCGAGGAACCGAGCCATCTCGTCGAGGTCATTAACCGTCCACACGTGAATCTGTTTGCCCTGACTCTGCACGATGTCAATGACCCGTTCATTCACAACGTGAATCCTCCGATGAAACTCAGGCACTTGCAGGACGTCCGCTGACACCCGGGGCGCCATTCCCGCCTTAGTACCAAACACGATCCGGGCAGTCTCCCGGGGGCCGGCCGATGTGGCAACACGATCTCCGGCGATCTTGCGGAACTTACGCACTCGTTTCTCGAGAAACGACCCCACGATCACCCGATCTGTCAGGTTCAAGCGGGAGATCGTGTCGGTCATGAGCTGTTCGATACCGGCGGCCTTCAGGTCGACCGTGATTACAACGTCGGGAAACGTCTTGGCCAACTCTTCGAGCGACGGGATCGCAACGCCTCGTCCTCTAGCCGGGAAGTGGTGGACCGGGTCGAAACGGTAGCCAGCATCGATTTCGCCGAGCTCGGCGAGGGTTCGTTTGACGACGAGGCCGGATGCCTCAGTGGTCCTGCCCAATACGGGATCATGGAAGCAAACCAGGACACCATCAGCGGTGGCATGAACGTCGGTCTCGAGGTACTTATAGCCAAGGTCGACGGCGCCCTGGAAGGCGGCCATGGTGTTCTCCGGCCATAGGAGCGTGGAGCCACGGTGGGCCATAGCGATTGGGTGTTGGTGAGTCAGTGCAGGTTTCAGCACGGCGGCAGTGTATCCCGGCATCGTTTAAAAGGCGTAGTGTGACGGAGTGATTCGCTCCGCCTTCATCGACGCATCTCAGCTCGCCATCGACCTCATCGCCTCCGACACGGTTGCCAAACAATGGTCGAGTCCGTCGGCACTGTCCGGGTATGACGTCGCCGGATTGAGTGGTCACTTCGGGCGAGGTCTCGGAACCCCCCTGATGTACCTCGCAGAACCAATCCCATCCGATGATGCTGTCATCACGCCCGGGCAGTACTTCGCGTCGGTGGATGACGATGACGACGATCTCCATACGGCCATCCGCGCCCGGGGTCAGGCGGCCGCTGCAGCCGGCCAGGGGGAATTAGTGGCTGAACTGGATCGGACGCTCAACACGTTGCGTATCCGCCTCGACGATGAACCATTCGATCGTCGGATTCCGGTCTTCGGCGGATACGTGATGTTCCTGGACGAGTACCTCGTCACCCGGCTGGTGGAACTCCTCGTCCACGGAGACGACCTGGCCGTCAGTGTCGGCGTTCCACCGCTCGATTGGCCAGGTGAGGCAACCGACGTCGTCCTGGCCACCCTCGTCGAAACCGCGGCGATCAAGCACGGTTCCTCCGCACTCATAACTGCGCTCAGCCGCCGCGAACGCGTCGAGGCGTGGCCTGCCGCCCTGTAGCTGGCCATCTCCGCTCAGTCGATCACCAGGTAGATGTCAAGATTCAACGTTGAATCGCTCGCCGACCCGAGACCGACCGCAATGGAAGTATTGAGGAAGCTGAGTGACTCATCGGCGGTCTCGAAAGTTATGAGCTCTCGCGGATATGCAGAGCCGCGTTGCTCGCCGGCCAACGACACTCCGGTGGCGCTGTACGAGACCTTCTGGCGTCCTTCCCCGATCACAGCGTGGATATCGAGTGTCATGTGTGAGTCGGCGCGGACGGTGACGTAGTCGGTTCCTGACACCGGGCGCTCGCCTTCCCAATGGGCCGAGGTGGCTGACCCGGTGAATGGGAAATCGATTCTCATGCCAGCCGGTGCCCGACCAATCACGTTCATGTCAAGCCGTCCGGTGATGGAGCAAAACGGTTCTAGAGAGGGCATGTCGGCCTTTCGCAGTAGACGGCTAACGCTAGTGCGCAGGACAGACTTTGGGACCTAAGTCCATGGTCACCACGCCCCGGACCGCGGTACATTTCCTATTGAGCGGTTAGATCACGAAGGTTGAAAGACTGGGAGACGTAGGCCGCAAGATTGGAACGGCTCGTCAGAGTCGAGCCAAGGGCAGGAGCCCCGAGAGCTGGATGGCTAGCGGGGCTCTTGTTTACGTTCGCGAGATCGAATCGTCGAACAACAGCCACCCGGCGCCAGAATCATTACTGGCTGACGAGGGAGGGCTAAACACGATGTGAAGAACCGGGGCGCCGCTAACCGAACCGTCGTACGACTCGGCCCCTCGGTGCCCGCTCCCGGATATGACAAACACTGCTGCGCTACCCGCTGACCAGTTGTTCTGCAAAATCAAGTCCGTCACCAGTGCAGAGATGTCGGGCGTACGCTGATCCAGGCCAGCTTGTCCAACCGTGTTCCAAGCGGCTGGATTCCAGGTCACGCTGGACGGAAACAAAGTGCGGTCGAACATGTCGTACTTGGTGTTCGAAAACGCCGGAGCATTCAGGTGCTGCTGCGCCTTGATCACGAGGCTGCTCGGTCCGCTAGACGCTTCGTCGACCTGGAACTGTATGTACGCCTCGGTGATCGTCGACCCGGTCGGAATCTGAAGGTTCTGGAACCGGATCCCTACCAACTGATTGTCCTTGTCTTCGACCAGTTCCAGATCACTGCTCCGGATCCGAGAAGTTCCGTTGGGCCGCTCTTCGTTGTCGTCGTTCGAGTCCGATACCTGGCGATCGAGGGTCACCACATTGTCTGTCACCGTGACAGACACGTTTGCGATGATGCACACCGGCTGGCCGTCACACACCTCATACGTGAACGCATCAGACCCGATATAGGAGCCCGTCGACGTGTACGTAATGACTCCATTGCTGACGGTGGTTGTTCCATTCCCTGGGCCCGTCACAACTCTGACGGAACTCACGACCAAATCGTTGTCCGGATCGGAGTCGTTATC
>CBDTUI010000071.1:0-14684 GCA_965363765.1 uncultured Acidimicrobiia bacterium
TTAAATGGCGAAAGCCGGGGAACGGCTCCCCGACCAATGGACCTCCGTGTCGAGGGCGACGGCCAATCAGGTTACCGACGCAATGTCGGCCCTTCTGGCACCGTTCTCGTCCGGCTTTCGCTATGAACACCATCTTTATACGTCACCGGGTCAGCCGCAACCAGGGCACAAGGCCCCTAAGTGGTGCCTTACTCCCCCGTACCTATGGCCTGAGGTCCCTGGTTAGACCACCGCCATCGGGACCAAGATGAACGGTGCATCGACGAATTGGAGTGCCGTGCCCTATATAACCGTTGATGGCAACGAAGCAGCTGCTTCGGTTGCCTATCGCCTGTCCGAAGTGATTTCGATCTATCCGATCACCCCGGCCTCGCCGATGGGTGAGCTATCGGATACTTGGTCGGCGTCGGGAAAACCGAACCTGTGGTCGACCGTGCCACAGGTCATCGAGATGCAATCCGAGGGCGGTGCCGCTGGAGCGCTGCACGGAGCGCTCCAAGGCGGCGCCCTCACCACCACATTCACGGCGTCACAGGGGCTCCTGCTGATGATCCCGAACATGTTCAAGGTGGCCGGCGAACTTCTCCCAACGGTGATTCACGTCGCTGCTCGGTCGGTCGCCACCCATGCCCTATCGATTTTCGGCGATCACTCAGATGTCATGGCCGCCCGAATGACCGGGTTCGCCATGTTGGCATCGTCGTCGGTCCAAGAAGCACAAGACATGGCGCTCATCTCTCACGCCGCGACCCTGACCTCGCGGGTGCCCTTCATGCACTTCTTCGACGGATTCCGCACCTCCCACGAGATCGCCAAGATCGAAAACCTCACCGATGCCGACTTGCGAGCCATGATCGACGAAGACGCCATCCTGGCGTTTCGCGCTCGCCGCCTGAGCCCGGACGAACCAGTGATCCGGGGCACCGCCCAGAACCCCGACGTGTTCTTCCAGGGACGTGAAGCTTGCAACCCCTACTACGACGCCGTCCACGATACGGTCGTCGCCGCCATGGACCGGTTCCATGACCTAACTGGCCGGCGATATCACCCCTTCGATTATGTCGGCGCTCCCGATGCCCAGCGGGTCATCGTCATGATGGGCTCAGGCATCGGTGCGGCCGAACAGGCCGTCAACCAGCTAGTCGCCGATGGCGAAAAGGTCGGCCTCGTCAAAGTCCGCCTGTACCGGCCATTCTCTCCCGAGGCGCTCGTCGCGGCCCTTCCGCCGACCACGTTAAGCATTTCGGTCCTCGACAGGACCAAGGAACCTGGTGCGACAGGAGAACCGCTCTATCAGGATGTCGTCACGGCCTTGGCCGAGGAGACGGCAATCGGACGTACCGCGTGGGATGTTGCCCCAAGGGTGATCGGTGGCCGATACGGACTGTCATCCAAGGAATTCACCCCGCCGATGGCGATGGCAGTTCTCGACGAACTGAAAGAGTCGCAGCCGAAACCGCACTTCACCGTCGGGATCGTCGACGACGTTACCCACCTCAGTCTGCGTTACGACCCGGATCGCCACCACGAGGCCGACACCGAATATCGCGCCGTGTTCTACGGACTCGGTTCCGACGGCACCGTCGGCGCCAACAAGAACACGGTGAAGATCATCGGCGATGCCACAGATATGTACGCCCAGGGCTATTTCGTCTACGACTCACGCAAATCCGGATCCCAAACGGTGTCTCACCTTCGGTTCGGTCCAAAGCCAATCGACTCGACCTATCTGATCGACTCGGCCCAGTTCGTGGGCGTGCACCACTTCGAGTTCTTCAATCAAATGAACCCGTTCGAAGTGGCTGCCCCCGGTGCCAAGGTTCTCATCAATTCTCCTCACGGCGACGACCTGTGGGATCACCTACCGGCCGATGTAATAGCAACAGTCGTTGAGAAACAACTCGACGTCCATGTCGTTGACGCCAGCCGAGTCGCCGCCGACGCGGGTCTGGGCGGAAGAGTCAACACGGTCCTCCAGGCGTGCTTCTTCGACCTGGCGGCAATACTTGACCCGCCGGTCGCCATCGATCACATCAAGAAAGCGATCCGCAAGTCATACGCCAAGTTCGGCGAAGTGGTCATTGAGCACAACGAGGCTGCAGTCGACGATGCGGTGCAAAGCCACCGGCGGCTGCGGATTCCCGAGGTTGCTCCGTCAATCACGACTCGCGCCCCTCGCTTGAACGGTTCTGCCCCAGATTTCGTCAAGAGAGTCACCAACGCCATGCTCGAGGGCAAGGGCGACCTCCTCCCGGTAAGTGCCCTGCCAGCCGATGGCACGTTCCCTACCGGGACGACAAAATACGAAAAGCGCTCGATTGCCGTCCACATCCCCACCTGGGACCCGAGTCTTTGTATCGATTGCGCCAAGTGTGTTCTCGTATGTCCGCATACGGCCATCCAGATGAAGGTCTACGACCCGGCCTTCTTCGACAACGCTCCCTCCGGGTTCCAATCGAAGCCATGGACCGGCAAAGACTTTCCTGGCGCCTCGCTAACCATCCAGGTGGCTCCCGACGACTGCACTGGCTGTGGCGTGTGCGTTGACGTTTGCCCGGCCCGTTCGAAGGAAGAGGCCAAACACAAGGCGCTCGACATGACCGCCAAAGGCAACATCCTCGAACAGGAACAGGAAAACTTCGACTTCTTCCTCTCCTTGCCAGAGCAGGACCGCAAGCTGATCAAGGTCGAAAGCGTCAAGGGCAGCCAGATGCTCCAGCCCTTGATGGAGTTCTCCGGGGCCTGCGCCGGGTGCGGAGAAACGCCCTACCTGAAGCTTCTGTCGCAGCTGTACGGCGACCGCCTAAGCATCGCTAACGCGACAGGGTGTTCCTCGATTTATGGTGGCAACCTGCCGACCACTCCCTGGACCACCAACGCCCAGGGGCGCGGTCCTGCTTGGGCTAACTCGCTGTTTGAGGACAACGCAGAATTCGGCCTTGGCATGCGACTCGCGCTTGATCAACAGATCGCCGAAGCTGACCTCCTTTTGGACGCACTCGCCTCACAGCTACCTGAAGAACTCGTTACCGCACTTCGGGCAGGACGCCTCGCCGACGAAACGTCGGTTGAGGAGCAGCGCTCCCGGGTGGCCCAATTGAAGGACCTGCTGACAGGCATGACGGACCAACGGGCCGAACGGCTACGCACCGTCGCCGACGCTCTCGTCCACAAGACGGTTTGGATTGTGGGTGGCGACGGATGGGCCTATGACATCGGGTTCGGCGGTCTCGACCACGTGCTCGCCACGGGCCGTAACGTGAACATCCTTGTCCTCGATACCGAGGTCTATTCGAACACCGGCGGCCAAGCTTCCAAGGCAACCCCGCGTGCTGCGGTCGCCAAGTTTGCTGCCAGTGGTCGCCAGGTCGGCAAAAAGGACCTGGGTATGATCGCCTCGGCCTACGGCGATGTCTACGTCGCTCAAGTGGCCATTGGCGCCAACAACACCCAGACGGTCAAGGCCTTCACCGAGGCGGAGGCGTACGACGGCCCATCAATGATCATTGCGTACTCGCAATGCATCGCCCACGGGATCGACATGTCCACCGGATTCTCCCATCAAAAAGAGGCCGTCACGTCTGGATACTGGCCCCTCTACCGATACGACCCGCGCGCTGCGGGCGACGGTAAACCTCCCTTCCATCTTGACAGCCGAGCACCGACGATCTCGTTCAAAGAGTTCGCTGCGACCGAGGCCCGCTACGCCATGTTGGCGCGATCGAAACCCGAAACAGCAGAGGTGCTGTTCGGTCTGGCCCAGGACGACATCGATGCCCGCTGGAAGCTCTACGAACAAATGGCCGACGTTGAACGTCGGGTCCCTGACCTGGAGGATCACGAATGAGTGCTGATCTGACCACCCGTTACCTGGGCTTTGAACTGCCCCACCCGATCGTGCCGTCGGCGTCTCCGCTGACCGGCTCGCTGGCATCACTCCACAAGTTGGAAGAAGCTGGCGCCCCGGCGGTCGTGTTGCCCTCGTTGTTCGAGGAACAAATCGTCCACGAAGCCGCCGAACTGGCCCACCTGGTCGAGTCGCTGTCCGGCAGTTTCATCGAGTCTCCGGGTGGGTACTTTCCCGAGCTCGACACGTACAACACCGGACCCGACTCGTACTTGCGCCTAGTAGAGGACGCCAAGCGCGAGTTGGGCATCCCGATCATCGGGAGCCTCAACGGATCGACTAGGGGCGGCTGGGTGCACTACGCCCGACTCATCGAGGACGCCGGGGCTGACGCTCTCGAACTGAACGTCTACGTCGTGGCTGCCAATCCGGTGTTCACCGCATCGGAAATGGAGATCCAATACCTGGAGCTCGTCGAGGCCGTAAAAGAGAAGATCAAGATCCCGCTGGCAGTCAAGGTGAGTCCGTATTTCTCGGCCTTCGCCAACATGGCTATGCAGTTGGTCGACGCCGGGGCAGACTCCCTGGTGATGTTCAACCGCTTCTATCAGCCAGACTTCGACATCGAAGAAATGGACGTCACACCCAACCTGGAACTGTCGACCTCGCACGACCTTCGATTGCCTCTCCGCTGGATTGCTCTGCTTTTCGGACGGATCCAGACACAGTTCGCCGCCACTTCAGGCGTGCATACTGCCGAGGACGTAGTGAAGCTGCTTTTGGCCGGTGCTGATGTGACGATGACGACGGCTGCATTGCTTAAATACGGTCCGGCCCACCTGACTGAGATGGTCTGCGATCTGGAACGCTGGCTCGACGACAACGAGTATTCCTCGGTGTCTCAACTGAGGGGCAGCTTGTCACAGTCCAACGCGCCCGACCCGACCGCCTTCGAGCGCCACAACTACATGAAAGCCCTCACCACGTTCAGATCCCCCTCCAGCGTATAGACACGACCTAAGGGCCCGAGGCGACAGCCCTGATTCTGGGGTTGAATCTTGCGACGCCGGAGGTGGTTCCCCCTCCGAGCATGAAAGTGAATACCGTTCCCCGCCCGAGCGCAGCTCGGGCGACCGGTCATACGGGCCTGAAGCAGCTAGGAATCAGTGAAGGACCGCCGGGGCGGTCCTTCACTTGAGGGGAGCGTATTTAGTTGTGGTCCAGATCGGGCCGGAATCCGAAAATCGGTTTCTCCCGAAGTGGCGCTCGCCTCTTCTACCCCTGGCTTCAGAACCTCAAACATCTTCTCCGAAAAGATCCGGATCGGTGTTTCAGACCACCGAAAAAAGGGTATGGGTTCTTTAACGCCATTTAGGAGGATCAACATGAGTAAAACTTCTGTGAAAGACAGCTTGAAAGAGACCGCCACTGAGGCCACCGAAACAATCAAGGAAGCCGTTACGGAAACGGCCGCCAAGGCCGCCGGCCAGGCGATCGACGCAGCCGAGTCGGTTTCGAAGAGCGCTCTCAAGAAGGCCGAAAAGGCCGCTGCCAGCGCTCAGAAGACGGTAAAGAAGCAAGCCAAAGCGGCCGACAAGGCTGTGACTTCGGCCACGACCGAGCCATCCGTGGCCAAGCGGGTGCTCGGAGCATTGCTCAGTGCGATCGCCGTTGGATTGGTTGGCAAATACTTCAGAGGAAAAACCACCACCTAGCTACGCCTTCCATACGCCAACCGACACACGCTGTGGAGACCGCACCGTCCAGCGGTCTCCACAGCGCTAAGGAAGCAGATCTGACGGCGGCCCCACAGGTGTAGGGTTCTACGGCTCATGGAAAAGCTCGTCACCCGGGCGTTCGGTTTCGCCTTCGCATCGAATCTCTTGATGGGCCTGACCTTCGCCCTCTTCATTCATTACGCCGGCTTCCTGGTCTCGCTCGGGGCCACGGAAGGCACGGTCGGTCTGATCGTCGGAGTGGGAGCGATTGGGTCCCTGGTGGTTCGGCCCTACGTCGGCAAACTGATGGACAAGATCGGACGCCGGCCACTTATCCACGCCGGCAACATCATCAACGTCGCCGGTCTAGCGGCGCTGACGACGGTGACATCGATTTCCTGGTGGGTGTACGCCCTCACTGTCCTCCACGGGATCGCCGAAGCGGTCCTCTTTACGTCCATCGTGACGTATACGGCCGACATCGTGCCGCCCTCGCGCCGAACCGAAGGAATGGCACTCTTCGGCGTTTCCGGGCAGATGCCGCTCGCCCTTGGCGGTCTCCTCGGAGATTTCATTCTGCGGACGAGCACGTACCGGTCTCTGTTCTGGGTGGCAGTGGTCTTAGGAGTAGCGGCTTTCGCCATGGCGTTGCCACTTCCCGAGTCAAAAGGCGTGCACACCCGGCCGAGCCTGGGGTTCATCGCAGCCGTCCGCCAGCGAGACCTGTCTCCAATCTGGCTGATCACCGCGGCGTTCTCAGTCACGCTCATCTCTATCTTTACCTTCCTGAAGACGTATGTCGACACCACGGGCAACGGGTCGGTAGGGGTGTTTTTCGCGGCCTATTCGACCATGGCAATCGTTGTTCGCCTGACTGGTCGGCAGCTTCCGCAACGGGTCGGGGAGATCCGCGTCCTCGCCGTGAGTCTGGTTGTCATGTCGGGTGGGATGGTGGTACTTGGCGCGGCTACTACCGGCATGGCTATTGGCATCGCAGGCGCAACCGCTGGAATAGGTCACGGCTTCTCGTTCCCGATCCTCAATTCGCTGGTGGTGGCGAGATCGACAACCGAGGAGCGGGGAGCTGCCCTGTCGGGCTTTCTCTCGTTTTTCCCGCTCGCCTCGCTGATCGGTGCCCCCCTTCTTGGGTGGGTGATCGAGACGTTCGGATACAAGGCGATGTACTGGGGCGTTGGCGCCCAGTTATTCCTCACCGTGGTCGGATACGCCCGATGGGAACAATCCCGTCACCGAGCAAACACCAATGCAATAGAAGCGTCGTAGCCCGCTGATCAACGGACCCCTATTCCATGGCTTTGCGGAGGGCCGTGTTGGTTTCGGTGACGCGACGAGAGAGCGCTCGAGCCATGCGGCGGTGGAGCTCGGCGGCCAAGCGGGGATTGGTCGCCAGGAGGTCGTCGAGTTTAGAAACTGCCAAGGCGTAGGCGACCACTTCAGTTTCAGCAACGACTGATGCATTGGCCGGCTGACGTGTGTAATAGGCCATCTCGCCGACAATGGCTCCCGGCCGCATTGTGCGAATCCGGGTGCCGGTCGACTCCAGAACCACCCGCACCCGGCCATACTCGATCACGAGCAACGGATGCCCGACGGAGCCTTGCGCGATGATCGTCTCACCCGCCCCGAATTCGGTCCGCTCCATCATCGCCAGCACTTCACTAGCCCAGGGCCCGGCCATTTCCTCGAGTTGCGTCTCGACGGAGGAGAACAACGAATCGTCGTTGCTCAAAATCTGATCCTCTGCCCACTCCAAACCCTCATCAAGGGTATGAAATCGGAACACGGTCCCAGCTGCTTCGGCCGCTGCCACCTTGGCTCCCAACTGCCCGAAGCCAGTCAGGACAGTGGTCACGCCGGTTTCGGCAGCAGTCTCAAGAAACCGCTCGAAGGCATGAAGAGCGGAGCCGTCAAATCCCGTAATTCGTCTCCCATCAACAACAAGGTAGCGAACCACCTCCGGCGCAATCCTCTCTCGGAGTTCGCTGATCAGGCGGTTGGCCGTTCCAAAGAACACAAACCCATGGATGCGAAAAATCGCGATTGCCTCACCGGTCTCAGTCAGCCGTTCCGAATCGGTGAATGGTCGATCGACATTGGAGCGGTACGAGTCGCCTGACAGCGCCGCCTGGACGACGTCGATCTTGGAATACTGGAAAATGAACAGCCCAATCGCAGCCAGCACGCCGACCACCACGCCGGAAACGAATCCGACGGCCGCGGTCACGACCACCACGATCAGAACAATCGAGTAGTCGGTGGCAGTTACGTTGTTCCGTGAGGCCACCATCCATTCGTACAGAAGATCAAGACCAAGCCCAGCTACGACACCGGCCACAACGAATACCGGCAGGTATCCGATGACCCGGGGTCCGACCGCCAGCGCCGACAGGCTGACCAGGGCCACGACTACCGCCCCGACCTTGTTCGTTCGAGACGACTTCACCAGTCGCTGGAGAGTCAGCGACTGCCAACCGGGTAGGCCGCCAACGATACCCCCGACCACGTTGCCAACGCCCGCCGCTTTGAGTTCGAAGTCGAACGGAAGGTCAACCCGCTCGCCAACTTCGATGGCGCTGGCATTGAGCAGCAAAGACAGAACGGCCACGGCCGGGACCGTGAACAATACGGGGGCGGCAGGCGCTAGCTGAGAAAAGTCAGCCGACAACCAAGCAAACAAGTCGGAGAATGCGACAGGGTCGGCTGCGAAAGGCCCAATCAGCCAACCGCTCGCACCTGCCTCATCCACCGATATCCCGACGGCGGCCAAAACCCCGAAAAACGTCAGCAGGGCGAAGCCGACAACGGCAGGCTGGAGCCACCGGGTTTCTAGCTGAGCGGCAACCGCTATGGCGATTCCGAACACGAGGGCGGCCCCAGCTATCCAACCGGCGTCGGAGGCGCGTGCGAGTCTCCAGCCACCAGCCAACAGCAGCCACCCGGTTGCCGCCAGAAAGCCACCTACGACGGGATAGGGAAGGAAACGAATCAGTCGACCCAACTTGAAGGCGCCCGCCAGGTAGAGAACCAAACCGGTGCCAATCGAAGCAACCGCCATCGTCGCCACAACGAGGGCAAACTGCTGGTCCGCAGATCCCGTCGAGCCGGCCGTTACCAGCCCGGCAGCCACTCCAACGACGGCAGCTGCGTTCGATTGTGGCGTCCCGACCAGCCCGGACATGAGCGCGATGACGAGGCCAAGAATCCCCGCCCCGATCAAGATGGGGCCGAACGCCCGAGCCTCGGACAGTCCAACTCCGCCAAACACCAGGGCCGCCAATGACAACGATCGGACCGCGCCGACTAGCCCGGCCGAAATACTGTCGGCCAGAATCCGCACGGAAAGATGGTGGTTGGCGGGGCTCATAGCCAGGTAAACACTAGCCAGAGGGGTATTAGCCGCCGATGGCCTGGCTCAGGTCAGCGATGAGATCGTCGGGGTCTTCGATCCCCACCGAGATTCGTAAGAGGTTCGCCGGAACCGGGGTGGACTTATACGAAGCCCGGTCCCAGTCGCACAAGATTACGTCAACACGGTTCGAGGGGAACCATTCGACCTCCCCGTGTCGTCTGACCGTTTGAACCACTCGACAGACGGGTAAGACAGACCATGGACGGGCTACGCGGTGCATACCAACTTGAACGCAAGATAGAGACCGGCGGTTCAGCCACAGTTTGGGAAGCAACGCACCTCCGGACCGGCCGTCGGGTTGCCGTCAAAGCACTCCACCCCCATCTCGTCGAGAACGAACTGGCTCGGGCGCGATTCACAGCTGAAGCAGACATGATGCTGCGGTTGGACCACCCCAACATTGTCGAAGCATTCGAATTCACCGAAGACGGGCGCGGGCCTTTCCTTGTCATGGAGTTGCTCGGAGGACGCAACCTCCAACGGCTCATCGAACTGCATGGGCGATTTGACCCAACCGAAGCTGCTCGCATTGCTCGCGCCACTGCGGCCGGCTTGGCTTACGCCCACCGGATGGGCATCGTCCACCGCGATATCAAACCCGCCAACGTTGTTCTCGACGCCGATCGCGTCGTGATCGTCGACTTTGGCATCGCCGCCTCGCCGACACTCGACCTGCGCCTGACAACCGAACACAAGGTGGTGGGCACCCTCCCCTATATGGCTCCTGAACGTGCCCTCGGCGCACCGGGCGACGCATCCACCGACGTCTACGCCCTGGGAATGGTCCTCTACGAGATGCTGACCGGCGCCGTGCCGTACAAAGGCAAAACTCCCGTCGAGATCGTCATGCAGCAGCGCGAAACTGCGCCTCCGCCACCGAGTTCCATTGCCAGTGTTACGGCCGACCTCGACGCGATAGTCCTGCGCTGCCTGCGCACCGATCCCGGCCAGCGTTTCAGGACGGCCGACGATCTCCAGAAACAGCTCGAAGCCTACGTATCTGGCACTGGCTACCTACCCACACTGGCCATGGACCCCCTGGACAGTGGCAATCGACGGAGCCGGCGCCGTCCGGGCCGCGCATCTGCACGGGGCCAAGCGAGGCGGGCCAAGAAGCTGCGTCATGGGCCGGCGTACACGGTCATTGGGTCACTCACCACTCTGTTGGGAACCTGGCTTATTCGCATCTAATCTGACCCTGTCCGTATCTACCATTCGCCCGCCGGCCGGGCCTCGAACGCGTGCATCAACGCCAGCAGCCTCCTCCGGTTCGATGACATATCGACCGTCCAATGACTGGAGGCGCCCAATCGGGCGCCTCCAGTAAGTCTTCCTGTTCGTATCGGTTAAGGAGCAGGTTCTTCGTCAGTGATCGTGATGCCGATTTCATCGGGGACAACGTCGCCGGAATCGGAGGCCATGTACGTGTTAACTGCCCACCATCCAAATATCACCAACAACAAGGCAACGATCACCGCAGCGACTGCGCCAGCGCTGCTCTTTTCTGCCTCTTTCACAACAACTTGATCTGACATAGTTTCTGCCTTTCGTAGGTTCACAAACACCTACCCGACGGTCTACGAATGAAACATCATTTTTTAGAAAGGCCAGTCTGCGAAACGATCGGTCGATCCAGGACCGCTGTTGGGCCAACGCTCGCGTAACGAAGCCAAGCGCTCGTGCTGAACTGTTTGAAAGGTGACTAGTTCGGGTATATCGATTCCGAGTGAATAGTAAGAGACGAGACGATGACCGTGAGCTACCAACTACAACTTCAGCCGTCCAGCGAGGCCCCAGGTCGAGCGCGTCGATTTATCGTGCGGAGAACCCCGGAAAGTCTCCGTGAAGATGTCGGTCTCGTCGTGAGCGAACTCGTCACCAACGCCGTGATTCATCGCTCGAGCGACGACCCGATCGAGGTATCGCTCGAACTCGACGATCGCCAACTCGTCGTTGCGGTCCAGCAGCCCGGACCGCGTCCGGCCGTCGATAGTCCCTCAAGGCCCACAATCGGGGGCCGCGGGCTCTCCATCATCAACGCCCTGGCTAGCACATGGGGTACAGGACCGTCTTCGGTCTGGGCGAAGTTCGCCCTTCAATAGGGCGACAATTAGCGCGACGACGAACAGGGCAACCGCGAACAGAACCGCCCACGGCTTCAAACTCGCCGGCCCGATCCCTGAAAGATGTTGTGAGGAGATCGTTTTCGAAATTCTGATCAATTGACGTTTCACGATCGACCGCCCTGGGTAAAGAGTGGAAACACCTACTCAGGAGGAAAGAAGACATGGACATCCTTATATTTCTACTTATGGGTCTTATCGTCGGAGCAGTAGCCCGATTTTTGGTCCCCGGTACCGATTCTTTGAGCTGGGTCGCCACGATGCTGCTCGGTGTGGTCGGATCATTCGTTGGTGGATTCCTCGCCAACCTGTTCAACGGTGGCGGCTTCGAACTCACCACGGTCGGATTCATTGGGTCCGTTCTGGGAGCGATCGTCGCCCTGCTGGTTTACCGAGCCGCAAGCAAGTCGTCGCTGGCCTGATGACCGTATCCGCACCAACACCCCCGGAACATCGCCTCACGGCGCTGTTCCGGGGGCCGGATACCGCTCGCCAGGCGGTTCGAAAGCTTGAACGCATGGGCATCCAGCCCGATGAGCTCTCGGTTCCGATCTACCTTGCGTCCGAGGACCAAACCCGGACCGACCGCTACGCCGATTGGTTTCGCCATCTTCGCCAGACAGCCGCCATCGGTTCGACCATCTTGGCGGTCGTTCTGATGCTGGTACTCGACCGCGTCGGCAACCTGGATACGTCCGCTATTGCGGCGGTGCTGATCGCATCCGCACTGGCCGGGGCGGCGTGGGCACGGAATCAAGTCGGCGAGTCTTCAGCCTGGCGAGCAACGTTCCGCACGCCAGCCGATCAGCCCGTGAAGGCTGTCATCGAATCCGACCGCGGTATTTCCGTGACCGAGGCCGCCGAGCGGCTCTGGTCACTGTCGCCGCTAGATCTTGTGAGGGGATAGATATGAGTGACCACTTTGAATCGCACTTCCGGCCAGCCGGCCTAACCGAACCAGACGCCGACCAGCTGCGCCAACTGCTCCAGGGCCGCCTCTACGGCTTGCTCGACCTCAGTCTGGTCATCAAACATGCTCATTGGAACGTGGTCGGCGTTGGCTTCATCGCCGTCCACGAAATGCTCGACGAACACCTCGTCGCAATTCGCAAAATGGTCGACGAACTGGCGGAACGAATCGCCACGTTGGGTTTCATCCCCAATGGTCTGGCCGGAGGCCTCGTCGAGGCACGGGACTGGGACGATTACGCATTGGGTCGAGCCAGCGTCGATGCACATCTTGGTGCTCTCAATCTGGTCTACACGGGCGTCATCGATGACCATCGCAAAGCCTTGAAGAAGGCAGAAGCCCTTGACCCGGTCACAACGGACCTGTTCACGCAGCAACTTGGACCACTTGAACTTTATCAATGGTTCGTACGGGCCCATCTTGCCAACGTTGACGGAGTGCTTGTTTCGGCAGGTGAAAGCAACGAACTCGATGCCGCTGCCGCGGCAGCATCAAATCGAGACTGACCGATACTTCGCCAAATCAGGGTTCTGAGCCGGGCTGGTTAGAAGGCCCGGCTCAGGTCGTTGGTGGCCCAGATTCGGCGTCAACGCTATACCGCTCGCAGGATTGAGCGCGGACGGTCGCCGGAGTGATTTCGACCGATGGCACTGGCTCATAGGTCCAATGGCCCTGAGTATTCGCGCCCGAGTAGCCGTACCTTGATATAGAACATTCAAGGAGACGCATATATATGCCCGCCAACCAGAAACACCTCGTAGTCCTCGGAGCCGGCACCGCCGGAACGATGGTCGTCAACAAGCTCCGCAAGAAGCTCAAGACGGACGAATGGAAGATCACCATCGTCGACCCGAGCACCACCCACTTATACCAGCCAGGATTCCTTTTCCTGCCGTTCGGGACGTACACGACCGACGACATCGTCAAGCCCAAGCGCAAGTTCATCCCAAACGGCGTGAATTTCGTCATCGAGGCAGTCGAACGAATTCTTCCCGACGCCAATCAGGTCCTCCTCGCCAACGGTGAAACCCTGGTCTACGACCAGCTCGTTATCGCCAGCGGCACGACGCCACGGCCCGACCAGGTAGAAGGTATGGACGGACCACAATTCCACGACACCGTCCACGAGTTCTACTCTTTCGAGGGCTCGAAAGCTCTGGCGGACAAGCTAAAAGACTGGCCAGGAGGCAAGTTGGTGATCCACATCACCGAGATGCCGATCAAATGCCCGGTTGCCCCCCTCGAGTTCACGTTCCTGGCGGACGACTTCTTCAAAAAGAAGGGCATGCGCGAGAAGGTGGAGATCACATACGTCACCCCGCTTGACGGTGCCTTCACGAAGCCAGTCGCCTCGGCGCAGCTCGGCACCATGCTGTCTGACCGTGACGTCGCCGTCGAGACTGACTTCCTCATCGAGAAGGTTGACGAAGGAAAGATCGTTTCATACGACGAGCGCGAGATCCCGTTCGACCTGTTGGTCACGGTGCCACTCAACATGGGTGCTGACTTCGTAGCCGCCAGCGGACTTGGTGACGAGCTCAACTACGTTCCGGTCAGCAAGCAGACCATGCTGTCAGACAAGTACGACAACATCTTTGCGATTGGCGACGCGTCGAACATCCCTGCCTCGAAAGCAGGGTCGGTGGCTCACTTCGCGGTCGACCTGTTCGCTGAGAACTTCGTCAGCCACGTTGCTGGGGAGCCGATGGAACACTTCTTTGACGGCCACGCCAACTGCTTCATCGAATCAGGTGACGGCAAAGGCATGCTCATCGACTTCAACTACGACACGCAGCCACTCCCCGGAAAGTTTCCGCTCCCAGGGGTTGGACCGTTCAGCCTTCTCGAGGAATCACGGGTCAACCATCAAGGCAAACTGTTCTTCAAGTGGATGTATTGGAATCTGCTGCTCAAAGGCCGCCCAATCCCGCTTCCGGCATTGATGTCGATGACCGGCAAAGAACAACCTAAAGAACTAGAAACCACGGAGGTTTAACAATGGCAACCACAACGATCGCTGGTGCAGAAGTCCAGATCGACGATGAGGGATTCCTCACCGACTCGAAAGAGTGGACCGAAGACATCGCCAAGCAACTAGCCGCCAACATCAGCATCGAGCTGACCGACCGGCACTGGGAACTGATCCGATTCATCCGCGACGACTACGCCACCAACGGGGTCACCCCCGGCACCCGGCGAGTCCAGGCAGCTGGCGGATTCCCGACCAAGGAACAGTTTGTTCTATTCCCGAAGAAGCCACAGAAGAAGAGTGCCTACATAGCTGGTGTACCAAAACCAGCGGGCTGCGTTTAGGAAGGATTGCTGACGTGACCACTACTACAGAAGCCGCCCCGATCCCCACGTTCGGTGACGAAGAAGAATCCGACCGCAAGATGGTTATCGTCTGCTCGAAGGGTTCGCTCGACATGGCGTACCCGGGCCTGGTGCTAGCCAACGCTGCACTCGGCGAAGGCATCGAAACCCACCTGTTCTTCACATTCTGGGGCTTCGACATGATCACCGAGAAGACCATGGATCACCTCAAGTTCAGCCCGCTTGGCAACCCTGCCACGCACATGCCGAACTTCGTGATGGG
>CBDTUI010000072.1:0-14586 GCA_965363765.1 uncultured Acidimicrobiia bacterium
TGGTCGTCGAAGCTGCCATGCCGGGGGGAGCAATGATCACCGCCCGAATGGCCGTCGATGAACATCGTGAACTTTTTGTTATCCCCGGTGACATCGGAAGAGCATCGTCGGCTGGATGCAATCTGCTGATTCGCGACGGTGCGTGGCCGGTGCTTGGCGTTGATGACTTTCGTGAAGCGGTGGACCGGGTGATGGGACCAGCCCGGTTGCAATTGAGTGACAAGCCGACATCCCCCGTGGTCGAAGCCTGTGATCCTGCCGGTACGGCAATTGACGAGTTGGCCGTGCGTCGACAGCAGCCAGTAGCCGACCTACTCGTCGAAGTCACCAAGTTGGAACTAGCCGGATTGGTACGATTCGAGGGTGGATGGGTGACACCGATCTAGCGCTTGACAATCCCCCCAGGAAAAGCCACTATGCCCGGCAATGAACGTCGTTCGGTATAGCTTTTTCTATTTTTTTGGCCCCTCGGGGTCGAAGTAGACGCGCTAAACCATCGCATTTGAACTTCGACCCCGAGCCATAGGCTCGGGTTTTTTGTTTCCGAGCGGCTCACCCTGGAGGCCAACCCCATGACAGAGAACCCCATCCCACCGGCTACGACACCAGCGGTGACACCGTCGACGTCGGTCGACGACACCCACATCAACGAGATCGCTGCGCTTAAACGGCCTTCACAGCTCAAAGTTGAGATTCCCAACGAAGCCCAGGCGCTTGTCGCCGAAACCCGCCAGAGCATCGCCGACATTCTCCACGGACGCGACACGAAACGACTGGTGATGGTGGTTGGACCGTGTTCCATTCACGACGTCGAAGGAGCCGCCGAGTACGCCGAGATGCTCATGGCCGCCAAGGAGCGCTACAACGATGAGCTGCTGATCGTGATGCGAACCTACTTTGAGAAGCCCCGTACGACGGTGGGATGGACCGGCCTGGTCTACGACCCGCAACTCGATGGATCAGAGGATATCCCGACTGGAATCGAAGTCTCCCGACGCCTCCTCGCCACCGTCAACGACATGGGAATGCCGTGTGCTGTCGAACTGCTCGACCCAATTACCCCTCAGTACTTCGCTGATTTTTTGTCGTGGGCGGCGATTGGAGCTCGAACGGTCGAAAGTCAGGTCCACCGTCAGCTCGCCAGCGGAATGTCGGCTCCGATCGGATTTAAGAACTCCACGGACGGACGGGTGGACGTCGCTGTCCACGCCATGAAAGCCGCCGAGCGGCCCCACAGCTTCTTCAGTGTGAACTTCGAGGGGCAGCTAGCGATGGTACGAACGAACGGCAATCCCGATACCCACATTGTGCTGCGTGGGGGAGCGAGCGGTCCGAACTATGGTGCCGCGGCTGTCAACGATGCCGTACAACGAGGACTCGCGCAGGGCATCGAACGATCCGTCATGGTGGACTGCTCCCATGCCAACTCCAATAAGGACCACCGGCGTCAGCCGATCGTCGCTGAGGAGGTCTTGAGCCAGTTCCAGTCAGGCCAAAACGGGATTATGGGGTTGATGGTCGAAAGCCACATCAACGCCGGCCGCCAGGACTGGGCCCCCGATGTCAAGCTCGACCATGGCGTCTCGATCACGGACGCCTGCATCGGATGGGAAGACACCGAACTGCTTCTCGAATCAGCGGCCAAGGTCGTCGCCGGTCGTTGACCCCGGTGGGCGGGCGGACCAAGATAAGGACGTGGCACATATACCTGATCCGCCCGGATGGGCGCTCGACCCGTTCGAGCGATACCTGTCTCGGCTGAGGGTCCAACGGGGGCTTTCCCCCCATTCGATCGATGCCTATCGGCGCGACCTCAGCCAATTCTTCGCTTACTGCGACCGTGGTTCGATTCGCTCCGTAGGCGCTATCGATCGTCGTTTCATCCGTCGCTACCTCGCCTACCTGGACACAGTTGGCTATTCGAGGGCGAGTATTCGGCGCAAGTCGTCTTCGGTCAAAGGTTTCTTCGGGGACCTGGCTCAGCGGGGAGACATAGCTCTAAACCCGGCGCATCAGTTGGCACGAACCAAGACACCGCAGCGACTGCCCAAGGCGCTTGCCCAGCGGGCCGTTACCGAAATCATCGAGGCGATCGATGGGACCGAACCTGTTGATCTGCGAGATCGGGCGATCTTCGAAATGCTCTACGCCACTGGCCTGCGTGTGTCCGAACTCGCTTCCCTGACCACGGCTATCTGTGGGGCAAACACCGTGATGGTGCGTGGCAAAGGCAACAAGGATCGGGTGGTCCCGATTGGCGAACCTGCCATTCGGAGCGTCGAACGCTGGCTTGCAGACGGCCGCCCGGAACTGCTGCAGGGACCCGACGATGGAGCGCTCTGGATAGGTATTCGGGGAAGATCCCTCGATCCTCGCGGCATACGGCGTATCATCCAACAGCGTGCGGGAACCTTTCCACACGCACTACGACATTCGTTTGCGACGCACCTCTTAGAAGGAGGCGCCGACCTGCGAGTAGTGCAGGAATTGTTGGGGCACGTTGAATTGGCGACAACGCAGCTTTACACTGCGATAACTCGAGACCACCTCAAGGCGACATATGAGCGAAGCCACCCGCGGGCATAAAGCATCCGATGAACATGTTCAGGCAATGTGGGTGGACTTTAAGTCCACCGCCTCTGAACGAGCTCGTGAAGGGCTGATTCTTCATTATTCGCCTCTCGTCAAGTTCGTAGCTGGTCGCGTCGGCGTCGGTCTACCAAGGAGCGTCGAGCAGTCGGACCTCATTTCCTACGGGATCTTTGGCCTCATCGATGCCATCGACAAATTTGACCTCGAACGCGGCTTCAAGTTCGAGACCTACGCCATCAATCGCGTCAAAGGCGCCATCCTCGATGAACTCCGAGCCCTCGACTGGGTGCCACGTTCGGTGCGAGCTCGGGCCCGTGAAATCGAGCGGTCACTACAGGAACTCGAGCACAAGCTGCAGCGCACCCCGTCCGAAGAAGAGCTGTCGGCCAAGATGGAGATACCGCTTAGCCAGTTACAGGACACCCTCGGCGAGATCTCGTCGTTGGGACTGGTTGCGTTGGACGAACTGCTCGGTCGTGACTCTGACTCGTCGTCGGTTGGTGACATCCTTCCCGACCCACGCGGCGTCACTCCGGAGGCTGCCTTCCAGGTCGAAGAAACCAAGCGGGTAGTTGCCGACTCCATCAACCGTCTCCCCGATCGTGAGCGCCTCGTCGTCACGCTGTACTACTACGAGGGCCTCACCTTGGCCGAGATCGGCGAAGTGCTCGGTGTTACTGAGTCGCGGGTTTGCCAGATCCACACCAAAGCCGTGATGAGCCTGCGTAATCGAATGGCCGTCACCAACTGACAGACGGTGCCAGCCGCCGGTGGGCTACACTTCCAGCGACTCGAGAGTGAGTCCCGTCCGAAACAGGCGGAAAATACACACGCACCGGTAGAACTTCCATTGGTCAGACATACTTGTCTGCGGAAGGCGGTCATCCGCTGGCAATCTTGCCCATCGGTGCGGAGGAACAACCACAAGGAGCAGCATGTCTGTTGTCACGATCAAGCAACTGCTGGAAGCTGGCGTCCACTTCGGTCACCGCACCCAGCGCTGGAACCCGAAGATGAAGCCGTATATTTTTGGCGACCGTAACGGAATCCATATCATCGACCTTCGCCAGAGCCTCGAAAAGGCAAATGAGGCGGCTGAGTTCGTCAAAAAGGAAGTAGCCGCCGGCGGAACTGTCATGTTTGTCGGTACCAAAAAGCAGGTTGCTGGCGCCATTGCGGAAGCTGCCCAAAGCGCCTCTATGCCCTATGTGAATTACCGCTGGCTTGGTGGCATGCTCACCAACTTCACGACGATTCAAAAGCGTATTTTTTACATGCGTGAGTTGGAACGTATGGAGGAAACCGGTGAGTTCGCAGGTCGCGTAAAGAAGGAGCGTCTCAAGCTCAGCCGCGAGCACGACAAGCTCAAACGAAATCTCGGTGGGGTCGCCGATCTCAAATCGATCCCCAACTGCTTGTTCATCATTGACATCAATGTCGAAGCGACCGCAGTCAAAGAGGCAAATCGTCTTGGCATCCCTGTAATTGCCGTGGTCGACTCGAATTGTGATCCGACCGGTGTCGACATTGTGATCCCCGGCAACGACGATGCCGTCCGCTCAGCGCAACTGTTGGCCGGCATCATCGCCCAGGCGGCGATCGACGGGAAACAACTCGTCGGAAAGTCAGACCTTGAAGAAATGACCGAAAAAGACGTCAGCTCGGAACCAAGCGACGACGCGGTCGTAGAAGCGTAGGAACCGATATGGCTGAATTTTCTGCAAAAGATGTACAGGCCCTGCGCCAGGCAACGTCCGTCGGAATGATGGACGCCAAGAAAGCCTTGGTGTCTTCTGGTGGCGACTTTGATAAGGCGGTGACCTACCTTCGTGAGAAGGGCTTGGCCGCAACTGCCAAACGAGCCGACCGGGACGCCTCGGAAGGCTGCGTTGGTAGCTACCTGCATAATCAGGCCGGCCGGGATGTACAAGGGGTGCTCGTGTACCTCTCGTCAGAGACAGATTTCGTTGCCAAAAGCCCCGAGTTCGTTGAGACTGCCAAAGATCTAGCTATGCACATCGCCTGGGGTAAACCCGACTTCTTGTCACGCGATGAAATCCCGGCCGATGATCTCAAAGCCGAGTCCGAAATCATTGCCAATCAGGCAAAGAATGAGGGAAAGCCCGATGCGGTTATACCGAAGATAGTTGAGGGTCGACTTGAGAAGTACTACCAGGACCGGGTCCTGTTGGATCAGCCGTTCGTGAAATCCGACAAGTTTGACGGCACGGTCGGAGAACTGGTCCAGCAACTGGCAGCCAAGATGGGTGAAAATATCGCCATCAAGTCCTTCGCCCGGATTTCGGTCGGAGAGAACTAGTCGTGGAACGACGTCGGGTCCTTCTCAAACTCTCCGGTGAAGCCTTCGCTGATCCTGAGATCAAGTATGGGATCGACCCGGCCACAGTTCGCCGGGTGGCAATCGAGGTCGCCGACGCCATCTCCCAGGGTGTGGAAGTGGCCATCGTGGTTGGGGGCGGCAACATCTTCCGGGGGGTTTCTTCGGCAGCGGCCGGCATGGACCAAGCCAGCGCAGACTATATGGGCATGTTGGCCACCGTCATCAATGCCCTGGCCTTGCGAGATGCTCTAGAGAAAGCCGATGTCGAGACCCGGGTGCAGTCGGCGATCACGATGCAGCAACTGGCCGAGCCCTACATTCGACTGCGAGCCATTCGGCATCTGGAGAAGGGCCGGGTTGTGATTTTTGCGGCGGGGACCGGGAACCCGTTCTTCACCACCGACACAACCGCCGCACTCCGAGCCGCCGAGATCGGAGCCGACATCGTGCTCAAAGCGACCATGGTCGATGGGGTGTACGACTCTGACCCAAACACCAACCCGGATGCCGAGTTCATCCACGAAATCGGGTACATGGACGTTCTTGCCAGAGGTCTTAACGTCATGGACCTCACCGCCGTTACCCTGTGCAAAGAAAACAATCTTCCCATACGAGTGTTTAGCCTTCGAGAACCGGGGAACATTACGAAGGTAGTGGTCGGAGCGGACCTCGGGACACTGGTGCACTAGGAGCAGGCATGATTGACGAACTTCTCGCTGAAGCCGAACAAAAAATGGATGGCGCAGTCGAGCACGCGCAGCAAGAGTTCACGACCATCCGGACGGGTCGGGCGAACCCCGGCATCCTCCAGCGGGTGATGGTCGACTATTACGGTGCTCTCACGCCGCTTCAGCAGTTGGCCACCTTTTCCGTTCCGGAGCCGAGAATGCTGGTCGTGCAGCCTTTTGATCGTGGTTCGCTCCCGGAAATTGAGAAAGCCATCAGCAGCTCCTCACTAGGTCTCAACCCGTCGAACGATGGGTCGATCATTCGGCTGGTTTTTCCGCAGCTCACCGAAGATCGTCGCAAGGAGCTCTTCAAGGTCGTCAAAGGCATGGCCGAGGATGGTCGGGTCGCAATCCGAAGCATCCGGCGTGGCATCAAAGACGACCTGGATGAGCTCACCGGTGAAGTCGGAGAGGACGACATTCGGCGGGCGGAAAAGCGGCTGCAAGATGCCACCGATCGTCACACTGCCCGGATCGACGAGTTGTTAGGGCACAAGGAGCAAGAGCTCCTGGAGGTGTAGCTGTGGGCGACGAAAACGATGGCGACCTTCCGTGGATCGAGGACGACTCTGTGGCCAATGATTCTGAGGCCAATGATTCCGAAAGGACCGATCAGCTGGCTCTGGACGACATTGCCATCGAACCGGATGCCCCGACGCCCTCATTCCATCCACGCCCGGCCCCAGTAGAACCGGCCCCAGTAGCACCGGGCGCCCCGACGCCCTCATTCCATCCACGACCGGCCCCAGTAGATCCGGTACCGCTCGACCGCACGACTACAGCGGCTGTTGACGACGCTGGCAGTGCTCCAGCCGAGGACGACGACGAGCTCATCATTCCAGACGGACCGAGCGGGCTCGACGACTTCTCGCGTGACGACTACCTGGCGAACACGACGACCGAGTATCAGGACTTGGCCGAAGAGATCCGCCAAAAGGAACGTGAGACGGTCAAGATGCAGGCGGTGGCGGCCCCTCTCCACGGCATCGACGCAGGCGTAGTCGGATTCGAGGACGTCACCGGCACCGTTGAGGTTCCGATCGAACGCCAGAAGGTAAGTAGCGACCTACCCGTCAGGATTGTGTCAGGTCTTGCTCTCGTCGGGTTGTTGATCGGGTCGGCGCTTCTTGGTGGCTGGTGGTTTGTTGCGTTCATTTGTCTGGTCGGAATTGTCGCGGTTGGAGAGTTCTATTCGGCGACTCGCACCGCCGGTTACAAACCGATTGCTCTTTTCGGGTTGCTGGCGGCCGTCGCCGCTCCCATTGCCGGCTTCCGCTCCGGACCCGGTGGGGTGGCGGGATCCGTTATGGTTTCGATCGTCGCCGTCCTGGTTTTTTACACGATGCTGATTCGCAGGGACCCGCTCGACAATGCCTCGGTCACGATTTTTGGAATTGTTTGGGTTCCCGGAATGCTGGGCTTCGCTACGGTTCTGGCAGCGTCTGAGAATGCTGCCCAACTCATCATCGGTTTGGTGCTGATCTCTGCGGCAGTAGATACGGGTTCGTTCTTCGCCGGCCGAACGTTCGGTAAGACGCCGATGGCACCTGTCCTGTCGCCAAACAAGACCTGGGAGGGCCTGGCTGGCGGAGCGGCTGGGGCGGCGGCTATGACTCTCGTTATTTCCCTCCTCGATTACTTCAGCATATTTGAACTGCCCGGCAGCCTATGGCTGGCTCTGGCGATCTTTATAACGTCACCGTTGGGCGATATCGCCGAGTCGATGATCAAGCGGTCGCTCGGGATCAAGGACATGGGGTCGATCATTCCCGGTCACGGCGGCCTGCTCGACCGGGTAGATGCCCTGCTGTTCGCGGTTCCCATTGGTTACTTCGTGTATCAGACTCTCGGCTACCTCTAGGAACATGACCACCGGTCTGGTGATCCTGGGGGCCACGGGGTCGATCGGCACGCAGACGTTTGACGTTGCCCGCCAACTCGATCTCCCGGTTCTGGCCATGGCCGCCCGATCTGGATCTGAACAGCTTTACCGGCTGGCTGGCTCCTGGCCAGAGGCCAGAGTCGCCATAGCTCACCCGACCGACGATGAGCAGGAACGGTTCACGGCCTCGTATGGAAGCCGGGTCGGATTCGGGCCGGAGGCAGTGTTGGAGTTGGCCGCCATTGACCGGTCGACCGTTATGAACGGCATTGTGGGTTCGGTCGGACTCTCAGCATCGGTGACCGCTCTCGAAGCCGGTAATCGGCTTGGCCTGGCCAACAAGGAGAGCCTGGTTGCTGGTGGTCCCGTGGTGCTCGCCGCCCAAATGAAGACCGGTGCCGAGATCATCCCGGTCGATAGTGAGCATTCGGCGATATTCCAGTGTCTCAGGGGCGAGCGCATCGAGGATGTTCGACGCCTCATTCTCACCGCATCGGGTGGGCCGTTTCGGGGCCGGGCTATCGAAGATCTGGCGCAGGTGGAACCGGAGGATGCCCTCGCTCACCCAACCTGGGTTATGGGGAGGCGAATCAGCGTGGATTCGGCCACCCTCGTCAACAAAGGACTGGAAGTCATCGAGGCTCATTTCCTTTTTGGTGTGCCGTTCGACAAGATCGACGTGGTCGTACACCCCCAAAGCATCGTTCACTCGTTGGTGGAGTTTGTTGACGGATCGTCCAAAGCCCATGTTGGTGAACCCGACATGCGAGTCCCGATTCAATATGCCATCACATTTCCTGAAAGGGCGGTCGGTTCGCTCAGCCCCTTCTCCCTGGCGGGCAAAGAACTGTCTTTCTTTGAACCCGATCGGGCGACGTTCCCTGCCCTCGACCTCGCGTATGAGGCGGGACGAACGGGGAGTTCGGCCCCGGCGGTCTTTAATGCGGCCGACGAGATCGCTGTCGAAGCGTTCTTGAACGGCCGCCTCCCGTTCTTGGGGATCGTTGACCTCATCGAACGGACGCTGTCAAAGATCCCGACTGTCGAGCTTTCGACGGTGCAAGATGTACTGGCGATCGACGCTGAGGCACGAGCGATGGCGACTCAGTTGCTTTCCGGGGCGTGTTAACCTGACACGACGCGCAGATTGGAGATCTCGCTAGTGGGTGGTGTCGCATTAATGGTTGGTGGCTTGTTCTTCTTCGTGATGGCTCACGAAGCAGGACATTTCGTCGCGGCCAAACTCACAAAAATGAAGGTCACCGAGTTCTTCTTCGGATTCGGTCCGCGCCTGTATTCGTTCTTCAAAGGCGAAACTGAATACGGCATCAAGGCCATTCCAGCGGGCGGTTACGTTCGCATCATCGGGATGAACCCGCTCGAAGACGTTCCCGCTGAAGACGTCGGACGTACTTACCGAGAAAAGAAATTCTGGGAGAAGGCGTTTGTCGTTTTGGCGGGCGTGACGGTCAACATGGCACTCGGTTTTCTCATCTTCTTTGCAACGCTGCTCGCCTACGGCAACCTCGTCGAAGCCGAGTTGGTGCCAACCGTATCGGCTGTCTCAGGAGTGGAAGATGCGACTCCAAGTCCCGCTCTGGTAGCTGGCGTCGAAATCGGCGATACCATCCTCGCCGTTGATGGGATTGCTACCGCCGATTGGGAGGCTGTCGTCGCGGCCATTTCGGAGCGGCCCGGCGAGACCATCGATCTACTGATTGACCGTGCAGGCAGCCAACTCACCCTTTCTGCAACGCTGGCGACCCGGACCGACGCGGGCGAGAACCGTGGGTTCCTCGGGGTCTCCCCGTCTGAGCTTGTGCCAGAAGTCGGTGTTTTCGAAGCCGTCGGGCTGGCCGGTCGCCAAACGGTGCAATTGGTTGGACTGAGTTACGGATTCCTCTGGGACATGGTCACCAACCTCGACGGGTTGGCGAAGGTTTTTGTCGGGGGAGACTTGCCGCCGGAATCGCGGCCTGTTTCGATTGTTGGCATCGGCCAAATCGGAGCTCAAGCTGGCGATACGCTCAGCTGGAGCACGATCTTCTTATTCCTCGGCTACATCAACGTTGTGCTGGCGGTCATGAACGCTCTCCCGCTGTTTCCGCTCGACGGCGGGCATTTTGCCGTGGCCCTGTACGAGAAAGTGTTCAAACGTGAGGCCGACATTCGCAAGCTCATGCCGGTGGCGGCCGTGGTGCTTGGTTTGTTCATTTTCATTGGGATAGTTTCTATCTACCTCGACGTCGTCCAACCGATCCAATTCTGATGTACGAGCGGCGTATAACCCGTCAAATCTCGGTCGGGGACGTGTTGGTGGGCGGTGGAGCCCCGATCAGTATTCAGTCGATGACTACGACGAAGACCGCTGATGTCGACGGCACGCTGGCTCAGGTCTACGCGCTGGCAGGGGCCGGTTGCGACATTGTGCGGATCACCTGCAACGACGTTGAGGCTGCTCAAGGGTTGGCCGAGATCGTTCCCCGATCCCCAGTGCCGATCGTGGCCGATATCCATTTCCAGTACAAGCTTGCGCTGGCAGCTCTCGAAGCGGGCGTTGCTTCGCTTCGGCTTAACCCGGGAAACATCCGAAACGAAACCCACATCAAAACGGTCGCCAAAGCGGCCAAAGAACGCGGGGTGCCGATTCGAGTAGGAGTCAATGGCGGGTCACTCGACAAGGACTTGCTCGATAAGTACGGAAGCGCCACCCCCGAAGCGCTCGTTGAATCGGCGCTCACGGAAATCCGCTATCTCGAGGATGTCGACTTCACCGACATCAAAATCTCGGTGAAACACAGTCACGTCCCTTCGATGGTGGCGTCATACCGACTCCTGGCCGACACGGTCGACTATCCGCTCCATCTCGGAGTCACCGAAGCCGGACCGATCCCCGGTGGCATCATCAAGGGTACGGCCGGGATCGGGACGCTCCTCAACGAAGGGATCGGCGACACCATCCGCTTTTCCCTCACGGCCGACCCAGTCGAGGAAGCCAAAACCGGGCGGGCCCTGCTCGAGTATCTGGGTCTCAGAGAGCGCAAAGGGCTCGACCTCATTGCGTGCCCCTCTTGCGGGCGGGCCGAAGTCGATGTCATTGACGTGGCACGACGGGCTCAGGACGCCCTCGAGGCAGAGAACCTGCCCATTCAGGTGGCCATCATGGGATGCGTCGTCAATGGCCCCGGCGAGGCTCGCGAGGCGGACATTGGAATCGCCGCAGGGCGCGGCAAGGGCCATATGTTCATCAAGGGTCAGGTAGTCCGAGTGGTTCCAGAAGATGAGATGGTTGAAGCCTTGATAGATGAGGCACGCAAACTCGTCGAAGAGGGTGTCGAGGCCCGACTGGCGGCAGCCGATGCCAATGCCGAGCAACTTTCACGCCAAGCCCGCGAGCAATTGGTCGAGATTCAAGGCGATGCCAACGACACAGCATCGAGGCGAGCCAAGGTGGCTGAGGTAGCGTCAGGCTAAGTCGGTCGGGTCGGGTCGGTGGCGGCTGGCGGCTATCCTCGCTTCGAACCCAAGAGGAGATCGATTCTGCGCTGGTCACAAGCCTTTATACCCACGCTTCGAGACGACCCGGCGGAAGCCGAGGCTGTAAGCCATAAGCTCCTCGTGCGGGCCGGCTTCATCCGCCAGCTCATGGCAGGGTCATATTCGTTGCTGCCGCCGGCGATGCGGGTGCGTGCCAAAATCATGCAGATCATTCGTGAGGAGATCGATCGGATTGGCGGACAAGAGTTTCTGCTCCCGGTCCTCCACCCGGCCGAGCCCTGGCAGATTTCTGGGCGCTGGGACCTCATCGGTGACGAACTCTTTCGCCTCAAAGACCGCAAAGAGGCAGAACTCTGTTTGGCAATGACTCACGAAGAGATCTTTACGACGTTGGCACTTGAGCTGAGCTCGTACAAACAACTCCCACAGCTCTGGTACCAGATCCAGACCAAGCTCCGCGACGAACCCCGTCCCAAGTCCGGGGTGCTGCGGGTGCGGGAATTCACGATGAAAGACTCCTATTCGTTCGATCTTGATCAGGCTGGTCTCGACCAAGCCTTTTCGAATCATTACGAGGCCTACTCGCGAATCTTTAGCCGGCTCGGCATGGATTCGATTGCAGTCGAAGCCTCGTCAGGAATGATGGGCGGAGCGGGATCGGTTGAGTTTATGGTCCGATCCGACGCCGGAGAGGACTGGATCGTCATCTGCCCAAAGGGCGACTACTCATCGAACGTCGAAACGGCCAATTCGGTGCTGCCTCCGATCAGTGATCCGCCGCTGACCCCTCTCGAGAAATTTGCCACACCTGGGGTACGGACCATCAAAGCCCTCGAAGAATTTGCTGGTGGTGCCCCGGCCGACCGCCAAATCAAGTCGCTGTTCTATATCGTGGGTGATGATCTGGTCATCGTTCTGATGCGGGGTGATCACAGTCTTGTCGAACAGAAGCTGCTCGATGGCTTGTCGGTGATCGACGCCCGACCGGCGACCGCTGAAGAGATCTTTGATGCGGTCGGAGCTCATCCCGGGAGTCTGGGCGCCATTGGAATGACCGGATATCGCATCGTTGCGGATCGAGCACTCCAGGGACGGTCAGGAATGACTACGGGGGCCAATGAAGACGATTTTCACTACCGGAATGTGGATATCGAGAGAGATATTCAGATCGATGACTGGCTGGACCTTCGCGAGGTGCTCGCCGGAGAGCCCTGCATCACCTGTGGTAGCGCTCTTGAGGTTGAGAAAACCATCGAGATTGGTCACATCTTCAAATTGGGTCGTCGATATTCCGAACCCTTTGGTGCGACGGTCCTTGACGAAAACGGGAAATCGACGCCAATGTTCATGGGATCGTACGGGATCGGCGTCGAACGCAATATGGCTGCCGTTGTCGAAGCCAATCATGATGACAAGGGGATCGTGTGGCCGGTAAACGTTGCTCCTTATGAACTGGTCGTGACTGTGGTCCGGCCCGAAGATGCCGCCACGATCGAGGCGGCCACCCGGATTTATGACGAACTCCGATCCCACGGGATCGATGTCATCCTCGATGACCGTAAGGAACGCCCCGGCGTGAAGTTTGCCGACGCAGAACTGGTTGGATTCCCGTTCAGGATCACGGTGGGTCCGCGCGGCGTCGAGTCGGGTGTGTTGGAGCTGGTGACCAGGGCAACTGGCGAGACTGAGGAAGTGCCCGCGGAAGAAATCGTCGCCCAGGCGACTAGCCGAGTGACGGCTGAGCGGCGATAGGCCGGCCGATCCGCCCAAGACTGCTTCTGATATACTCCTCGCAATACATCTTGGACGCTACGGACGAAAGTGGGCGCCCCGCCCACTTTTCTTTATGCTCCAAATGAGGAAGATACGCCCAAACGGAGGGCGTGGAGGCCAGCGTGAGTGACGCTCCGAAGGAGCTATGGGAAGTGATTAGTGCCTATTTAGAGGCGGAACGCATAGAGCTTGACGACCTTGAGTTGTTGGGCGGTCAGTCGCGCAAAATTCTCCGTGCCACGGTTGAATCAGCCGGAGGGCTAGATGTGGATACGCTCGGCGAAATCACGGCCGGGATATCCCGTATCCTGGATGATCATGATGTCATTTCGGGAGCCTATAACCTTGAGGTCAGCTCCCCGGGTCTGGAGCGCAAGCTTCGTCGACCCGAGCAGTTCAAAAAGGTGATCGGGCAGACCATAAGGGTGAAAACTCGATTAGAAGTCGATGGCCAACGACGCCATGATGGGGTCTTGACCGGTGCAACTAAGACAAGCTTTGATTTGGGTATTGACGAGGTGACCCGGACGTTGCGATACGACCAGGTGAACTCCGCCCGGGTGGTTTTTTCCTGGCCACAGAGCGCCAAACCCGGTAAGAAGACGCAGGAGGACAGCGCATGAAGATGGATCAGGCAGTAATGGACGCGCTGGATTTGGTCGCGGCAGAGCGAGGAGTGACCGTCGAGACCATTCTTGACGCGCTCGCCAATGCGCTGGTTTCAGCGTACAAACGCTCACCAAGTGCAGCCGAAGAGGCCCGGGTCGTCATCGATCCAGACAGCGGCGATATCGTTGTTTATGCCCAGGAACTCGATGAAGACGGCAACGTCACCGACGAGTGGGTGGACACGCCCGATGACTTCGGTCGGATCGCTGCCCAAACCGCCAAACAAGTTATCTCCCAGCGTCTCCGCGAGGCGAAGCGTGATCAGGTGTTTGAGGTTTACGAGACCCGTGAAGGCGACCTGATTACTGGAATTGTGCAGCAGGTTGATCATCGCTATTCGATCCTTGATCTTGGCGATGCAGAAGCTCTGATGCCCGGTTCCGAGCGAATCCCGTATGAGCGGCTCGAACGCGGCAACCGGGTGAAGGCGATCATTATTGAGGTCCGCAACGACGCCAAGGGCCCCCAGATCATCGTGAGCCGATCCCATCCCGATTTTGTGCGTCGTATGTTGGAACTCGAGGTTCCCGAACTCATGGACGGAACCATCGAAATCGTTGCGATCGCCAGGGAACCGGGCCACCGGACCAAGATTGCCGTGAAGAGCAACGATCCCAAAGTTGATCCCAAGGGTGCCTGTGTGGGGGCCCGGGGTGCTCGTGTGCGACAGGTGGTTAACGAACTTCGAGGCGAAAAAGTCGATGTCGTGGAATGGCGCGAGGATGTTGGGCAATTCATTGCCGAAGCACTTGGTCCTGCCAAGGTGCAGCAAGTAAACATTTCTGAAGAAGACAAAATTGCAACGGTGATTGTCGCTGATCATCAGTTGTCGCTTGCCATTGGCAAGGAAGGGCAGAATGCCCGACTGGCGGCACGGTTGTCTGGGTACAAGGTTGACATCCAATCTGACCAGCCGACCCCGGAAGTCTCCGCGACTCCAGAAGCCGAAGAGCCAGCATCCGAGGAGCTCGCAGAGCAGCCAGCAGCCGTAGATGCGGCCGAGCCTGCAGCAGACGACGCAGCAGACGCAGCAGATGAGCTGGCTGCCTCCGAAGAGCCAGCAGCAGATGAGCTGGCTGCCTCCGAAGAGCCAGCAGCAGATG
>CBDTUI010000073.1:0-14379 GCA_965363765.1 uncultured Acidimicrobiia bacterium
GCAATCTCACCTTGGGCGAGATCATCGCCGCCCAGGATTTCTCACTGGCCGAAGCGGCGAAACCCGCGTTCGGTAACGCCGGGGTCTGGTTCACGGTTGCCATCGCAGTGATTGCTACAGCCTCGGGGGTAGTGGCGAGCATCTTCGCTGCGTCCCGCATGCTTGCGATGTTGGCGCGCATGAAACAGGTCCCGCACCGCCACTTTGGGCTGCCGGGCACCATCCGCACCCACACCACCGTATACACGGTGGCGATAGCAATGACCCTCGCCGCATCGTTCGACCTCCGACGGATCGCGGCGATCGGCGCGATCTACTACCTCATCATGGACATTGCCATCCACTGGGGCCTGCTTCGTCATCTGAGAGACCGCATCCCGGCCAACCGGGCCATCGTCATCACTGCCATCGTCCTCGATGTCATTGTGCTCGGTGCGTTCCTATGGGTCAAGGCCTCAACCGACACACTCAGCCTGTACGTATCTGGTGCGGGCATCGCAGTCATCGTGGTCAGCGAACGACTGTTCATGCGTTCACACACCAACGCCGACGGCACCATGGACATGTGAACACACCAATGAGCCGGTCGCCAGGCAGTAACACGGGACGACCGCGTTGACTCCGCCTTGACATTCCTGCGGGGTGGAAGGTGTATACGAGCGGGGATGACGAACATCGAATACGCCGCGATGCCACAATATGGTGATCGGGGCAGGTCCGGCAGGGCTGGTCGCCGCAGCCACACTCGCCCGGGCGTGGCCCAATCGGTCCGCGAAACTACCCGGTCAATAGCTGTACGGCTTCCCAGGCTCGCAGCAGCGGCTGAGCGGCAACACCTACCGCTACTACGGCGACTGTCGCCACCCCAACGGAAAAGCCAGATAGCCAACCCATGGTGGGCCGTCTACCAGTCGACTCACCTAGGTATGCGGGCCCAAGCACACGCAAGTAATACACCAGCGATATCGCCGAGTTGACCACCGTGAGCACAGCCAACCACGTGTATCCCGCGTCAATTACAGCTCCCATCAGGAGCAGCTTGGCGGCGAAACCACCGAGCGGCGGTATACCAACAAAGGATAGGAAGCCGATCAACATGGCCCCCATGAGCCACGGATGGGGGCTGCTGAGACCGCGATAGGAATTGCGATCCGTGAGGCCTTTCAGATGAACGACCACGCCGAACACAGCAACGGTACCGAACGCGTAGGCGAACAGGAACATGAGGAGAGACGGAAGGGCAAGATCACTGCGACCAATCGCCACAACCGCCATCAGGCCATACCCCGCCTGTGAAACGGCCGACCATCCGAGCAGGCGCCTTACATCATCCTGCCGTAAGGCAACGAGGTTGCCGAGGGTCATGGTGGTGGCCGCCAACAGAGCCACAAGGGGTCTCCAGCCCAGCTGGGTGTCCGGAAGAATGAGAACGAGGCGAGCAAGGAACACCAGCGCTCCTATTTTCCCCACGATCATCAGGAAGGTAGCCGCTGGGGCGGGCGCCCCTTCAGCAACGTCGGGGACCCAGGGATGAACCGGTGCAACGCCCATCTTGAATGCAATGCCGATAGTTACCAGACCAAACCCAACTACCAAGGCCAGCGGATCGGCATTGACCAAGCCGGGACCGACGTCAGCGAACGTCGTGCTACCGGACAGCCCGAACAAGAGAGCGACACCGTAGACCAATGCACCGTTGGCGAGGGCGCCAAGCAGAAAGTACTTCATGCCTGCCTCAGCCGAAGGCCGCGACCTGCGGTGGAATGCCGCCAGCGTATATCCAGCGACGGACGACAGCATCATCGCTAGAACCAGTTCCATCAGATCGGTCGCTCCGGCCAGGAGCACGGCTCCCAGGGTTCCAAAGATCACCATGACGTAGTACTCGCCCTGCCGGTCATCGGAACGGAACCATTCGACGGAGAGCGCCACTACCAGCACCGCAACTACCGCCAGCAGTAGCGTCGCCCATCTCCCCACGCCGTCGGCCGCGATCGTATCAAAGAACGTCAGGCCTGGCGGGTCGATGATGTCGAGGACCGCAAAGAATGCTCCTGCGCCGATGACCACTGAGGCGACAAGAGCGATCCACGGTTGCATCCGACGGGGAGTGAACAGAGCCACGAGTAACACCACAATCGATCCACCCGCCAGGATCAGCTCGGGCAGGACGTCACCAAGAAATCCGACCATCTGGGTACCCATGTCTTGCATGTCAACCCCCAGTCATGACGCGTGTTGCTGAATCGATCACATCGACTAGCCAGGCGGGAGCGATCCCTATCACTACAACGAGGACCAGCATCGGCGCGATGGCTGCCACTTCCCACCCACCAAGGTCAGACCATTCTGACCACTTTTCTGGCAGAGGCCCCAGAAAGACTTTCTGCACCATTCGCAGGAAGAGGGCGGCCGTAATCACGATTCCGAGCAAGCCAATACCCGCCAGCCATGGATATACGCCGAGCGTTCCTGCGAAAATCTGGAACTCAGCCACGAAGCCGGCAAGTCCGGGTAGCCCAAGCGAGGCAAACGCGGCCAGGATCATCATGCCCGTCAGCGCCGGGGCGCGGGCTGCCAGACCGCCATACTCATCCATTTCGTAGGTTTCGCCGCGTGCAAGGACCGATCCAGTCAGGAGGAACATAGCGCCAGTGATGAGACCGTGAGCGACCATCTCAATCGTTGCCCCGGTAAGGGCTAGTGAACGAGCCCCTTCACCTGCACCAAGGTTGGCGGCAACCGCGACGCCCAGAATTACGTATCCCATATGATTCACCGACGTGTAGGCCACCAGCCGCTTAAGGTTCGTCTGAGCCATCGCGACCAGCGCCCCGTAAACAATGCTGACTACCGCGAAAACTGCGATCGGGAACGAATACCGGTCAAAGGTTTCAGGCATCATCTGCAACAAGATCCGGACAAAACCATAGGTACCCATCTTGAGCAGCACACCCGCCAAGATCGTCGAAGCTGGCGCAGGCGCATCGACGTGGGCGGAGGGCAACCACGTATGAAACGGCGCCAGAGGAGTCTTGACCATGAAGCCAAACGCAATCGCCCAAAAAATGAGAACTGGAGTAAGGCCCGTTGTCGGTAACGGCTGATTCGTGATGATGTCGATCATGTCGAACGTACGCTGCTCACCGGAGTTCAGATAGATACCGAGAATCCCGAGTAGAAGGGCCAAGGAACCAACCAAGGTATAGACAAAAAACTTGAGTGCCGAGCGATGCGCGTTGCCGTGCCCCCAGATCGCGATGAGGAAGTACATACCAACCAGCGACAGGTCAAAAAAGACGAAGAACAGAATCAGGTCAAGCGCAAGGAAGAGCCCGAGGGAGGCACCCTCAAGGAACAGAAACGCCGCGTAATACTGCCTGGCCCGGCCTCGCAAGTCGACCGGGAATACGATAGATGCGCTGAACAGCAGAGCAGTAAGCGCCACCAAAGGGAGCGACAGTCCGTCCAATCCCACTTGGTAGGAAACCCCGATCGACGGGATCCAGGCGAGTGACTCGATCATCTCAAACCCCGGTCCGCCTTGAAACCTGACCCAGGCAGCCACGATCAACGCGAACGGCACCAAACTGATACCAAACGCCGTCCACCGAACAAGTTGGGGCCGGTCACGGGGCATGGCCAACAATATGACGGCCGCCAACACCGGCACGAAAATCGTGATACTCAACATTCTTCTACCTCCATATGGCGCCAACGATGAACAGAACGACGCTGCCAACGACGAGCAAGGTGTAGTAGTGGTGGGCCATACCCGTCTGGGTACGCCGAGTCTGGTCACCGCCGAATCGAATTCCAGCGCCGATCGCTTCAACAGTCGCATCGACGGTGCCGTCGTCGAACCTCTGCGACCCGCGGGCAGCGAGAATCGTCCCACCACCTACCCCGTCGACAGCTCGATCCACCAGGATCTCGACCAGGTCGCGCAGTCCCTGCGACATACGCGCCACGGACCCGGCGACGGCTCGCACAAATGCGTCGATTACCTGGCCGTCGCCCTCGGCTAGCCGACGCGATAGGTTGATGAGTGGGTCGACAACGGCCCGACGGGTCAGGGCGGGGATCCCCCACCAGTTGGCGAGGAAGCCCCGGACACGCGACGGCAAACCCCATGAGAGAAGCGAGTTACGCCGCCACAGAAACCACACAACGGCAAACCCGACGAGGACTGACAAAACCGAAACGGCCAGCTCCCACGACTGGCCCTCGGGCAGATCTGCTCCAGTTAGTTCGCTGAGCAGTTCCTCGCCACCGGGCAACCAGATGGCGCTGAGCGCCAGGGTGAAAGCGGCCAGGATCGCCAGCGCCCACACTTCCGCTGGTCGCGGACCCACCTCAATCTCCACCACCGGTCCGCGACCAAATGCCAGGACGTGGAGACGCGCCGCGTACAACACCGACAAAAGCCCCGCTACGACAACGCCAGATCCCACCCAAACCCCCGCCTCAAACGCGGCAGCCAATACCGCTTCCTTGGTAAACGCCGCACCGAGGGGCGGCACGGCCGCCAGACCGGCGGCACCCACCCCGAACAGGAGCGCCACCCGGGGCAGGCTTGAGCCCAACCGCAATTCGGCCAGGTCCAACGTCCCGCCAGCGTGGAGGGCTACACCTGCACCAAGGAACAGCAGTGCCTTAAAGAAGGCATGGGCGGTTAGTTGGCCCATGCCAGCGGCTGTGAAGCCAGCACCTATCGCGACCAACATCAGCCCGTATTGAGCCGACGTGGACCCAGCAAGAGCGCGCTTCAGGTCGGATTGAGCGAGGGCGACTACGCCGCCCGCTAGCGCCGTAGACAGGCCCAAGCCCACCACCAAAGGACCGAACCACGAGACCGCCGAAAGAATCGGCTCAAGGCGAATCAAGGCGTACGCCCCAGCCGCAACCATGGTGGCCGAGTGGAGCAGCGCCGATACCGGGGTGGGACCTGCCATCGCCGAGAACAACCACGGCGAAAACGGCAACTGAGCCGACTTGGCAGCCGCGGCCAACACCACGCCACCCGCGACGACCGCCAGCCAACGGTCGTTGGGACCAGCCGCAAGGTCGGCGAACTGAAAGCTGCCTACCGACGCAAACGCCGCGCCCGCAGCTATGTACAGCCCTAGATCTCCAAAACGGGTTGTCACAAACGCCTCTTTTGCGGAACTCGGCGCTCGGGCGTTTCGCCAGTCGTGACTGATCAAGGACCAGGATGCCGCACCAACAAGTTCCCAGCCGATAAGCAAGGTCAAGAAGTCGCCCGCCATGACCAGCAACTCCATCGCAGCGACAAACCCGGCCAGTAATGCGAGTAGTCGGGGCAGAGCCTCGTCGTCACGCGAACTCGACGCAGCAAACAACACCACGACTGCGGCCACCAAAGGCACCAAGACAACCATGACTCGACTAACCCCAACGACCTCCAAGCCGAGGTCGATTCCAGCCCCCCAACTCCAGCTGGAGCTGGCACCAGATGCGGCTGCCAGGGCGGCGGTCCCCAGGCTTCCGAGCAGCGATGCGACGACGATCGGGCCCAACCAGGCACGCCTGCGTCTCATGGAGAGAACTAGGGCGGCGCCGGCCAAAGGGAAAACGATTGGAAGCCAGACCATCAGCCGCGCAGCTTTCGGAGTTTCTCAGTGATATCTGCTTTACGGACTCGATACACGTTGGTGACAAGGGCAAAGCCAATCGCACCTTCAATAGCCATCACCGCCATGACGACAATGGCCAACAACTGGCCTTCCGGGTTGCCGCCTGTCGTTCCCCACCAGAACCCGACGGCAGCCACGATCGCTCCATTGAGCATCAATTCCAGACCCATCATGATCATCACAAACGACTGCTGGCTGAGCGCACCATAAACGCCGATCCCGAACAGGGCCGCCGACACGAGCAACACCGCCTCCAGGGTCATAGTTCCTCGATTTCCAGTGAAGGTTCGTGCGAACCTGCCTCTGCATCGCCGAATCGGCCCTGCGTTGAAACCAACGCCACGGCGCCAATCATGACCGCCAGCAACGCCACGCCGGCAGTTTCAAAGACCAGCATCGACCCTCCCAATAGCTCCACGCCCAGATCGACGGTGGGTTCGGCGCCGGCGGGCACCGGTTCGACAGGGAACTTGGCGAACAGGGCTACCAAAGCCAAAACGAAGAACGCTCCCGCCCCGGAAATAATTGACGCCCGGTGTTGGTGAACCATCGTCATCGGGTTCAGTCCGGCCGGGTTCATCATGAACATCACCATAAAAATGGCCATAATCGTCATCTCGCCAGCCATCATCAGAATCAAGATGAGCCCCAGAAACTGCGCATTGAGCAGAACAAGAATGCCGCCGACCGAAACGAACGACGCCATCAACCAGTAGGCAGCTCGTACCATCGAATCCGTACGAAACACCAACCAACCGGTGACAACCGAGCCTGCGCCGAAAGCCCAAAAGAGAAGGCTGATCATAGGGTTAGCGCCCCCGACACGAACACGTCGACCAGAGCGACCGGCAGGAGCAGGGTCCACCCCAAGAAAACGACAGACTCGATTCGCATGCGAGCGAAGCGGTGGCCCGACCAGATCATGACGGTCGCCAAACCCGCCGTCTTGAGCATCATCCACAACCATCCCGGGAGCACCGGCCCCAGATAGCCACCAAGAAACGCGGCCGCCCCCATCGCCGACAGGGCCACCAGAACACCAATCCGGGCCACCCGCCATGCCAGCAGAGCCGCCCCCGAGACTTCGACCGTCGTGCCTCCGGCCAGGTCGGCTGCGTCCGGCAATTGCATAGGACCCCAAAACGAGAACGCCAGCGCGGTAATCAAATATATCGGCAGTCCCAGTGGCTGTCGCACTACGTTCCACAGACCTTCTTGAGAAAGGATGATCGCGCTAACCGATAACGATTGTGCCGGGAGCGCCGTCGTAATGAGCACGAGCGAAAACGGGATACTCATCGACATCCCCGCTGCAGCCATCCGAAACGCGCCGAGCATCGGAAACACCGAATTGGCGGCCCAACCATGCAGGAAGACCGCCACCATCACCTGTAACATCGCCGCTCCGAAAAGAACGATCCCTGCGCCATTGTCTGCAACATTGACACCCGCAGCCATCGGAATCGACGCAAGCGCAACGGCTCCAAGGCCCGCCAGCAAGGCCGGGGCCAGAACCCAAGCTTCCAAGTCCGGGCGTTCGGTCCGCGAACCACGCTGCAACATCAAACGGGCGGCCCGGGCGATCGGATCCATCCAAACCCCGCCATAGCCACGTCCGTGCGAGACCCGAATCATGATCGTCGCGTCGATCACCGCGACAAGATATGTCGCGACCAGCAGAACAAGAGCGACAAACGCGACTGACGCAAGAGCATTCATGTTTCGGTTCCAAACGGCAACAGCGCCACGTTTGGAGCGAACGCGTCGAGGTCGAGACTCCACACCACGGCGACTGCATCGCCCCACTCCATCCCGGTTAGTAGCGCCGGTAAAACTTCACGGAGACTCCCAGAGGCCGGTGGCTGCTTGCTGACGATAAGGCCACGAGGCCCCTCGACGTACCCGCTTCCAAACGCGGTCCGTTCTTCTGCTCGCGCCGCCAGATCCAGGGACTGAACGACTTCAGCCATACGCTGATTCCAGCGAGCAGCCGAATCTCCGGTTTCGCCGATAACCGGCTGAAACTGGAGCTGCTGATACGACGGATCATCGAGCCGCACGTCGTTCGGTGAGCCTGCCGCTCGACCGATCGGCCCCATACCGACGACTCCAGGCGAGACGATCCCACCGCGGATCCGGCCAACCACTAGTTTGATCACACCGCTCTTACGCACCGCGGAGAGAAGTCGCTCCACCTCGGATATGTCGCTTGGAATTAGGTCATGAGCAAGCCGGAGCGCCCAGAGCCCTAGCGCCGATAAGCCATGCACCGCCAAAGCGTCGGCCAGCCACCGAAGATGGTGACGGGCCCGTTCCACCTCGAGCATCTCGACAGGTGCGGGCGTGTCGAGTGCTTGCACAAACACATCGGCCGGCGGTATCACGGCAACCGTCGGGCCAACCCCAACGTCCTGGATCAGATCGCCCTGAAGTTTGACGTGGAGCTCGAGACCGGCCGGCAGCGCACCGATCCACGGACCGACGCGGACTGAAAGCTGATCGAGTTCGAGTCCGTCTCGATCGGGAGCACGCTCTGCCATCGGCCGACCAAACGGCGTACCACCAGTCATGCCGCTCCCACCGTGCCCGTATGGCCCAACGCCTCGCCACTCGACAGCGTCAACGTCCGGGAGAAGCGGGCTTTCCGATGGGAACACCCCGGTGAGTAGTTCTGCATCAAGAGCGAGAAGTCGATCGACAAGCTCATCAACATCGCCGGCAACTTGGCTTGCTTGGGGAATATCCGCCAGGACCCCGCCGTTCCACCGGACCGTTCGCCTTGGCAGAGGCAACTGATCGTGGATCTGCAAAAGGCCGGCGATTTGTCCTTCGCCAAACCGTCCAGCGACGAGCAGCACACTGGCGTGACGTGGGGTGGCAACGATCTCAACTTCGCGTCTGAGGCCCAGATCTCTGACAGCATCGATGGTGTCCGCAGCTGTAACTGCGAAAACCGGAATGGGTCCTGATCGTGCCAGCCGACCCAAGGTCGCTTTCAAGCCCATGAAAACCCGCGCTCACGCCACGTGTAAACGATCCCGACCAACAGAATCAGGATGAACATCATCATCTCGACGAGCGATACGAACCCTTCGCGAATAAATACGACGGCCCATGGGTACATGAAGACCATTTCCATGTCGAAGGCAAGGAACAACAACGCCATTGTGTACCACCGGATGTGAAACCGATTCCAAGCGTGGGAATCGGGCGGTAGGCCACCGGCAAAAGGGACGCGCTCGGGTACCGTCAGCAGTACTGGGTTGAGAACATCACCAGCCCACTTCGCCGCACCAAATGCCAGTACGGTCGCCAGAAAGATCGCTAACGCTGACCCGAGCGCGGCCACTTAGTTGGCGTAGTCGCTGGGATCGGAGTCGAACTCTTCCTTGCAGTCCTTCGAGCAGAAGTAGTAAGTCTTGCCTTCGTACTCACTCGTCCCAACTGCATCGGCTTCTTCTATTGTCATCCCGCAAATAGGATCTTTTGCAGCCACCATTGTCTCCTTTGGCTCGTTGCCTGATTGTTGCCGAAACCCGCGTTTTCGGGCGGCATACAACACTTTCTACACCTTCCAGTCGTGTGGAAGGTCAAGTCCACGGCTCTTCTCGGGAAGGTGGTTCCGGACCTCAACCTACCCATTCTGCGGTTTGGGCCAACGATAAGTGGTCTCGCCTTTCAGCGGCATGGGTGGCCTCTCAGGCTCGAGTAGCTCGACCTGGCACATCATCGGCTTTGACATGACCCCATTCTCGCCGGAAGAAACGGCAAGAATGCCCCGACACGGTCCGGACCCCCCGTCATCCCTTCAGGCGCTGCTCGGCTACCAGGCGACTTCGGAACACCCCTCGTGGGTCTCGGGCTCAACCTGGAGGGTGGCGTGGGCCAGGTGATAGCGGTCCTGGAGGACGGTGCGGGCCCGGTCGAGGACCTGATGAGGGTCGGTGTCGTTTTCGGTCATCAGGTGCACGGTGGCGACGTCCATTTCCGAAGTGAGCGTCCACACGTGGAGGTCGTGGACGTCGACAACTCCGGCGATGGAAGTGAGATCGGAACGGAGCTGCTCGAGGTCCAGGCCGGGTGGTGCCGCCTGGACGAGGATGCGAAGCGCTTGTCGTCCGAGTTGCCATGCCCTGGGGAGGATGAACAGGCCGATGAGCGCCGCGATCAACGGGTCGGCGTAGGGCCAACCGGTCGTAATCATGATCAGGGCAGCGGCGATAACTCCGACCGATCCGGCAAGGTCGGCGAGCACTTCGAGGTAGGCGCCTTTGACGTTGATCGACTCTTGGGCACCGGAGCGGAGCAGTCTCCATCCGACCACGTTGACGACCAGTCCGGCGACGGCCACGATCAGCATCGGCCCAGTGGCCACATTGGCTGGTTCCTGGAGGCGTTGGACGGCTTCGTAGAGGACATAGCCAGCAACCGCGAATAGTAGGACGGCGTTGGCGAGGGCGGCGAGTATCTCCAACCGGTACAGCCCATAGGTACGTCCATGACCCGAAGGCGCCCGATCTCCAGCCACGATCGCCGCCAGCGCCATTCCCAGGCCAACTGCGTCAGTGGCCATGTGCCCGGCGTCGGACACCAACGCCAGCGACCCGGTCAGGAACCCGGCTATGGCTTCGACAACCATGAACACGACCACCAGCACGAAAGCGATGGTCAGTGGGCGGAGGTGACGACGACCGGCCCGAGGCACATGACTGTGCGGAGCGGTCACGAATGGTCCTCGTGGCCATGCAGATAATGCTCGACCGCCACGTCGAGCAGCAGCCGCACATGGATGTCGGCCACCCGGTAAAAAACTTCCCGGCCCTGTTTGCGAGTCCGAACCAGCCCCGCCAGCCGCAATTGGCGGAGCTGATGACTGGTCGCCGACTCGCTCGCGTCGACCAGGCCAGCCAGGTCACTCACACACAGCTCCCCCGCCTCCAACAGCGCATAGACCATTCGAAGCCGGCTCGGATCTGCCAACAGCTTGAACCGATCCGCCAACAGCTGCGCCTCATCCAGACTCAGCAGTTGGTCCGGGAGAGGGCCGTGGCCGTGCGATGTGGGAGCGTCGGTATTCACGAACCCGCAGGATAGAATTCTCCGTATATGAATACAAGCTCAGATATTCATATATTTGGGTTTCCGAATCTCGAGACGGTCCCAGCTCAGTTGGTGCTCCGTCTGGAGGTCGGTGAGGCACAATTGGTCTGGTTTGGATACAGCGTGATAGCGACCGATAGACGCTCGATGGATCTCGGTCCCCAACCGACATCCCCCACCACCAAGTAGACACAAGAAGCCAGGGCAGGATTTTGAACCTGCGACCTTCGGACTATGAGCGAATCCAGGGTGGTCACTGACCTGGGTGAATGCGTGACATGCCTAATCAGAGCACATTTCTTGTTCGCGTCATTTGGCGTTCTTCCCGTCCCATTGCACCCTCTGCAATGGACTCGCGACTCCTCCGTTCTGGTGATAGTTCGGGTTGTTGCATCAGAGAACTGCTCCGGGGTCGATCCCGAGCCCCAAGTGGCCGATCTGGCGCAATCAACACAGCCCCGCCAGAGGATTCGCTTTGAACGTGGACCAGCTCGCTTGGTCGCCCTCTCAGTAGGATGGAGCGCTCGGCTGTCGACCAGGCATCGAGCAGAGAGGTGAGACTGACGCCATGCGACGCATCGAGGACTACGCCTTGTTGAGCGACTCGAGATCTGCCGCGCTCGTCTCGAAAGCGGGATCAATCGACTGGCTGTGCTTCCCGCGTTTCGATTCCGGCGCGTGCTTCGCATCGCTGCTGGGCACGCCCGACAATGGTCACTGGTCACTCGGCCCCGAAGACGCATCCCAAGTGGTGAGGAGCTACCAGCCGGGATCGCTCGTTCTCGAGACGGTCCATACAACGGCAAGCGGCGTGGTGGCCGTGGTCGATGCGTTGGTGCCCGTCGGGGATGTGCACCGCTTGGTGCGGCGCGTCGAGGGCCGCAGCGGTTCGGTCGCAATGCGAACCGAAATGCGGGTGCGGTTCGACTACGGGAGCATCGTCCCCTGGGTGACCAGATCCGATGGTGCAGTATTCGCGGTGGCAGGCCCCGAAGCTCTGGTGCTGCGCACGCCGATCGAGTTGCACGGCGATGGGTTCGCGACTGTCGGTGAGTTCACCGTACGAGCGGGAGACCGGGTGTCGTTCGAGTTGGCATGGTACGAGTCTCACGAGGCCCCTCCATCACCCATCGATGTGGAAGAGGCGCTCGAGGCCACGCTCGATTGGTGGAAGGCGTGGTCGTCTCGGCTGAGCTACGACGGCGCCTACCGCGACGACGTCCATCAGTCCCTGACGGTCCTCAAGGGCCTGTCCCATGCGGCGACCGGCTCGTTCGTCGCTGCAGCCACGACATCGCTGCCCGAATGGATCGGCGGCTCCAGAAACTGGGACTACCGGTACTGCTGGCTGCGCGATGCGACCTTCACCTTGTTGGCGCTCCTGAAAGGCGGATGCGTCGAGGATGCCCGATCATGGCGCGATTGGCTTGTTCGCGCTGTCGCCGGCGAGCCGTCTCGGCTGCAAATCATGTACGGGCTCGCCGGTGAACGGCGGTTGCCCGAGTTGGAGCTCCCGTGGCTGGACGGTTTCGAAGGCTCCAAGCCGGTGAGAATCGGCAACGGGGCCGCCGACCAGGTCCAACTCGACGTATTCGGCGAGGTCATGGACACGATGCACCAGGCCCGGGTGCACGGTCTAGCGCCAGAAGAGAACGCCTGGCACGTGCAGGAATCGATGATGGAGTGGCTCGAAGGCAACTGGCAGGAGCCCGACGAAGGCATCTGGGAAGTTCGCGGCGGCCGGGACCAGTTCACCCACTCCAAGGTGATGGCCTGGGTGGGGTTCGACCGGGCGGTCAAGGCCGTCGAGCAGCACGGGCTGGCAGGCGACGCAGCGAAATGGCGCGGGCTACGAACGCAGGTGCACGCCGAAGTATGCGCCAATTCGGTCGACGACCGAGGTGTCTTTACCCAGTCCTACGGGGGACATGAACTCGATGCGTCGACGTTGATGATCCCACTCGTCGGTTTCCTCCCTGCCAACGACCCGAGGGTGGTAGCCACGGTAGAAGCCATCCAACGCGAGCTCACCACCGACGGACTGGTGAGGCGCTACCAGGTCGATGACTCCGACGACGGCGTCGGCGGCGAAGAAGGAGCGTTCCTGCTGTGTTCGTTCTGGCTCGTCGACTCCCTCGCACTCATGGGCCGCCGCGACGAGGCCAACTCCCTCTACGAACGCCTTCTAGGTCTACGAAACGATGTCGGCCTCTTGGCCGAGGAATACGACCCGACCGCCGGCCAACAACTCGGCAACTTCCCCCAGGCCTTCTCCCACATCGCGATCGTCAGCAGCGCCATGACCCTCTGCCCCGACCATGTCGGTCCAACCGAGGAACGAGCACACCAATGACCATCGTGAGGATACGCATCGACATCCACGATATGAAGCGGCCGTGAGTTCGGGAACACTCATCCGTGACGCTCGTCAGCGAGCGGGTCGGTCGCAGACGGAGCTGGCGCGAAAAGCGCCTGGGCGCAATCGGTGACCAGCGCCTATGAGTCGGATCGCCACCAGCCTCGCCCTGCGATGCGAACCGAGCCGATCGAGGCTGCTGACTGGACTGTTGGTCGATGTTCGGCCATTGGCCGCGCTGCAGCGTGGCTACCTGATACCCCGCTGGGCCGTCGCCTTCGCCGCCGTCGCGACTTGGACTCCAATGTCGGTCTGGCCGGGCTCGCCCGGGACATCGGTGACGTTCTCGACGTGGACGTCGACATGGTGCTTGCTGACTCGCGTGACTTCGAATCCTGGTCTCAGTTGGGGTCGGATCTGGTGGTTATGGATGGCGTTCGTGGCGATGGTTGGTCGAACAGCTGGTGGCGGCGTCGGGGGTGATCAACCACGGCCGACCGGTGCGGGGCGGCACGCCGAATAGTGTGTCGCTGGCTGCGCCGCACGACAGTTACGGGCTGGACGGGCTGGAGTAGCGGTCGCATCGCCCGGGTAAAGCTCTACACAACCTTGATCTTCCTGATCTTTTGGCTAACTTCGGACGAGCCCACGGTGGTGGCTTGCGTCTGAACGAGATCGAGCGTCCGGTGCCGAGTACGCGCCACCCGTGGACCGGCGACCGATGACCTGCCGCTACGAAGCGGGCAAGGACTGGAGGTAGTCGACGAGGTCGATGAGATCGTCTTCGGAAATTTCCCAGCGGGGCATGTCGTCGCCGAGCGGTTTGCCGTCGGGATGGCTGCCCTCGACGACGGCACGACGGAACGTCTCGAAGTCGTATTCGTCGGCGTTGGATGGTTCGGTGGTCTCGTCTCCCTCGTGCGACTCGGAGTTCTCGTCGTCCAGATGGAGGTCTGCGCCGTGCTCGCCGAGGGTTGCCCACCGGATGTCGGGGGCGTCCATCCTCGCCATGCCCATGGTGTGAACGCCGCCGGTGGCATTCACACCGTGGCACGAAGCACACGAGAAGCGCCCGCCCATCATCATGCCTCCGCTTGCGGGGCCACCCGAGTAGTTGATGTCGGTGCCGCGTTCGCTGGTAGCCGTGAAGTAGATACGCTCACCGTTCGATGCGAACGCCCCGTCTCCCCAAGCGATGCCGCCCGGGCCGCACGCCGCCAGGGCCATCGTGGCCATCGCCAGAATCGCGATGCAGCGTCTCATCGG
>CBDTUI010000074.1:0-14251 GCA_965363765.1 uncultured Acidimicrobiia bacterium
CTGGAACCCAGGGTTCAGGCTATTGCTTGGGCGGTGGCGCGCTTGGCGTGGGTGGTGATGTCAGCCACGAAGTCTGGCCACAACGGCTCGGGAAGATCGTGACCCATCGTTGGATACGACTTGAACGTCGAACCCGAAATCGCCTTGGCGGTTGCCCGCCCTCCAGAAATGTTGACTAACGGATCGATCTCACCGTGTATCACCAGGGTCGGCACCGTCACCAACTGCAGCGCCTTCGTCCGGTTGCCAGAGGCAAAAATTGCGGCCAGTTGCCGTCCGCTGCCTTCGGGATAGTGCGAACGATCAAAGGCTGCCTCAGCCCAACGCCTCGCCTCACCCAGGTCGAAATGATGCGGGCTGATGATCCTGCGAGCGTTAACACTTCCGGCGATCGCTTCCTCTCGCCCCTTGGCTTCCGGACGGAACATCATCTTCATCGCATCAAGTTTCGAGTGTCCCACGAACATCGACCCTGTCGTCGACATGATCGAGGTCATCGACAGCAGGCGCTCCGGGTGGCTGATCGCCATCTGTTGAACGATCATTCCACCCATCGACACCCCGACTACGTGGGCGGGCCCGGTGCCGAGGAAGTCAAGTAGACCAAAAGCGTCGTTGGCGAGGTCAGACAGGTAATAGGGCGCCTTTCCGGTGATGCGCAGCTTGAAAGCTGAGGGTAAGCCGTCGATACCCGACGGGACTCCATCGTGTTTCGTGCTGAGGCCGATGTCACGGTTATCGAATCGGACAACCTGAAAACCATGGTCGGCGAGCATCTGACAGAACGCTGGTTGCCAGGCGATCATCTGGGTGGCCAAACCCATGACCAACAGGATGGTCGGATCGTCTGGTGATCCAAACGTGTCGTATTCGAGGGTGATATCGCCGATCTGCGCTTGCATGAGACCCGAAACCCTAGTGCGGCCCTCACCACAATCGAGAACCAGGATATTGACAACAGCATTAACTGGATGAGCGGAAGCCCGAAGGCTTCCGCTCATCTTGAAAGTAATCGATTCTTCCCTCAATACGAGGGCCGCATGTGGACCTTCATGCGAACCGAGAACCTCGGTGGTCCGAGTGGAAGTCGCAGTCGCGACTTGGCCGTCGCGCTAGCGCTCGGCCACCTCCAGTGTCCAATAAGAATTACCCAACTAGGACCACCTCCTTTCTCTGGTAGGCACAGTCAACCACAAAACCCGTATAAATGAGGGAGTTTTTTTCTTTGGTGCCAGACTGCTTGGCCGATAGGAAATAGGGGGATCGATGCCAGACGTAACCATCATGATCGTCGCTGCAGGAATCACCCTCGTAGCGGGGCTGCTCCAGGGAACCATCGGTTTTGGGTTCGCGGCCTTATCAGTGCCGTTCCTCACCCTGCTCGACCCGATTCTCACGCCCATCCCCGTAATCATGCTGTCGCTCACGCTGGCCACCGGCATGGCGATCCGTGAGCACCGGTCGATCGACTTTGGCGGCGTTCGATGGATCCTGGTGGGCCGTACGATCGGCGCCCTCATTGGCGTGTGGCTCCTCGGCTTTTTGACAGAACGAACTGGCAGCATTGTCATCGGCTCCGTGGTTGTAGGTGCCGCGGCGCTGCTCTGGTCGAAGTGGTCACTCCCCAGAAACCCCCAAATAGAGACGGCCGTCGGCGTGTTCAGCGGCGCGAGCGGGATCGTGACCGGCGTCGGAGGGCCACCAATCGCCCTCCTGTTTGCAGGAACAGAAGGCCCGACGACCCGCTCCACACTTTCGACCATCTTCATCGTCGGGCAATCGTTCAACCTGGTCGTGCTCGGCTTCACCGGTCGAACGACTGCCCTGGATGTCAGGATCGCCGCGACGCTCGCTCTCCCACTCATCGGTGGCTTCCTGATCTCTTCCTACGTCCGCCAGTTCGCGTCCGGTCCCAGACTCCGTAGGGCCATCATCGCCGTTTCCGGTTTGGCGGGAGCCACCCTGCTGCTGCAGTCCATCTAGCCCGACCACGCCACGTGCCATTAAGGGGTCGTTAAGTGGGCCGCGGTATAAAGAGGGTGAGATTCAGTTTCGACCGTTTCTCAGAACCAGACGTCAGCCCATTGCGGGCGAGACGGATTCTCTGGATCGGCGCACCGGGGGGAAGCGTCCGTTCAGGCAATCTGGGGAAAATGGGGGGGAAGTAAAGAGGCTCTTGCTCCGGCAAGGGCCTCTTACTTATGCGACGGCCGGTTGGGGAGCCCTAGAAACCCGTAGTGAGCGTATCGAGAATGCCGCTGAGCTGCTCACGGAAACCGCTCCATGCCCATCGGGCAACGATCAACATGGCAATCATGGCAGCAGCTGTCAGCCCTGCCCGGATCCGGTATCCACGGATCTCATGGGGATCCTCGAGATACGAGTTTGGCCCGATGGGCCGACCCGTTTCCATCGTCTGGGTTCGTGGCTGAGCGCTACGAGCGACCGGTCGCGCCGCCGCGACCGGGGCCATTGTTTGGGGCACGGCCTCTACGGTGGGCAATGGGTCAACCAAAGGAGCACGGCTGATCACCTCTGTGGCGTCTACATCGAGTGCAACTTCCGGTATTGGTTCGAGACGCGCTCGCGGCTCTGCCACGAACTCGACAACCGTGGCGGTCGCCACCCCGAGGAGTCGCTCCTCGGCCGGGGCCGACGCCATCAAAATCTGCGTGGGCTCATCGTCCCAGGCGCCGTCGAAACCTGGTTCGGCCATCACACCTGCCAGCGCCATCTCGGGTGCAGCCCCCACCGCTGGATCGGCGATCCCATCGTCATCGACATGGTCCATGGGCTCCGGCTCTTCCTCATTCGGGTCTTGCATCTCGTCCAGGTCGATTTCGGCATCCCAGTCGGCCGGTGGCTCTTTGGGCTCAGGTGGCTCGTCTCCGAAAAGGGTCCCCCGAGCGGATTCGACCCTCTCGGGTCCCGGACTATCTGAGCTTCGGTCAGTGTGCAGGACATAGGGTTTAGCTGGTTCGGACGCTTTCATCGGCCCAGCGGTACGGGGTTCGTCGACAGGAGCCGCGGTACGTCCACCTGGATCGGGCCCCCAGTCGCTGCCCGAACGCGAAAAAGGGACGGCCGTCGGGTGCAGGGGTTCGACGGCGACAGGCTCATCTACCGAAAGCTCATCTACCGAGAATGGCGTTTCATCTGATGACGGCACCGGGGCAGTGTGTAGCTCAGGCTCAATCACTGAGACTGGCTCGAAAGTGGACTCTTGCAGCGACGAAGAGATAGGACCCATCGCCTCCGTTGCCTCGGCTGAAGAACCTCTATCCGACGGTGCCTCAGAAAACTCGACGCCGGCCAACTCGGAAAGGATCCCCGCTCCGATACCCAAAACGTCTGCCAACGAGGCAATAACAACCTCATCGTTCGGCGTGGCGCGATCGCGTTCCCAGGATCGCACTGTCGAGGGACTTCGTCCGACCAGGTCAGCAAGGCGCTGTTGAGTCAAGCCCATCTCAATACGTTGTTCTTTGACTAACTGCCCAAACGATGCCGCCACGCTGTCCCTTAGAAATGACTTGAACGTTGGCCACAACGGTAGCGGCCTGCGGATGCAGTGCGTACGTTTCCTACTAGCCTGCCGCCTGGAGGCGACTGGACGCCTGGTGGGTCCCACGGTCTTCAAAACCGATGGGGGATCGAAAGGTCCCCGGCGGGTTCGATTCCCGTCCGCCTCCGCCAATCACAAGACGAAACCACCAGACCTATCACCAAACCAGAGAAACCAATGAGCAAGTTCACCGTCATGTCGGGCTGGAGAGTCGGCCGAGCCAAAGAAGAGTCAACCCGATCGGGGTTGCTCGTCCCGATCACTTCCGAGAACGACAACGACGCTTTGGCTCTCACGGACATTCTGACTGGTCATCAGTTCTGGGCGGTTTCCACTGGAGCCTGGCGATTCTTGCTCCCCGAGACCGGCGAACTTGTCATTGCGGTTCGCGAATCACAGATCATCGCCGAGCAAGACAGTACCGGGAACGACCCAAACGGTGACTCGGGTAATTATCTGTAGGCGAAATTCCCCCGCGTATACGCGGCGGTTCCAGGTACCGTCATGGAAAACTACCGGAGAACCGCATGACCTCTGAGGGCAGGCAACGCCGCCGTCTCACCGCCACCGTCACCGACCTCGATGTCGACGTTCAGAAAGCGTTCTTGGTCGGGGTGGTGTTCTTCGGGAATTCCGTTGACGATGCCACTCGTTCCCTCGACGAACTAGCTCTGCTCACCGAGACCGCCGGATCGGATCCGGTTGATGCCGAGCTGCTCAAAAGAGACAAGCCCGATCCGGGTCGCTTCATCGGCAAGGGCCAGGCCGAGGAGCTTGCCGCGATAACGAAGGCTCTCGACATAGATGTGGTGGTTTTCGATAACGACCTCACACCCGTTCAACAACGCAACCTCGCCAAGATCTTTCATTGCGACGTTGTCGACCGTATCGCGGTAATCCTCGATATCTTCGCTCAACATGCCACGTCCAACGAGGGCATGCTGCAGGTCGAACTGGCCCTGTTGAAATACCACCTTCCCCGTCTGCGCGGCAAAGGCACCGAACTCAGCCGCCAGGGTTTTGGGCTGGGAGGAATCGGTTCACGTGGTCCGGGGGAAACCCGCCTCGAGACTGACCGGCGCCGGATCTACTCACGAGTCGCCAGGCTCGAAAAACAGATCAAAGGACTCAGCAGTTCTCGCGACACACAGCGAAAGGCCCGTCGGTCTTCACATACTCCGCTCGTCGCCCTCGTCGGATACACCAACGCCGGCAAATCGACGCTGCTCAACCAGGTGACCGACGCCGGCGTACTCACCGAGAATCGCCTCTTCTCGACGCTCGGATCGACCGTACGTAAAGCTCACCTGCCGTCAGGCGAGGACATCCTCATGTCGGACACGGTCGGGTTCGTGCGACGGTTGCCACACATGCTGGTAGAGGCATTCCGGTCAACTCTTGAGGAGATCAACGACGCCAGCCTGATGCTCCATGTCGTCGACAGTTCGGATCCGTCCGCCGAGTCGCAAATCGTCGCCGTTCGGGAAGTCCTGACGGAGATCGGGGCCGCCAAGATCGACGAACAACTCGTTTTCAACAAGACCGACCTGGCTGACCCGGTAGCCGTCGAGCGACTGCGGCGCGTCTACCCCGACGCCGTTTTCGTTTCAGCCCTTACTGGCGACGGCGTGGAGGCGCTCGGCGACACGATCACGCGACGCCTCGCCGATCAGTACGAAGAGGTCAAGCTGTCGATTCCGTACGGGCGGGCCGATCTCGTCGCAGCTATTCACCGCGAAGGAACGGTCATCAGCGCCGACCACGATGAGAACGGCACGGTCGTCCAGGCACGCCTCCACCCTGCCGATATGAGTCGCTTCGTCGAGTTTGTGGTGTAGCCAGCTTCACGCAACGGCGGCGACGGCCGCTCCAACGATGCCGGCTTCGTTGCGCAGTAAGGCAGGCACGACCCGGGTTGGCACCGACAGGCGCTCCGACCACTCATCCCACTCTTTGGATATACCTCCACCAATGATGATGAGATCGGGCCACACCAGACGGTGGATGTAGTTGAGGTATTCGTTGACCCGATCGCCCCACACGTGATACGACAACCCGTCGTCTTCCTGGAGTCGGCCAGCCGCATAATGCTCCGCATCCATCCCATGCATTTCGAGATGTCCCAACTCCATGTTCGGGACCAGAACTCCATCGAGGAACAAACCGGACCCGATACCTGTGCCGAACGTCAGCATCACCACAACGCCGTCAACTCCACGGCCCGACCCAAACCGCATCTCGGCCAGGCCAGCCGCGTCAGCGTCGTTCAATAACGCTACCGGTCGACCGAGAGCCTCTTGCAATAGTTGGCGCCCAGGCGCCCCGATCCACGCCTGATCGACGTTGGCTGCCGATTTTACAATCCCGCCTTGAATCACCGACGGGAACGTGACCCCGATCGGCCCGTCCCACGCGAAGAACTCCACAACTTCGGCTGTCGTAGCGATCACTGCCGCAGGCGTTGACGGCTGGGGCGTGGGAATGCGGTGCCGGCCAGCCTTCAAAGACCCGGTGACGGTGTCAACCGGGGCTCCTTTGATGCCGGATCCTCCAATGTCGATTCCGAGAGCGTCCATCGGCCAGACATTAGACGGGTACGCTAGGCCAGGAAATCCGCCAAGGGGGCAACGTGAGTTCAACCGCTGATATCGGACTGATCGGCCTGGCCGTCATGGGTCAGAACCTCGTCCTTAACATGGACGATCACGGATATACCGTGGCTGTATTCAACCGGACGACCTCGAAGGTCGACGACTTTCTGGCGGGGCCGGCGTCTAGCACCGACGTCGTCGGGACTCACAGTCTCGAAGAGCTCGTTGCCTCGTTGAGCAAACCAAAACGGGTGATGCTCATGATCAAGGCTGGCGCTCCGGTCGATTCTTCCATCGATCAGCTGCTGCCACTGCTCGACGAGGGCGACATCATCATCGACGGCGGCAACTCGAACTTCCAGGACACGATTCGGCGTACCAAGCGAGTCGAGGCTGCCGGGCTCTTGTACGTCGGCATGGGTGTTTCAGGTGGCGAAGAGGGAGCCCGCTTCGGACCATCCCTCATGCCGGGTGGTTCAGCGCCTGCCTGGCCGCTGATCAAGGACCTCTTTCAGTCGATCGCAGCCAAAGTCAGCGACGGAACCCCAACCTGCGACTGGGTCGGGTCCGACGGTGCCGGCCATTACGTGAAGATGGTGCACAACGGAATCGAATATGGCGACATGCAGGTCATCGCCGAGGCCTATCACCTGATGCTGGCCGGACTTGCGATGACCCACGATGCGATGGCAAGTGTGTTCGCCGAGTGGTCGACCGGCCGCCTCGATTCCTTTCTCATTGACATCACCGCTGACATTCTTGCTACCCGCGACACAGATGGCACTCCCCTGGTGGAGCGGATCCTTGACGCCGCCGGGCAAAAGGGAACCGGCAAATGGACGGCAATCTCGGCGCTTGACCTTGGCATGCCCGTTACTTTGGTGGCCGAAGCCGTCTTCGCCCGGATTGTGTCTGCCCTCAAAGACGAACGTGTCTCTGCGGCAAACATTCTCTCCGGCCCCACCCCGGTCCCTGCTGAGGCACCTGACGGGTTTGCCCAAGCGATCGAAGCAGCCCTATACGCTTCGAAGATCGTCTCGTACGCCCAGGGATTCATGCTGCTCAAAGCTGCCGCAGCTGAATTCGACTGGACACTGGACTATGGGCGGATCGCCGGGCTGTGGCGGGAAGGCTGCATTATTCGGGCTGCGTTCCTCGATGACATTACGGGAGCATTCGCAGCCGACCCAGACCTTGCCTCGCTCCTCCTGGCCCCGTTCTTTCAAAACGCCATTGACACTTCCCAGGCATCCTGGAGGGATGTGGTGGCGCAGGCCGTCCACTGGGGGATCCCGGTTCCGGCGTACTCATCAGCCCTGGCATTCTACGATTCGTATCGGTCCGACCGCCTTCCTGCCAATTTGATCCAGGCGCAACGCGATTACTTTGGCGCCCACACATATGAACGGGTCGACCGCGATCGCGGTGAGCACTTTCATACCAACTGGACCGGCGAAGGCGGCGATGTGACAGCCGGATCGTATGATGCCTAAGCAAGCTTTTTGCAACGGTCTCGCTCGCTTATAACATTGGCCGCCATTCAGCAGTAACGGAGGCCATCACTGTGACAGACAACCCCTATCGCCTGCCGCGGCACGTCACCCCGAGCCGCTACGAAATCTCGCTCACCCCCGACCTCGAACATCACACGTTCGTGGGGTCGACCATCATCGCCATCGACGTTCACGAGGCCACGTCGACCGTGATCCTGAACGCTGCGGAGTTGGCCATATCAACCGCCACCTTCTCAAACGACGCCGGAGCATCGGTAAGCGCACACATCGTCACCGATGAAGAGACCGAGCGTCTTACGTTGACCACATCTGCAACGTTGGCGCAGGGACGATGGAATCTCGATCTCGAGTTCGCCGGGATCCTCAACGATGAGCTGCGCGGCTTCTATCGCGCCAGTTTCACCGACGTCGACGGCAACGAGCAGACCATTGCGACGACCCAGTTTGAAGCCACCGATGCCAGGCGGGCGTTCCCGTGCTGGGACGAACCCGACCTCAAAGCTGTCTTCTCCATCTCTCTCACCGTACCGAGCGACCTCCTGGCCGTATCCAACGGAGCGGAGGCGGGCCGCCACGACAACGGAGACGGCACCACCACCGTGCAATTCGCCGACACGATGATCATGTCAACGTACATCGTTGCCTTCGTCGTCGGACCCCTTGAAGCAACTGATCCGATCGACGTTGATGGGGTGCCTTTTCGGGTTATCGCCCCTATCGGCAAGGGTTATCTGACCGATTTCGCGAGCGAGGCTGGCGTATTCTGCCTGCGGTGGCTCAGCAATTACTACGGGATCCCCTACCCGGGCGACAAGGTCGACTTCATAGCCGTGCCCGACTTCGCCTTCGGAGCAATGGAGAACCTTGGGGCGATTATTTATCGCGAAACCGCCCTGCTGCTCGACCGCGACACCACCTCCCTCGCCGAACAGCGCCGGGTCGTCGATGTCATCGCCCACGAACTCGCCCATATGTGGTTCGGCGACCTTGTCACGATGCGTTGGTGGGAAGGAATCTGGCTGAACGAAGCCTTCGCTTCACTCATGGAGATGAAGACCACAGAAGCAATGCATCCCGATTGGGAACGATGGATGGCGTTCGCTGCCGACCCCGGGGCCGAACGATCCGACGCATTAACCATCGATGCTCTGGCAGAAAGCCGGTCTGTCGAATTCCCGGTTGCTTCGCCTGACGAAGCCAACGAGATGTTTGATGCGCTGACCTATGGCAAGGGCTCGGCAGTCTTACGCATGATCGAACAGTTTCTCGGCGGCGACCATTTCCGACTGGGCGTTGCCGACTACCTCCGAACCCACTCGTACGGCAACACGGTGACCAACGATCTTTGGGCAGCCCTCGATCGCGCCTCAGGAATGCCGGTTGGTGACATCATGAACACCTGGATTCTCCAACCTGGCCATCCGCTCATCGACGTCAACATCGACGGAAACCGGGTCCACCTCAGCCAGCGGCGCATGCTGCTCCAAGCCGACGAAACCGACACATCACTCTGGTCAGTCCCGATGCAAATCAAAGCTTCGATCGACGGCGAAGTCGTTACACAGAAGTTCCTGCTCGAATCGGACTCGGCCATCGTTGAGTTTCCTGGCCCGGTCGACTGGGTACTCGGCAACGGCGGTGGGCATGGCTTCTACCGGGTCAACTATCCGGATCGGGAACTCCACGCCCTGATGGGCGACATTGAAAGCCTCGAACCCCTCGAACGGCTCACGCTCCTCGACGATGTCCGGGCCACCGTCGTAGCCGGCCAGAATCACGCCGCCGCCTACCTAGAGCTTTGCGACCATTACCGCAATGAGACCCAACAAGCCGTCTGGCAGCTCCTCCTCGGTGGGCTCAAGGAAATCAAGGACATCATTTCAAACGAGCAACTGCCCGGATTCGAGAAACGCGTCCGGTCGATCGTGGCGAAGCGGGCCAGCGAGGTCGGCTGGGAGCCGATCGACGGCGAAACCGACCTAAACAATCTGCTCCGTGGCGACCTGATTCGAGCAATGGGTAACCTCGGGAATGACCCCGAAACAGTTGCGATGGCCCGCCCATTTGCTGAACAGCTCCTCGACGACCCAGCCTCTGTTGATCCGGTGGTTGGTCAGGCATCCCTGTTTGTCCTGGCTGCCCACGGCACAGATAAAGACTTCGTTCGCTTGCGCGAAGCCTACGACGACGCCCCAACCCCCCAGCTTCGTCAACGATATCTTCAGGCTCTGTGCTCTTTCGACGACGAGCGGTTTGTGAAGCAGGTGTTCGACTGGACGTTCGACGAGACGATCCGAGGTCAGGACGCCGCCTGGGTTGTGGCGCGCATGCTCAGTAATCGGGAGTCGGGTCCGGAAGTTTGGAAGATGGTCCGTAGCGGTTGGAACGACATCCTCGCGGCCTATCCCCAGGTGACCGTCCGGCACCTATTCGATGGCTTGCCGTCGCTCTCGTATCCCGAGGTTGCTGCTGACGTTGAAGCGTTCTTCGCCGAAACGGAAGTGCGGTCTGCCAAGACTCTGGCCCAGATGCTGGAGATCCTGAGGGTTCACGTGGCGCTTCGCCAGCGTGAGTCAGGTCGCATCGGCGACGCCCTTCCAGTCTAAACCCGAAGTCTGATAGTTTCGGTGTTCGCCAGCTCGAAGGATTCGTCGTGAACCACCAAATCCGTATCGCCGTCCAGCTTCAACCTCAGCAAGCCGAGTACTCGGCACTTCGAGATGCCGTGGTCCAGGCGGACGAAATGGGCGTCGACATTGCTTACAACTGGGACCACTTCTATCCGCTATTCGGCGACGCAGACGGCATGCACTTCGAGTGCTGGACCATGCTGGCATCATGGGCGGAGGTCACCAAAAACATCGAGATCGGTGCGCTCGTCACCTGCAATTCGTACCGGAACCCCAATCTCCTCGCCGATATGGCCCGGACGGTTGATCACGCTTCGAATGGCCGGCTCATTTTCGGGATCGGCTCTGGTTGGTTTGAGCGCGATTACGACGAGTACGGGTATGAGTTCGGCACAGCCGGAGGTCGACTGCGGGCTCTAGACCGCGATCTGCCCATCATTCGGGAGCGCTGGACCAAGCTCAACCCGGCCCCGACCCGCAAGATTCCGATCCTCATCGGGGGTGGCGGTGAAAAGGTGACGCTCCGAATCGTCTCCGAGCATGCTGACGTATGGCACGGGTTCGGGGATCTGGAAACCATCAAACACAAGATCTCCGTCCTCGACGAGTGGTGCGCCAAGTCCGGTCGGGACCCGGACGAGATTCGTAAGTCGACCGGTTGGGGCATGATGAAGCCTGAGCACATCGATCTAGCCGACGACCTCGTAGTGGCAGGCGTTAGTGAATTCACGTTGGGTTGGGACGGGACGGCCCTCGACACGCCGGGACTGTCCGATTGGCTGGCCTGGCGAGACTCAAAGCGCTGATCTAGAAAACCAGTAAGCTCTCGCCGCACATGCTCACCGCCGTCATCCTGGTCGTTATCGGCCTCTTCTTGCTCACCGTGGCAGCCGACCGTTTCGTAACAGCCGCTGCCCGATTGGCGAAGGCGTGGGGCATGTCCCAGATCCTCATCGGGGCTGTTGTCGTTGGTATGGGTACGTCGGCACCTGAGTTCATCGTTTCGGTCGTCGGTGGCGGAAAGAGTTTCGACCTGGCCTTCGGCAATATCGCCGGATCCAACATCGCCAACGTGACCCTCGTCCTGGGCGCAAGTGTGCTCGTGAGTGCCATCGTCGATCAACGGACCATCCTGCGACGCGAAGGCGCCCTCATGCTGGTGGCCGTCGTCCTGTTCGGTGCGTTCATGTGGGACGGCGGACTCAACCGCACTGAAGGAGCGATTCTGCTCGCTGGAGCCGCGTTGGCGGGCTACCTGCTTACCCGATGGTCCACCGGCGAGGCCGACGAAGACATCGACCTGGCCGGCGACATCAGGGTTCCTAAGGAGCTGCTGGCTGGGGCCATAACGCTCAGTATCATGCTGGCGGGCGCTCAACTGCTGGCGACGGGAGCTCTCGACATCGCCGCGATACTGGGCGTTTCGGAAGGATTCATCGGCCTTACCGTGGTGGCAATCGGAACATCACTTCCTGAACTAGCCACAGCCATCGCTGCCGCTCGCCAACGGCACAACGCCCTGGTAGTCGGCAATCTGCTCGGATCCAACCTATTCAACTCGCTGGTCGTGGGAGCCGGGGTCGGTCTCATTCGACCAGGAGTCGCAGACGATCCGGTGCGTAGCTCGATTCTGGTGATGGTAGGAGTTGCCGCCCTGGCAGGGATACTCTTGAACACCGGGAACCGGCTGGTGCGGTCAGAAGGTGTGGCACTCCTGGCGGTCTATTTCGGATATCTCACCTGGTTGGCTATTTAGCTTCGTTCCTCGTTACGAAGCTTCTCCTGTGCGCGCCGCGAGGCCTCCAGGATGAGCCCATAGATGTCCTGAGCGATGTCTTCTGCGTAGTCGAGCTCGGCAGCTTGTTGCCGCACCCGCTCGAGGAGTTCGGCTTCGCGCTCAGGCGAGCGGACCGGGGCACCGCTCTCGGCTTTTACCTGCCCGATCTGCAAGGCGAGCCGTTGACGTCTGGCCAACAGTTCCACCAGTTCGTAGTCGATGGCATCAATTCCGGTGCGGAGGCGGGTCACGCCGAGTTCATGCATGAGCTCAGCGAAATCGGTGAAGTCGATCTGGTTCTCCGGATTGGCCAACGCAGAGTCCGGTTGAGGGTGCACTTCGACGATGACACCATCAGCTCCCACTCCGTGGGCGGCCAGCGTCAGCTTCGACACCAGGCTGCGTGACGCGACCGCATGCGACGGGAGTGCCAGAACGGGTAGATGCGAACGCTCTTTCACGATCGCCACTGATGTGAGATCAAGAGTTGGCGACTCGCCGAAAGTACGAATCCCCCGTTCCACGAGGACGACCTGGTCATTACCTTCGGCGAGGACATATTCTGCGGCCCAGAGCCACTCATCTATTGTCGCCGAACTGGCCCGCTTCAGAAGGACAGGAACCCGGGATTGACCTACGATTCGGAGTAATTCGAAGTTCTGCATGTTCGACGACCCGATCTCAACCATGTCGACCAACTCAGCCCAGTCTTCGACGTGCTGGGGTTCATTGACCTGCGTGATAACCGGAAGACCAACGCGTTTGCCAGCTTCGACGAGCCAGGCGATGCCTTCGGCGCCCCGACCCGAAAATGAATACGCCGAAGCGCCGGTTGGTACCACCGCAGCCCGAAGTGCACTCGCCCCGGACAGGGCGACGGCGTCGGCGATCACCCCAATTTGGCTTTCCGACTCCACGGCGCAGGGACCGGCGATCACAGGAAAATGGTCGGCCCCGAACATCACAGGACCCACCGCCACCACGGTGTTCTCTTCAGACGTCCGGTCGATCTTGCGTCCCATAGGTGGGTCCTTACACACGGATCAGCCCGGAGGGATCACACTCCGGGCCGATGACTCCTCGTCATAGCAATCAGCGGTCGGAGTCGCGGAAACACGCGATGTGTCCAAGCGAACCATCCGACCGATTCATAGCCAGGACGCTACACGACCGGAGCATCGTCCTGCAATGGCGTACCGGCGGTGCCCGCCAGCCGTTTGTCATGTTCGGGTGATACGACAAGCTGCGTTCGGGCCTGGAGGCGGATCAATCCAAAGCCGATCACCACCATCCCGATGGCCGACCACTGCGACCACGTGAATGGACCAAGCAGTGCATCTGCGGACCGGGAAGCATCGATGCCTTGCTCGACAGGAACCTGACGGGTGAAGTCGATGAGGAACCGTTGCGCTCCATACCAAATGACCCATACCGAAAAGAGCTGACCGTAATGACGCTTCTTCCAGATCCGATTGATCCAGGCGAGGAAACCGAGCAGCACCAGCGCGCCGAGGAGGTCGTAGAGCCAGGTCGGGTGATAGACACCACAGGTGATTTCTGGAACAACCGTTCCGAGCGTTCCGCACTCGAGGGCGGTGTGTTGAGGTGCGAGGTCGTAACCGGACTTGACGGCATACCCGAGAAAAAAGTCAGTCGCCGCTCCGAGGTGTTCGGCGATGGCCAGGTCGCCGAGCCGACCCACAATGGTTCCCACGGCCAACCCGTAGGACGCCGTGTCGACCAGCGCCCACCAGGGCTGGTTGAGACGCCTGGCCCGCACCGCCGCTCCCAGGATGCCTCCAAGCATTCCCCCGAGGATTGAAAAGTTACCTAGGGGCGAAATTACCTGTGCGAACGAGGCCCCTTCGGCAATTTGGGCACCAACCGTCAAATACCTGGCCCCGAAGATGGCGCCAACCAGCGCCCAGTTGAACATTGAGAGATAGGCGTCGCGGTCATATCCACGCCGGGCGGCCAACTCGACCGACAGCCAGGAACCCGCCAGGAACCCGAGGGCGGCAAAAACACCGTGGAGCGACAACGTGAGCGGGCCGAGTTCGTAAAGAGGGATCGGACGGTATGTGAACTCGGCGAGCATCCCGACAGGTTACCGACTGACCCGCAGTACGTGCGACGCTTGCGTCGCAATGCAGTTTCGCAAACGAAACTGCGCA
>CBDTUI010000075.1:0-14099 GCA_965363765.1 uncultured Acidimicrobiia bacterium
CCAGCGGAGGCGCCAGAGGCGGGCACAGAGGCGGGCACAGAGGCGGGCACAGAGGCGGGCACAGAGGCGGGCGGCCGGTCGGCGGGAGACGGTGGAGGGTTAGCGGCCGCCGGGATCCCAACGGCTGCACCCCGAACTGCGTCGGCGTAGGCCGCCTGAAGGCTTGGCGATGTTTCGGTTGGTGGGATCGCAGGCGCTTGGCCCGAGACAGCCGCGTCCAGCGGACCAACCGGCTGGCCAGCCGACTCGCCAGATTTCTCCACCTCGCCGTCAGCACTGCCAAGCTGGGTAGCGAAGTCGGTTGGTCGCACACCCCACTTCTTTATTTTGGCGAGAAATCCGGCCGGTTCTACTGATTCCGGACCTGGCTCACTGAAATACGGCAAGCCCCTCGATGCAAACAGTGGGCCGTTTTCGGGCGTAAAAATGAGGGTCTCATTACCGAGAGTGAGGTCGTATTTTCCCCGGGCGATCTCGACAGCTTTGGCTTCGGGGCGGTTCCAGGTACCCAGTTTCTCTTCACCAGTCGCCAACGACAAGGAGTCGGGCTCCATGGTCAAAGTCACCGACAGACGCGATTCAGCGTCGTCCGCTAACTGTAATTCGCCATGAAACAGCACCCCGACATCCCCCTCCGGTTCCCCTTTAGAGGTCATAGTCCCGCGTTACCCCTCTTGTTGTCAAGCGGCTAGCCCGACTGAGCGGGTTACCCGACCGGTGATTTACCCGACGATGCGCAGGTGGGTCGGCCCGTGCATCATGGTGTCACCGGTCAGGTTCTCGCCAAGCAGCTTCTCCACCTCATCGGCAGCGAGAGGGGGCGACAGCAGATACCCTTGTCCCTTGGCGCATCCCAGCTGTTGGAGGCGTCGTAGTTGATGGGCCGTCTCGATGCCTTCGACAACTGTGTCGATGCCGAGGGCGTCGCCCAACTGGAGCACCGTACGGACGAGAGGCGATTCCTCATCCGGGTTGAGACGATCTGTGAAGCTTTTGTCGATCTTGATGATGTCGATCGGGAGCCGATCCAGGTAGGCGAGTGACGAGTATCCGGTGCCAAAGTCGTCGATTGCCAGCCGTACCCCGAGGTCGCGGATGTCGTCGAGCAGGCTGACGGTCGTCTGCATGACCACGTTCTCGGTGATTTCGATAATGAGCCGGCGCGGTTCGAGGCCGTGTTTGGTGATGGTGTCGCGAATGACCGACGCCATATCAACTTCGGCCAACTGACGGGGGGAGAGGTTCACAGCCATGGTGAGGAACTGCTTTGGCCGGGCTTTTTGCCATTCGACGGCCTTGATCACAGCCTGCTCAAGGACGAAGGAACCGATGGCGACGATCAGGCCGCTCTCCTCAGCGAACGGGATGAACTGAGCTGGCGGCACGATTCCCCTGGTGGGATGTTGCCAACGCACGAGAGCTTCGACGCCGGTGACGTTCCCGGTTGCCAGGTCGACAATCGGCTGGTACCGCAACACGAGCTCATCACGAGCCACGGCTTCGGTCAGGTCGGCTTTCAGCTCGAGCCTGCGGATCATTTCGGCGTGCATGGCGTCCTCAAACACCCGGTAGGTGCCCTTGCGCGTCTGTTTGGCGGCATACATCGCAGCGTCGGCGTTGCGCATGATCTGGTCGGGTCGGTCGCTGCCGCCCCCGAAGGCAATCCCAATGGAAGTGTGCACGTTCAGTTCTTTGCCCTCCAGGTTGAAGGGCACGGTCATGCCAGCCATGATCCGTTCAGCGACATCGGTTGCACCAGTTGGCGTCGAGAGATCCTCGAGCAGGATGGCGAACTCGTCTCCGCCTAGCCGGGCCACGACGTCCTCGGGCCTGGTGAACGAACGGAGACGATTAGCGACCTGGACGAGGAGGTCGTCACCGGCGGCGTGGCCGAGCGAATCGTTGACGGTTTTGAAGTCATCGAGGTCGAGGAACATGACGGCGATGAAACGGTCGTCCTTGGCGCAGCGCTCCAAGGCGGCATCTACCCGTTCGGAGAAGAGGGTCCGATTGGCGAGCTTCGTTAGCGAGTCATGCAACGCCTGATGTCGGAGTTCTTCTTTGAGGTCGGTCAGCTGAGCGAGCGAGTCTTCGAGGCGCCCGTTTTCAAGCGAAACTGAAACCTGGCTGGCGAACGTCTCCAACAGACGAACATCGCTCTCTTCGAATTGAGAAACGTCATTGAGTCGGTTCGCAACGATGATCACTCCGAACGTGCCATGGTCTCCCGACAGCGGTGCGGCCACCCCATCTTCCATTTGCCAACCATCGCGAGCAAAGGAGGTCGGATCGGCGATGAGAAGGGCGCCGGGGCTGTTGGCGATCGAGTGAAAGTGGGTTTCTTCTGACCCGAGGTCAAAAGGTTCCATCACCACTCGTCGATCATCGGGCCCCACTGCCGTGAGGTACGCCGATTTCCCTTCCTCAGGAAGCAGGATGATTTCGACTACCTCGGCCTCGAACATATCCTGGGCATAGAGGGCGGCTGACTCGAGGGCTGACTCGATTTGGGGTGACTCGTGGAGCACCCTGGTCGCTTGGTACAGCGACTCGAGACGGGATCGTTCAAGGCGCTGGGAGATGTACGCCCGATAGGCGAAGAAGAGAACCACTGGAGGCACCATCGCCAGCCAGGCTGCGTTGGCTCCACCGCTCCAGAAGATGGTGATACCAACCAGGGCTAGGGCGGTATTCATCAACGCGGCGAGGGAGGTCAAGGACAAGACCTCAAGTTGCTCGCGACGGTCGATCGCTCCGCCCGACAGGTGGATGGCGCCGTTGATCAGGAGATTGGCGAGGATGACGGTGGTCTGGGTGGCGATGATGGCAGCGAACCAGCCAGCCAGCCCCAGCGGGTCGCCGAGTTGGGCGACGGCCCGGAAGACCACGACCGCCAGGATGATGACAAACGAGTTCTGGGCCATGTTGAATGTCAATTTCATCAGCGGCTGACGGCGATTGATGATCAGAGCGACTGCGAAACCGATCTGGGCGGCAATCAGCTCCCAGGGTGCGCTGGCGAACAGGCCCAACACGAGTGTGACTTCGCTCATCGAGAACGAATGGGCATGGCGATGGAACCGGAGATGCACCACGGTCAGTTCGGCGATATACACGAGAGGCACCAGGACATACCAGGGGATGGCCTGCTTCTCAGGGACGAGGGTCTCGAGATTGATCACTTGCGAGGCCATGGCTGCTGCGGCGACCGCAATGGTGATCGACAGAATCCAGACCTGTTGGGGGCCAGAACGTCGTCCTCGTTTTCGTTTGTTCGTGGCTACGTCCATGTGTGACAGGCTTCGATCGATCGTATGATGTTGTATCGGCCGATAAACCGCCTGGCCTAAGGCCATTCCTGGGCGTCTCGATGGGCTAGTTATACATTTGCGAGAAGGTCGACATGATCTCTTCTCGAAATCCCGAGGCGTTCTTGGCGGGTCGATGGTCGACAGACTCGTCGGCCGCCTTCTGGTTGGTGGGCTCGGGCACGTCAGGCTCGGGTTCCTCGTCCTCCGGCTCTCGCGTAGGCACTGCGGTCAGGCCAGGTTCGAGGACGTCGTCGGGTCGGATAAAGAGAGCGGGAGGCTCAGTCGGCGTGCTTGAGGGCTCAAGTGCGTCCGGATCTAGCTCTGCGGTTGGAGGCGTGAAATCGTCCGGGTCGGTATCAGCGACTTCGTCTGCCGTTGCTTCGTGATCTGTGATGCCACGATCGGCGACTTCATCGGGGTCCGGGTCGGTTGTTCCCGGCTCCGGATCGGGGTCGTCGTCGGCGAAGATGGCCGCTAACCAGGATAGATCGTCGGATTCGGGCACCTTGGATAGCTGGGCCTCGATCGGTCCAGGAGCGCGACCAACCGCCACCCGTTCTACCGGGTTCGGGGCGGTTTGCTTGAGGGATGGGAATTCTATTTCGATGCTGTCATCCGCTGACACGCCCCAGGCCTCCTGGTCCACGTCTATCTCATCGTCGGATTCGCTGAGCGGCTTGAGGTATTACCAGCGCCGAGCCTGCCATTCGGCCAAATTGGGTCGTTCGATACCAATCTCTGTCGGTTGGCCGTGGCCGGGAAAGACGCGCGTCGCGTCTGGTAGCACGAACAACTCGTCTCGAAGGCTTTGCATGATCTGATCAAAATCGGAGTATGGGAATCGGGTGGCACCCGGTCCGCCCGGAAAGAGCGTATCGCCAGTGAATACGATCGAATCTACGAGGAAACATACGGATCCGGGCGTGTGACCGGGCGTGTGAACAACCTTGATGCTGACATGGCCGACGGTGACGACGCCAGGTTCGAGTGGCTGGTCGATTGACCTCCTGGCTACGATTTCGTCGGCCGGATGCAAACGAAACGGGATCTTGAGGCTTGACGTAAGTTCTGAAACCGCGCCGATATGGTCGGCGTGGCCATGCGTCGTGAGAACGGCGATTGGTTCCAGATCGGCCACCAGCGAATTGATGCGTATGGGTTCGGCGGCCGCATCGATGATGACCGCTTTGCCGGTCGCTTTACATGCGACAACGTATACGTTGTTGTCGAGTGATCCGACGCTGGTCGTTCGTATTTCTGCCTCGGGTAGGTCGACGCTGATCATGACGCCAGCTTAGGACGGCGGCGGACCCCGTGAACGGCGGTTAACATGGGAGGCATGATGAGGAGCATTCGATGAATTTTGCCTTTAGCGAGGAGCAAGAGTTTCTCCGGGAAACTGCTCGACGGTTTCTGGCCGATAAGTGTCCAACAGTCACAGTTCGCGAATTGATGGCCACCGACGATGGCTTCGATGTCGGAATGTGGAATGAGATGGCTGCCATGGGTTGGCAGGCCATGGCCATTCCCGAAGAATATGGGGGAGCGGGATTCAGCTTTCTCGAAACCGCCGTCTTGCTCGAAGAGATGGGAGGCGCGTTGCTCCCCGCCCCGTTCATGTCAACGGTAATCCTTGGCGCCAATGCCATCCTCCTCGCTGGCACGGAGAGCCAGAAGCAAGGCATGCTCCCGTCCGTGGCCGACGGCACCACTCGACTTGCCCTAGCCGTGACAGAGCCCAACGGCCGGTGGGATGTATCCGGGATAGAAATGACAGCTGAGCCTGTCGGTGGCGGCTACCGCCTGTCTGGAACCAAGAGTTTTGTCATTGATGGACACACGGCTGATTTTCTGGTGGTCGCGGCTCAATCTGGCTCCGGCCCAACGTTGTTTCTTGTCGACGCTCACGCTGAAGGTATCGAGCGGCAATCGGTCGAAGTGATGGATCAGACTCGCAAGCTTGCTGACGTTCGGTTTGTTGATGTGATGGTCCCCGCTGAAGCAGTGTTGGGGGAGGAAGGTTCCGGCTGGGACGTGCTGGCGCAGGTGTATCGGATCGCCTCGGTCGCCCTCGCTGTTGAATCGGTTGGTGGCGCGCAGCGAGTCCTCGACATGGCGGTGTCCTATGCCAAAGTCCGGGTTCAATTTGGGCGGCCGATTGGCTCATTCCAGGCCATCAAACACAAGTGTGCCGACATGCTGGTTGGCGTCGAATCTTCAAAAAGTGCCGCCTACTACGCCGCTTGGGCCGTCGCCGAGGACAACGACGAACTCGCAGTGGTGGCTCCGCTGGCAAAGTCGTATTGCACGGAGAAGTATTTTTCTGCGGCTGCCGAGAACATCCAGGTGCACGGAGGTATCGGGTTCACCTGGGAGCACGATGCTCATCTTTACTTCAAGCGGGCCAAAAGCTCGGAGTTACTGTTAGGTGATCCTGCCTACCACCGGGCGATGTTGGCCGACCAGATAGGGATTTGATCGAGTGACACCCGCCAGTGCCATCGCGCTCGGCGCCCTACTCGGTGCGGTCTTTCTCGTACTCGTCGGAGCGATGCTCTGGCAGGAGTTGCGGGGCCGTCCGTCCTCGGACCCGCTTGAATACGTGATCGAGGATGCCGTGCAATGGATCCTGCCGCAGCTCGATCCGGAGCAGCGAGCACGGTTGGCAGCTCCGGGTGTGCGAGCCATCCTCGAGTGGCAAGTTTTTGGACTTCAGCAGAGTGTCAAAGGCCAGCAGCGCGGCACCGCCTCCGTCGTAATGGGGCCAACCGATGAGATGGTTGCCTACGTCCTATCTAAGATTGATTCGGCGGAGGCCCACGACGTCCTAGCGGTTCTTGCGGGACAGTTCGGGTACCTGCAATCCATCGGGGCGATGACCGGAGAAGTAGATGGGAGCCAGACATGAGAGCTCGTTGTGGTAGCTGTGGGACAGAAGTCGACGTCACCGGGCAGGGTCGTTTTAAGTGCCCTACCTGTGGTGCAGTTAATCAGATCCCGGGCCAACCCGGCGCAGTTGCCGGAGCCAGTGAACAGGCGCCACCTGGGGGTCTGCCGCCCGTCCCGACGCCCCCGGCCGAGCCATCTCCGCGGGTGTCGTGTCCTGATTGTTCCTTTTCGTTTATCGTCGGCGACGTTGAGATGGCCGTGTGCCCGAACTGCAATGCTGAGGTCTCGGTTGGGGGCGGTCGTGGCGAGTAGCCTGAATCAAACCACGCGAGGATGCCAGACATGGGACGGCTAAACCGGTTTGCACACCATCGGTTCCTCGGTGCCCGGGACACCATGATCGTTTACGACTGCGACGACCCGGAGCAGTTCGCAGAGCTTTCAGGTCGAGACGACGCCGAACATCTAACGATGCGCAACCTGGTATCGGCGTTCGGGCCCGATGGCCTTGCCGAAGCGTCGAATCGCGGGTTCAGACCGCGGTGAAGTTCATCGACATGCACGTGCACCCGCCTGTCGAGGCGATGATGACCGGCGCATTCGGCCCATTCATCCCTGGCCTCGAAGAAGTCTTTGGACGCAGTTTCCCGGTCATGGCGACCGATGACCTTGCCGAATCGTATCGCCAGCAGGGTGGGCGGGCCGTACTGCTGGCGTGGGACGCGGAGACGGCAACTGGCCAGGCGGCGTTCCCCTCGTCGGCGGTCGCTCGTATGGTTTCGGCGCATCCAGACGTGTTCATCGGGTTTGGATCGGTCGATCCACACAAAGGACAAGCCGCCGTGGCGGGTACCTACGAGGCCTACCGCTTAGGCCTGGCAGGCCTCAAGTTCCATCCATCCGCCCAAGTGTTTTCACCGAACGACCCGATGGCCTATCCGGTTTTTGAAGTTGCAGAGGATTTGGGTCTCATCTGTCTTTTTCACACCGGAGTGACTGCCCTCGGGCGGGGTATGCGCGGCGGTGGCGGCATCCGGCATCGACACGCGGACCCGATGTTGCTCGACGACCTGGCCGCTGACTTTCCCGACCTGGCGATTGTGATGGCTCATCCGTCCGCCCCATGGCAGGACGAGGCGATCGCCGTTGCCGTTCACAAACCCAACGTTTTCATTGAGTTGTCTGGTTGGTCGCCAAAGTACCTCCCCGACAACCTGCTCGCCGCGATTGCCGGTCCGCTCAAACACAAGACGTTGTTCGGTACCGACTTTCCGTTCCTGACGGCCGAGAAGTGGCTGCGAGATTGGAGGGCGCTTGAGTTTGCCGAGGATGTGACCGAAGCTGTGTTGTTTGGGAATGCCGAGAGACTGCTCGCTCGATCTGGCTCTAGAACGGCAAACGGTTAGGTGGGAAACTGCTCCGCCTCGAACGCGTCGGCCATGAGGTCGGCGACGACCTGTTCTCGAAAATAGAAGAAGTGGTCGGAGCCTTTCACTATTCGGACGTTGCCGGATACCTGACTGGCGTAACTCTCGATTTCTTCAACGGTTGTGAACTGATCTCGATCTCCCAGAATGAACGTGCGCGGCGATGCAGGGAGCCGGGAGGGTAAGGCTGGGCTGTGTTCGCCCTTGACCGGGGGAGCGACACCTACCCAACCAACCGCCGTTTCAGTTGCTGCCATCCAGGCCAGTGACGTCGCCGCCCCAAACGACCAGCCCGCCAGGTGAAGGGATGGGGCGTTTTTGCCAGACGCTTCTGCCCAGGCGGCGCTGATGTCTCGGAGTTCGCTCCCGCCGAAGTCATGGGTGCCGGAGGATTCTCCGACGCCGCGAAAGTTGAACCGAAGGACAGAGAAACCCCGCCCTACGAGACCATTCGTGATGTGATCCATCAAGGGAGCGCGCATCGTTCCGCCCTGGAGTGGGTGGGGATGGCAGAGAACGACAACGTCGCCGGCGGGTTCGGCTGGACGGTCCCAACGGGCCTCAAGCGTTTCGCCGTCATCGGCGCTCAGGGTCACGGCCGTAGTGATCAACGGCCGGTCCTCTCATATTGCCAAGCATCGGGATTACCCACCAGCCGGACACTCCCTTTGCGTCTCAAGTGTTCCAGGTGGGCCAGGGTTTCCTGGATAGCCAATCGTTGCTGTAGAAAACTGAGGTTCGGGCGGAAGGTTTCTTCCATCACCTGCCAAGCGGTCTGCGGCCCGGAGGCGAGGTGGTCGGTCATGTCCTCGAGGCGTCGGCGGTGATGCAACATGATCTGGTGCGCCCGTTCCGAACCGCGATCGATTTCGGATCCGTGGGCAGGATGCGTGAGAGTCGCCTCAAGACTGACGATGCGCCCGATTGACGTGAGGTAGTCGCCGAGGTGGTCGTGTTCTGGTCCCGTATACGGAACAAACGGAGAGATACGGGGGAGTACGTGGTCCCCAGAAAAGAGAAGTCCGGTACGTGAGTCGATCAGGCAGATGTGATTTCGCTGGTGGCCCGGCGTGTACATCACGGTCAAATGTCGATCCTTGTCGATGGAGATTTGGTCGCCGTCACTCACTGGGTCGGTTGGGGCGATTGCGAGTCCGTACCAATCGGGTCGTTCCCAGTCGTTGACGAGTCCGCCAGTGAACTCGGATGGCGCACCATGAGCCCTGGCTGCGGCGGCCAGTGATTCGGCCCGTAGCGACCAATCGTTGTACCACGGGACTTCCTCGGCAGTGGTTTCGTGCATCATCCATCGCGCCCCGGTCTTGTCGACGACCGTGCGAGCTGCGGCCATGTGATCGACATGCAAGTGGGAGCCAATGAGGGTTGCGAGGGAACCTCCGATGGTCGCCAGACCTGCCCAGATGACCTCCAGTCCGGCCTCGCTGTCGACCCCGCAATCGAGCATGGTGAGGCCGTCGGATGATTCGAATACGTAGCAGTTGACTGATTTGGGCGCAGCAAAGGGAAGCGGCGCAGTAATGCGCCAGATTCCGTCGCCCAGGTCGGTGACGGTCAATTGTGAGCCAGGGACTCTTTGACTATGAAGGTGACGAGCAGAGTGACTTCGAAGCTGGCCGGCAAGCCTGCCGAGTCGACGCTACCAGCCATCGAAACGACTTCGAAGCGAGTGATCTCGCTGATCGATTCCGAAGCCCTGCTCAGAACGACCCGAATGGCGTCTTCGTAACTTGTCATCGAACCACCCGAGAGGGTGACGGTTTTGGTTATCGCGTTCATAACCGAATCCTAGGGTGATCGGCCTGGTCGGTGAGGCCGCAGTTTGGAGTCCCCGGTGAAGTGACCGGTGAAGTGACCCGTGAAGTGACCGGGGACCTCTGGGACACGAACCGACACATAGAGCTCGCCGCCTGCCCAGGTGACGAGGCCGACTGCTACGAGGGCTTGAAGTCGGATGGGCTTGCGTATTCGCCGACCTTGCTCGGCGGCTCGAACGAGGCGCATCAGATCGGCAACCGCCTGTGGCCCGATGGCAGAGGTCCATTGGGACCGGACATACGGGTCTGTGTAGAGAATTGGCGCGCCGCGTTCGTACAGGCGAGGCCGGACCCAAGGGCGAGGTTGAGCCGATCGCCGTGGACCGGCCGCACCCGGGATTGGCGCGGCGGCTGATGCAGCGAGGTTTTCCTCGGTCCCGGGTACGACAGGTCTCACCGTTATGAAATAACACATAACGCTATCTACTGTCAACTCCCCTTACGGGGTGATTCTATTTTTGTACGCCGAAGATCACGATGATCGTGTCTCCATCGCCCACCACAGTTCCGGCAGCTGGTCGCTGGCGGAGGAGGATTCCGACTTTCTTGGGGTCAGTTGTCTCCACCGTCTGGTAGTCCACGTTGAGTTTGAACCCGGCCTGGGCCTGGAAGTCGTTGAAAGCCTTCTCGAAGTCCTTACGTTTTCGGCCCTCGAACTGGGGCAGTGGCTGGCCTTCGATGGACACGGAGATCGTGACCGACGAACCTTCCGAGATCACGGCCCCTGCTGCCGGAGATTGGGCTATGACGGTTCCGGCCGGCTCGGATGACGGCACCTCGACCACTGACGCATTGAGGTGAGCCGTACGGATCTCCTTGGTGGCATCAGCTGCCAACAAGCCGATTACGTCGGGGACATCGGTCGACGGGGTCCGTAAATATGCGGTGATGCCTTCGGGGTCGGGTGGGAAGTCTTCAACGGGCTTGTCCGCCAGGTATATCTGCATAAACTCTTTCCAGATCGGCGCTGGCACACTTCCACCAAAGACTCGTGAATAGGTTTCACCGTGAATCCGGACATTCTTGAGCGGCTCCTGACTATCCGGAAAACCAACCCAGACCGCAGTTGCGGCCTGGGGTACAAATCCCACAAACCAGGCTTCCGTGAAGTTCTGATGGGTTCCGGTTTTGCCGCCCTGTGGCCTTCCGATGTTGGCGCGTGGGGCTGTTCCGCTAACCGGCACGATCTCGAGGGGCTGGCGAGCGGCGGCTATGACCGCAGCATCGACTGTCTGAATGCGGTTGATCTGGTGCTGATAGGTGATCTCTCCGGACGAACTGGTGATCGACTCAACGAGGTAGCTCTCTGCCCAAGATCCATTTGTGGAGAAGTTCGTGTAGGCAGATGCCATTTCGAGCGGTGACACAGCACCAACTCCGAGGGTGAGGGCCGGAACGGCCGGAAGCGGTGACGTGATGCCCATGCGGTGGGCAACATCGACGATGTTCTCCGGACCGATCTCGACCGAAACGCCGGCGTACACGACGTTCACCGAGTTGTAGGTAGCGTCGAACAGGCGCATCAAGCCAGATCCGCCTCCGCCCGCATTGCTTACTTTCCACACCTGCCCTCCGCCGATGTCGAATTCTTTGGGACTCGTCGAGTCCCAGAACGAGTTCAGCGAAGTCCCCTGTTCGAGGGCCGCAACGAGGGTGAACGGTTTGAATGATGAGCCTGGATTGCGCTTGCCCTGCGTAGCGAGGTCAAACTGCTGCTCGCCGAACGGCAGGCCAGAAGCCATGACCAGGATGGCGCCTGTCTTTGAATCGACCGTGGCGATGGCGCCGGTCGGGGCTTTCTCTTCCGGATCCTCAGGTGTAGGCAGCCAGTTGTGCAGGATGTCGTTGGCGGCGTTCTGGAGGTCGAGATCGATGGTCAGCTTGATATTCAGGCCGCCACCGCCCTGGCAGTCGACGGCATCGGCCGGGCAGCCGAAGATGGCTTGTTTTCGTTCATCGCGGGTGGCACCGAGGAACGCGAATTTTGGGTCGTCGAGAAGGCGCCGCTTGACCTCGGCGACCACGTGATCCGCCGGGCTGATAAAGGTTTTTGGGGGAGCGATCGACATGTTCTCGGCCACTGCTGTATTCCGTTCGGCAGGCGTGATGAAATCGGAGTCGAGCATTTCGTCGATGACGCTGTTCCGACGGTCAAGAGTCGTTTCGGGGTTGGAGCGGGGGCTGTAGATCGAGGGGTTGCGGGGAAGAACTGCCAGGGTGGCTGCTTCGGCGATGGTGAGCTGATCGAGCTCTTTATCGAAGAACTCGCGGGCGGCGGCGCGAACGCCATAGGCACTGGACCCGAAGTAGACGGAATTGAGATAGAACTCGAGAATTTGTTCCTTTGAATATCGGCGCTCGAGCTCGATGGCAGTTACCGCTTCGCGCAGTTTTCTTTCGTATGAGACTTCGTCGCCAACAAAGGTCTTCTTAACCACCTGCTGGGTGATCGTGGAACCACCCCGCTGAGTGTCGGAGCTGAGGTTGTCGATAAACGCGGATGCGATGGCACTCCAGTCGACCCCGGCGTGCACAAAAAAATCGGAGTCCTCGGCGGCCAGGATGGCGTCGATCATCACATCGGGGATGTCCTCGAATCGGGCAGGCTCAGAGACGATGCCATCGTGCAGTTCCGCCAGGAGCGTGCCATTCGAGGCGTATACCCGTGAGACGCGAGACAAGTCCGGGAAGTTGAGGGCGTCACCGTCTACTTCGGGGATGATCGCAGATTCGACATCAACCATGACCCCGTGGGCGGTGGTGGCGGCCATGAACGAGAAGAGGCCGACCCACGATGCGGTCAGTACGCTGATCGAAAGCAGGATGGCGGTGGCGACGAACCATTTCCCGCGCCGCTCGCGCCGTTCTAACTGATGAAGACTTGTGGTCATAGGGATATCCAACGAAAGGGGGTCGGGAAAAGTTGCCGGTAATCTATAACTTTACTGAGTCGGAGATCTTAGATCATGTCAAACGAAACCAGGCGCACGAGCAGCGGTATCGAAATCGACGTCGTCTACGGACCGGACCGACCAAGCGACCAGGCCCGAATCGGACAACCGGGCGAGTACCCGTTCACTAGGGGTCCGTACCCGTCGATGTATCGGGGTCGCTTCTGGACGATGCGCCAGTATGCGGGCTTCGGGACCGCAGCTGCGACCAACGAACGTTTCAAGGCCCTGCTGGCCGCCGGGCAGACCGGACTGTCGGTCGCTTTCGACCTTCCCACCCAGATGGGCTACGACTCCGATCACCCTATGGCCGCCGGAGAAGTCGGAAAGGTTGGCGTGGCGATTGATACGCTCGATGACCTTCGTGTTCTTTTCGATGGACTACCCCTCGATGAGGTGAGTACCTCCATGACGATAAATTCGACGGCCGCAATTCTGCTGGTCGGTTATCAACTTGTCGCCGAAGAGCGAGGCATAAATGGGGCGCAGCTCCGAGGCACGATCCAGAACGACCTGCTCAAGGAATACATAGCCCGGGGCACCTATATCTACCCGCCGCGCCCTTCGATGCGGCTCGTGACCGACATATTTGCTTACTGTGCCGACGAGCTGCCTGGTTGGAACACGATCTCGATCTCGGGCTATCACATGAGAGAGGCCGGTTCGACGGCCGCACAAGAACTGGCGTTTACGCTCACGAATGGGGTGGCGTATGTTGAGGCAGCGGTGGCTGCCGGACTCGATATTGATGACTTTGCTCCTCGCCTGTCGTTCTTTTGGAATGGCCACAACGATTTTTTTGAGGAGATCGCCAAGTACCGGGCGGCTAGACGAATGTGGGCGGCGCTTATGCGTGATCGGCTCGGCGCTCGTTCCCCCGACTCGTGGAGGATGCGATTCCACACCCAAACCGCCGGGAGCACGCTGACCGCCCAACAACCGCTGAACAACGTGGTCCGGACCACGATCCAAGCCATGGCCGCCGTGCTCGGTGGTACCCAGTCTCTCCATACAAATTCGTACGACGAGGCGCTCGGTTTACCTACTGAGGCCTCGGTAACCGTCGCCCTACGAACCCAACAGATCCTCGCCCACGAATCGGGTGTCCCCAACACGGTTGACCCTCTGGCCGGTTCGTACTTCATCGAAACCCTCACCAACGAGTTGGAGACGGCCGCCTGGGAGCTGGTCGCCAAGATCGACGAAGCGGGCGGAGCTGTCGCTGCAGTCGAACAAGGAGTTCAAAAGACGTATATCGAGCAGGCTGCCTACGAGGCTGCACAACGGACCGAATCGGGTCGCGACATCATTGTTGGGGTCAACGCGTTTGCGGAAGCGGGCGACCAACGATCGTTCGATGGGCAGGCTCTGGATCCCGAGTTGGAACGAGAGCAGATCGCATCGCTTAGGCGTTATCGCATGGACCGGGACCAGCGACTGGTCGACAACCACCTAGCCGAAGTGACCCAAACCGCTTCAGGGACTGGCAATCTTGTTCCGGCCATCCGGGCCGCGTTCGCTGTCGGGGCGACGCTTGGCGAAATCTCTGATGCGCTCCGATCGGTTTTCGGGACCTTCGCCGACTAGGAGTCTGCTGAATAATTCCGTTGCGTGACATGTATTTGTTCAGCGGGCTCTAGGAGTCTGCTGGATAATGCCGTTGTGCAGATTGGCGGCCAGACGCGC